>NZ_CP047491.1:2727500-3065000 GCF_009931115.1 Microbulbifer hydrolyticus | reverse complement strand
CATCCCACTCTTTGGCCCAGGGGCGTGTGCACGGCCTGGTATTTGATACTGCAGTGTTCACCAATCTCACCCGCGACCACCTGGATTACCACGGCAATATGGCCGCCTACGGTGCAGCCAAGGAGAAGTTGTTTGGTCTGCCGAAGCTGAAGCGCGGAGTCATCAATATTGATGACCCATTTGGAGCGCAGATGGTAGAGCGCTGCAAATTGCGTGGTCTCAAAGTGGTTACCTATGGCTTGCAGGCTGGAGATCTTCAGGTGCGCGACCTGAAGCGTCTGGATGATGGCTTCTCGGTACACCTGATTACACCCTGGGGTGAAGGTGAGCTGCGTACGCCTCTGATAGGCGATTTCAATATTCACAATGCACTGGCGGTGATTGCAGCCGTTGGTGCCGCGGGTATGCCACTGCAAGATATTCTCGCCGAGTTCCCGCATATCCAGCCGGTCCCCGGACGTATGGAGCGGGTAGTAGGTGACGGCGCGTCTGCCGCCGAAATCAATGTGCTGGTTGACTACGCGCATACACCAGATGCTCTGCGGGCCGCGCTCGAAGCGGCTCGCCCATACTGCCGCGGCAAGCTGTGGTGTGTATTTGGCTGTGGTGGCGACAGGGATAACGGCAAGCGCGCGCCGATGGGACGTATCGCGGCGGAGCTTTCGGACCGCGCGGTCGTGACCAGCGACAATCCCCGCAGTGAAGATCCACAGGCGATTGTGGATGAGATCGTCGCAGGAATCGATGGCGGCGCCGACGGCGAGCACTGCATCGTAAAGGTTGATCGCGCCGAAGCCATTCAATATGCCATCGCCCAGGCTGTGGCGGGAGATACGGTGCTGATCGCCGGTAAGGGACATGAAGACTACCAGCTGATTGCCGGTGAAAAGTTGCATTTTTGCGATCGCGAGCAGGCGGCCGAGGCCTTGGCACGCAGAGCCGAGCAGGAAGTGGAGGGAAGCCGCTGATGATCGCACCACTTTCCCTGCAACAGTTGCAACAACGTTTTGGCGGCGAGCTGGTAAACGGCTCCGTGGAATTTGATGCGGTGTGCACGGATACCCGCAAGCTGGACGCTGGCGCCCTGTTTGTTGCCCTGCGTGGAGAGAGTTTTGATGCGCACGATTTTCTTGCTGACATCGACGGCAAGGTGTTGGGCGTCGTCACCGAAAAGGTGATTGAAGGCTCGAAAATGCCGCAGTGGCTGGTGGCCGACACCACCGTGGCGCTAGGCAAGATCGGCCTTTTGTGCCGGGAACAATTTCAGGGAACTGTCATCGGTATTACCGGCTCCTGCGGCAAAACTACCGTGAAAGAAATGCTCGCGGCAATTTTCGGTCAGCGCCATAAGGTGTGCGTGACGCGCGGCAATCTGAACAACCATTTTGGTGTGCCCATGACCCTGTTCTCCCTGGCGCCGGAGGATCAGGTGTTGATCGTGGAGATGGGGGCCAGTGGCCCTAATGAAATAGGCTATCTGTGCAGCATCGCCAAGCCGCAAATTACCGCGGTAAACAATGTAAGACCTGCACATGTAGAGGGGTTTGGCTCCGTCGATGGTATCGCCACAGCCAAAGGACAGATCTATACCAGTCTGCACACCGGGGGTACCGCCGTCGTCAATGCCGATGACAATTACGCGAATTACTGGCGTGGCCGAATGCCCGAAGGTGTACGCACCCTGGAAGTCGGCTTTGGTCATCAGTGGGCGGTACACCCGGTCAACGTAACGCTGGATGCCAGTGGCTGCCCATCATTCGATCTGGTGGTCGAGGGGGTATCTCACCCGGTGCAACTGCAGTTGCTCGGTGAGCACAACGTGAACAACGCTCTGGTCGCCGCCGGCTGTGCCTTTGCCGCAGGTATTCCGGTGAGCGAAATTGCCGAAGGGCTCGGTGCGCTGGTAGGTGTCAGCGGCCGCATGCAGTCATTCAAGAGTAAATCCGGTGCCTCGGTAATAGATGACAGCTACAACGCAAACCCGGGGTCCGTGAGCGCAGCCATTGAGTTATTGGCACAGCGCGAAGGCAAGAAAATCATGGTTCTCGGAGATATGGCGGAACTGGGCCCGGAAGCGGATCAGTCCCACCGGGAAATGGGGCGGCTGGCCCTGGAGCGTGGCATTGACCAGCTGTTTACCCTCGGCACCCTGAGCGCGGCTGCGAGTATCGAATTTGCCGCCGGGCATCCAAACAAACAACGCAATTTTTCCGAGCGTGAGGCTCTGATCCAGGCACTGACGCCGGAGCTGGATGGAAACACCACCGTGCTGGTGAAAGGTTCCCGCAGTGCGCGCATGGAACTGGTAGTGCAGGCACTGACCAACGGGAATTGATAGAAGGTTACAACGATGCTGCTATGGCTGGCTGAATATCTACAACATTATGTGAAGGGCTTTTCGGTCTTCAACTACCTCACCGTGCGCGCCATTCTCGGCGCATTGACGGCCCTGGGTATTTCCCTGCTGGTAGGCCCTCGCATGATTACCTGGCTGAACCGGCTGCAGGTGGGGCAGGCTGTGCGCGATGACGGTCCGCAGTCACACCTGAGCAAGTCCGGCACCCCGACCATGGGCGGCACCCTGATTCTCGCGGCGATTTTTTCCGGCGCGTTGCTGTGGTCCGACCTCAGCAACCGGCTGGTATGGGTGACGCTGCTGGTTACCTTTGTTTTCGGCGCCGTGGGCTTCGTGGACGATTACAAAAAGGTGGTGGAGAAAAATTCTCGCGGCCTGATCGCTCGCTGGAAATATTTCTGGCAATCCGTGGCGGGGCTTGGTGCGGCGATATACCTGTATATGAGTGCGACAACCCCAGCGGAAACCCAGCTGTTTGTACCGTTCTTCAAGGATGTGGCGATCAATCTGGGACCGGTTGCTTTCATACTGCTGACCTATTTCGTGGTAGTCGGCTCCAGTAATGCGGTAAACCTGACAGATGGACTGGATGGGCTTGCCATCATGCCATCCGTAATGGTCGGCGGCGCTCTGGGGGTGATCGCCTATCTGGTAGGACACGTGGAATTTGCCACTTACCTGCATATTCCCTCGATTTCGGGGGCCGGTGAGCTGGCCGTGTTCTGCGCCGCACTCGGTGGGGCGGGGCTTGGATTCCTCTGGTTCAACACCTATCCGGCGCAGGTATTTATGGGTGACGTCGGTGCGCTCGCGTTAGGTGCGGCGCTGGGAATCATTGCGGTTATTACCCGTCACGAAATCGTACTGTTCATCATGGGGGGCGTATTCGTGATGGAAACGGTATCGGTGATATTGCAGGTGGCCTCGTTCAAGTTGACCGGCAAGCGTATTTTCCGCATGGCGCCACTGCATCACCACTTTGAATTGAAAGGGTGGCCGGAGCCGCGTGTGATTGTGCGTTTCTGGATTATTACTGTGGTACTGGTGCTCGCCGGATTGGCGACTTTGAAACTTCGCTGATTTAAAACAGATACTCGGGAAAAGATAAAGAGCCAATGAGCCTCATCGCAACATCAGAGAGAAAAGTGGTGATCGGACTGGGTGCTACCGGACAATCGGTAGTGCGCTTTCTGCTGTGCCAGGGTATTTCTCCGGTGGTTGTGGACAGCCGTGAAGCTCCGCCAGCGCTGGACAAATTCCGCGCGGAGTTCCCCGGTGTGCCTGTTGAGTGCGGGCCTCTCAAGAAAGAAACCCTGTTGGCCGCCAGTGAAATTATCGCGAGCCCTGGGGTTGGCGTGGCCGAACCTGCGATCGCTGCCGCAGTGGCAGCGGAGATTCCGGTGGTTGGCGATATTGAGCTGTTCGCACGCGAGCTGGCCAAAGTCCAGCCGGCGCCAAAAGTGATCGCCATCACCGGCTCCAATGGCAAAAGTACCGTGACCACGCTGATGGGGCTGATGGCAGAAGCCGCCGGGATGGACGTTCGTGTAGGCGGGAATATCGGTGTGCCGGTTCTGGACCTTCTCACGAGTGGAGAGCCACTGCCTGAGCTGTTTGTTCTTGAGCTGTCCAGTTTCCAATTGGAGACGACATTTTCCCTGCAGCCGGATGTGGCGACGATTCTCAATGTCAGTGCGGATCATATGGATCGCTATGCGGATCTGGCCGCATATCACCGAGCCAAGCAGCGGGTCTACCGCCATGCGCAACAGTTCGTGATTAACCGCGGCGATCCGCTCACTCGTGGGCCCTTGTCCCGCGAAAGCATCGAGTGGAGTTTTGGCCTGAATCGCCCGGATTTGCAGCAATTTGGCGTGGTAACCGAAGGCGGTGATAAATGGCTGGCGCAGGGCGCAGACAAGCTGATGCCTGCAAGCGAGCTGGCGATGGTGGGAAGCCATAATGTGGCCAATGCACTCGCAGCCCTGGCGCTGGGTAACGCGGTCGGCCTGCCAATGGCGCCAATGCTCGACGTGCTGCGGACCTTTACCGGTCTTACTCACCGTTGCGAGCGGGTAGCGGATCATGCCGGAGTAACGTATGTAAACGACTCCAAAGGCACCAATGTGGGGGCGACCCGCGCGGCACTGGATGGTTTGGCCGAGGGTGATCGCAAGATTGTTCTGATTGCCGGAGGCGACGGCAAGGGCGCAGACTTCACGCCTCTGGCAGATGTTGCGCACAGCCTGCGTGGTTTGGTGACCATCGGTGTGGACGGTCCCAGAATTGCGCAGGTTTTTTCCGGCCGTGTGGCTCAAAAATCCGCTGAAACCATGGAGATCGCGGTTGCCGAGGCTACTGCCATGGCAGAAAGCGGTGACTTTGTACTGCTGTCTCCAGCCTGTGCCAGTTTTGATATGTATCGCAATTTTGAGGCGCGCGGCGAAGATTTTCGCCGTGCGGTCAAGGAGCAGATCGCTTCTCCCGATACCGCAGAACGTACGGGAGGTGGCCAGTGAGCCGTAAGGATCTGACAAAGCTGAAAGTGGCTGCGAATGATTCGGTAGACGAGTACTCCTGGGTACTACCGTTCTGTGTGCTGGCGCTTGCGAGCATTGGCGTGGTGATGGTTGCCTCGGCGTCTATCGCTTTTGCTGCGGACATGTACAACGACTCGTGGTATTTCCTGAAGCGGCACTTGGTATTCCTGGCGGTAGGGGCATTCGGCGCGCTGGTGGTAAGTCGGATTTCACTAGCCACCTGGTCCAACCTTTCCTGGACACTGTTGATTTTTGCATTGGGGATGTTGCTGGTGGTGTTGATTCCCGGAGTGGGACGTTCCGTGAATGGCAGTATGCGCTGGATTGCATTGGGGCCAGTTACCGTGCAGCCGGCAGAAATTGCCAAATTCTGCAGCCTGATTTTCTTTGCCAGTTTCCTTACCCGGCGTCACGAAAAATTGCGGCACTGGAGCAGCTTTATGGTGCCCATTTCGGTGCTCGGCATTGTGGCAGTGCTACTCCTGCTCGAACCAGATTTCGGTTCCGTAGTGGTGATTTCAGGTACTGCACTGGCGATGGTTTTTCTCGCGGGTGCGCGTCTGCCACATACATTTTTACTGGTGGGGCTGGCGGCCTGTGGGCTGGCGTTGATGGCCCTGGTCAGCCCCTACCGGTTGCAGCGCCTGACCACCTTCCTGGATCCCTGGGGTGAGCAGTTTGCCGGGGGCTATCAGCTGACGCAGTCCCTGATTGCTTTTGGTCGTGGCGAGTGGTTTGGCGTGGGGCTGGGGAACAGCGTACAGAAGCTGTTCTACCTGCCAGAGGCGCATACGGACTTTGTGTTCGCCATTCTAGCGGAAGAATGGGGCATGTTCGGAGGCCTGGTTGTAATTGGCCTCTATGCCACCCTGACCTGGTCACTATTGCGGCTGGTGCGCAAGGCGCTCGAGAAGCAGGCATTTTTTGCCGCGTTACTGACTTTCGGTATTGCGGTGCTGCTGGCAGGCCAGGCGTTTGTGAATATGGGGGTCGCCTCCGGACTTTTACCGACCAAGGGTTTGACGCTGCCCTTTGTCAGCTCCGGCGGCTCCAGCCTGGTGGTGTGTTTTGCGCTGTTCGGTCTTGCGTGGCGCGCACAGAAAGAAATGAACAGTGATGAAAAAGAGTCCGAGGGTGGCATTGCGAAGATCCGTCAGTTACCGATCTTCAACCCTCTGCAACTGGGTGATCAAAAAACCGGGGAGGCGGCGTAATGGCTCAGACTGACAGCGCACCGTTTACCGGTAAGAAATTCCTGGTGATGGCTGGGGGTACCGGGGGGCATGTTTTTCCGGCACTGGCCGTCGCCCGTGCGCTACAGGAGCAGGGCGGCTCGGTAGAGTGGCTTGGCACCATGCGCGGTATTGAGGCGCAACTGATCCCGGCCGCAGAAATTCCATTGCATTTCATCTCTGTGGAAGGGGTACGTGGTAAAGGTGCCCGCTCCCTGTTGAAAGCACCGATTCAGATCAGCAAGGCAATCTGGCAGGCGCTTCGGGTCGTCAAGGACGTAAAGCCCGATGCGGTATTGGGTTTTGGCGGGTTTGCTACGGGCCCGGGCGGCGTTGCGGCACGACTGTCAGGAGTACCACTGATCATTCACGAACAGAATGCGGTGGCCGGTACCACCAATCGCCTGCTGGCGAGAATTGCCAGCCGGGTGTTGGAGGCATTTCCGAGCGGATTACCCGCCGCGCAGGAAGTTGGCAACCCGGTACGTGCCGAAATCGCGGGGCTTCCGGCTCCTGACCGGCGCGTGGGTAAGCACACGCCCGCGCAGCTGCTGGTTCTTGGCGGTAGCCTGGGTGCGGTAGCAATCAATGAGCTGGTGCCTGAGGCGCTGGCAAAGATTCCTGAGGAAAAGCGACCTCAGGTAGTTCATCAGGCTGGTCAGCGTCATCTGGACCTGGCAAAAGAGGCCTACGAACGCGCCGGTGTGGATGCCGAGGTAGTGCCATTTATTGCTGACATGGCGGCGGCCTACGGTAAGGCGGACCTTGTGATCTGCCGTTCTGGCGCATTGACCGTGTCCGAAATCGCCGCAGCAGGGTTGGGAGCCATCATGGTCCCTTTCCCTTTTGCCATTGACGACCACCAGACCAAAAACGGTGAGTGGCTGCAGCAGGCCGGTGCGGCGCGGGTAATTCAGCAGGATGCGCTGGATGCTGGCCAACTGGCAGCGTTGCTCGAAGAGCTGTTCGCGAACCCGCAACAATTACTGGCCATGGCGGAGGCGGCACGCCGCGTTGCCAGGCCCGATGCGACCGACCGGGTGTTGGCCGTATGTCGCGAAGAGATGAGGTGTTGATATGTCTCGCGAAACACAGAATTCAGAAAATATTGAGAATGATATGAACAACGGCGACAGCCACTACCATGTACCCGCTATGCGCCGTATTCGTCGCATCCACTTTATTGGTGTGGGCGGTGCGGGCATGAGTGGTATTGCCGAAGTCCTGCAAAACCAGGGCTATGAAGTTTCCGGCTCAGACCTTCGCGAGAGCAAGGTAACCCAGCGTTTGCGCAACCTGGGAATCAAGGTCCAGATCGGTCACGCCGCCGAGAATGTCAGCGATGTGGATGTGGTGGTCAATTCGTCAGCCATTTACGGGGACAATCCGGAGCTGATCGCGGCGCAAGAGCACCGTATCCCTGTAGTGCGCCGTGCGGAAATGCTGGGCGAATTGATGCGCTATCGCTATGGCATTGCCGTGGCCGGTACGCACGGAAAAACCACAACCACGAGCCTGATATCGTCGATTTTTGCTGCTGACGGCAAGGATCCAACTTTTGTTATCGGTGGATTGGTCAACAGTGCGGGGGCGAATGCGGCTCTGGGCGAGAGTCGCTATCTGGTGGCAGAAGCGGACGAGAGCGATGCTTCCTTCCTGCACCTGCAGCCGATGGTCACTGTCGTGACCAACATCGACGCGGACCACATGGAAACCTACGGTGGTGATTTCGAAAAGGTCAAACAGATCTTTATCGATTTCATCCACAACCTGCCGTTCTATGGGCTGGCTGTGGTTTGCGGGGACGACGCCAATGTTCAGGAAGTTATTCCGCGTATGGCGCGACCGGTGACGACCTACGGCTTTGACGAGGGTAACGATTTCCGCATCAGTGAAGTGCGTCAGGAGCCTCTGCGCAGTTGCTTTACCGTGCATCGTCCCGATGGCAGCGCTCTGGACGTGTGCGTGAATATCCCTGGGACTCACAATGTCCTGAATGCCACAGCGGCGATTGCGGTAGCGACCGAGGAGGGTGTCAGCGACGAGGCAATTCGTGAGGGCCTGAATGGCTTCCAGGGCGTAGGTCGCCGCTTCCAGATTTATGGCGAATATCCGGTCAGCGACGATGCCGACGCTGAGCAGGTGATGCTGGTGGACGATTATGGGCATCACCCGCGTGAGGTGGCGGCAACGATAAAGACGGTACGTGATGGCTGGCCTGAGCGCCGTCTGGTGATGGTCTATCAGCCGCACCGATATACCCGCACGCGGGATTTGTTTGAAGATTTTGTGCAGGTGCTTTCTCAGGTCGACAAACTGGTTCTTCTGGATGTATATAGCGCCGGTGAAGCGGCGATACCCGGTGCAGATGGCCGCACGCTCGCGCGCAGCATTCGTAACCGGGGCCAGATTGACCCGATCTTTGTGGAAACCGTTGAGCAGGTTCCACCGGTGTTGGCAGATTTGCTGGAACCGGGCGATATCGTGCTTACCCAGGGTGCGGGTAATGTGGGTGGCCTGGCACAGCAGCTGTCGGAATGGCGGTTGGGTGACCAGCCCGATTCGGCCAAGTAAGTGGCAGACACGACACTCGGTGGCGAACGTTAAACGTGACGAAAGATAAAAAGGCTCAAAAGCAGAAAAAAGCGCGCGGCAAACAGGCGCCTCGCGGCGCCCGCGCACTGCCGGATTCGAACGAGGATGAGGGGCTGCGCCCGCTGCGTTTGATACTCATGGTGAGTTTTTTGCTGCTGGTGGCGGCGGGGCTCGGGTACAGCGCGCGCTGGCTGTGGCAACAGGCACCCACAGT
Source organism: Microbulbifer hydrolyticus (assembly GCF_009931115.1). NCBI lineage: Bacteria > Pseudomonadati > Pseudomonadota > Gammaproteobacteria > Cellvibrionales > Microbulbiferaceae > Microbulbifer > Microbulbifer hydrolyticus. The sequence continues at coordinate 3,056,063 of NZ_CP047491.1, read as the reverse complement.
TGAACTGAGCCGGGTGGATGCGCTGGAAAATGTACGGGTCAAGGCTCCATTTCGCGCGGTGACCGAAACGGAAATTGAAGATATCCTTCTGCCGCATTTACGCAATGGGTTCTTTGCACTGGATATCGACGATGTGCGCGCAGCTTTGATGGACAACCCGTGGGTTGTAAATGCGGCGGTGAGTCGTCGCTGGCCCAACGGCGTCGAGGTGGTGGTGGAAGAGGCTGAGCCTCTCGCCATCTGGGGCGGGGATCAACTTCTGATTGCCAGTGGCGAGCTGTTGCCCCGGCCCGAGAATCTACGCGGCCTGCGTCTGCCGGAGCTGGCAGGGGATGCGGAGCTGGTTGAGCGAATTATGGCGCAGTACCAGGCTCTGGCTGGGCTGCTGACAACAAAAGATATGGAAGTGCGCCGCCTGTCGTTTGACGACCTGGCGGGCTGGCAGCTCGAGCTGGTAAGTGGTATCCGCCTGCAGCTTGGGCACGACGAACTGCTGGAGCGGGTTGACCGCTTCCTCAGTCTGACACGCGGCGTACTGGCGCCGCACCTGCAAAAAGTCGTGGGCGTTGATACCCGCTATAACAATGCAGTTGCGGTGCAATGGAAACCAAAAGATAAAACAGAAAACTGAAAACAAAACAGGCAGATAAAAAGCTGGGCCCCGCCCTGATCCGACATCCCTGATGTGGACCGGCGCAATTACCCAGCGAGGTTGAAAATCCAATGACACAAACAACTGAACCACGCATGATCGTCGGGCTGGATATCGGTACATCCAAAGTCGTGGCGATTGTCGGTGAGGTTTCCGGCGACGGCGAACTGAACATTGTCGGCATCGGCTCTCACCGCTCTACCGGCATGAAGCGAGGCGTGGTGGTAAATATCGAGTCCACCGTACAGTCCATCCAGCGCGCGGTCGAAGAAGCGGAGCTGATGGCCGGCTGTGAGATTCATTCTGTCTATGCGGGTATTGCCGGCAGCCATATCCGCAGCCTCAACTCCCACGGCATCGTCGCGATCAAGGATCGTGAGGTCACCCAGCAGGATCTGGATCGTGTGATCGATGCTGCACGTGCAGTGGCGATTCCGGCGGATCAGAAAATCCTGCACACCTTGCCGCAGGAATACCTGATCGATAGCCAGGAAGGAGTGAAAGAACCGCTGGGTATGTCCGGCGTGCGTCTCGAGGCCAAGGTGCACCTGGTGAGTGGCGCGGTCAACGCAGCACAGAATATTGAAAAGTGCATCCGTCGCTGTGGCCTGGAAGTGGAAGACGTCATTCTCGAGCAGCTGGCGTCGAGCTATGCGGTGCTGACGGACGACGAAAAAGAACTTGGTGTTTGCATGGTCGATATCGGTGGCGGCACTACCGATATTGCGGTATTTACCGGTGGCTCTATTCGGCATACCGGGGTAATCCCGATTGCCGGGGACCAAGTGACCAATGATATTGCCATGGCCCTGCGAACGCCCACTCCGCATGCTGAAGAGTTGAAAATCAAATACGCATGTGCGCTGGCCAAGCTGGCGCGCGAAGGGGAGACGATCAAGGTGCCGAGCGTCGGCGATCGAGCGCCGCGCGATCTGTCTCGCCAGGCGCTGGCAGAGGTGGTTGAACCTCGCTATGACGAGCTGTTTACGTTGGTGCAGGCGGAGTTGCGCCGCAGCGGATTCGAGGACCTGTGTGCGGCCGGTATCGTCCTTACCGGCGGTTCCTCGAAAATGGAAGGTGCCGTGGAGCTGGCTGAGGAAATTTTCCATATGCCCGTGCGCCTGGCAGTACCTCAGGGAATTGCGGGATTGACGGATATCGTCAGTAACCCGATTTACTCCACCGGTGTTGGTCTGCTGATGTACGCGATCAAGGTGGAAGACAATAAAGGCAGTAGGAACTCCACGGTTCAGCGAAGCGAAAACCAGTGGTGGGACAAGGTCAAACACTGGTTCAGGGGCAACCTCTGAAGCAGAAAATAATTACCGGGATCGATAATTAAATTTTGGACATGAGCAAAAAAGGGGAACAGCAATGTTCGAACTCGTAGATAGCGTACAGGATAAGCCTGTCATTAAAGTGATTGGTGTTGGTGGCGGTGGCGGTAATGCCGTCAAGCACATGATCGCAAGTGAAGTGAACGGTGTGGACTTTATCTGCGCAAACACCGATGCGCAGGCGCTGAAGGATGTGGAAGCACAGACTATCCTGCAGCTGGGCAACACCATTACTCGTGGCCTTGGTGCGGGCGCTAACCCCGATGTTGGTCGCCAGTCTGCGTTGGAAGATCGTGAGCGCATTGCCGAAGTACTGACCGGTGCCGATATGGTGTTTATTACCGCAGGCATGGGCGGCGGCACTGGCACCGGCGGTGCCCCGATCGTTGCTGAAATTGCCAAGGATCTGGGGATTCTGACTGTTGCGGTCGTAACACGCCCGTTCATGATCGAGGGGCGTAAGCGTGCGACCGTTGCCGAAGAGGGCATTCTCGAGTTGCGCGACAAGGTCGATTCCCTGATCACCATCCCCAATGATCGCCTGCTGGAAGTGCTTGGCAACAAGATCACCATGAAGGCCGCTTATAAAGAGGCGGACAACGTGCTGCTGGGCGCTGTACAGGGCATCGCTGACCTGATGATTCGCCCGGGTATCATGAACGTGGACTTCGCCGACGTGCGCACTGTGATGTCTGAAATGGGCATGGCAATGATGGGTTCCGGTGCTGCGGTTGGTGAAAACCGTGCCCGTGAAGCGGCCGAGAAGGCGGTACGCAGCCCTCTGCTGGATAACGTCAACCTGCAGGGCGCCCGCGGTATCCTGGTGAACATTATCACTGGTAGTGAGGAGGGCGGCTGCCAGGAGCTGACTCTGGGTGAATACTCCGAAGTCGGTCAGATCGTGCAGGAGATTGCCTCCGATGATGCCACTGTGGTGATCGGCACCGCGGTTGACGACAAGCTGGGTGATGAAATGCGCGTTACCGTGGTGGCCGCGGGTCTCGGTGAGGTGTCCGCCCAGGCCGTCCGTCCAAAGAAGGTCGTGGACAACACCAATACCCGCCGTGCGGAAGCGCGCGAAGCGGCGCGTCCGGCAAAGCCGGTGGAGGCTGCCCGTGAGTCGCAGGAGGTGCGCAGCACCCGCGAGGCTGACCGTTCCCAGCGTGCGATGCCGACAATGAACCCGGCTGATCAGGATATGGAGTACCTGGATATCCCGGCGTTCCTGCGTCGCCAGGCAGACTGATTCCGTCTACCACCCACCGGTGTTGTGGGGCGGAACCCATCTGCTCATGTCTTCGCCCGGTCGTTTTGGCCGGGCGTCCGCCCGCTCCGGTGTGCGGGTTTGTGATGATGTGGCCTGGATTGCCAGTCGAGTGATTCAGGTGGCTAATCTGAAACCCGCCGGAACAGGATCAAGTAATTGAGGCAGGGACGCGGTCAATTGCATGGGCGAGGTATTCAGGGTGCATTCAGTCCAAGGGTGCAAACTCTGACCTCGCGCCATGTTGTGTGAACAGGGAAAGTCAGGGGATAGCCCGTCGAAGAAGTTCAGGTTCCCGCGCTGGCTGCTGAAATTATATTCAGCGCGGAGCTGCGGTTGGCGTGATAACTGTCAAAAAACTGGTGACCGCCGGGTTTTGGCCTCGGGTTTTACATTATTTCGCCACCGTCCAGTTGGTATAACAGTACAATTAATGGCAGTCCTGTGCGCTGGTTTGGCGTTGCAGTCGTCTTTCTGGGCTATGCTTACAGGGATGAGAGCGGAAAGCCCGGTCTGAAACTCTTAGCGTATTTGGGCGAGGTGACCAATGCGTTATATGTGGTTTTGGCGTATATTTTCTGTTACTATCGCCGGCTCGCTGCGGTTCGCGCGCAGCTCACCGAATGGGAACCAAGACATAGATGATCAAACAGCGCACTCTCAAAAATGCTATTCGAGCCACTGGTGTCGGCCTGCATACCGGTAAAAAGGTCGTTTTGACCCTGAAACCGGCGCCGGTAAACAGCGGTATCGTATTCCGTCGGGTCGATCTGGATCCGGTGGTTGAGATTGAAGCGCGTGCTGAAAACGTGGGTGACACCCTGCTCTCCACCACTTTGGTGAAGGGGGATGTACGTATTGCCACCGTTGAGCACCTGCTGTCTGCCATGGCTGGTCTGGGTATCGACAACGCGATTGTCGAGCTTTCTGCCCAGGAAGTTCCGATCATGGACGGCAGTGCCGGCCCGTTTGTATTCCTTATTCAGTCCGCAGGTATTCAGGAGCAGTCGGCTGCCAAGAAATTCCTGCGTATCAAAAAGCCGGTTACGGTTGAAGAGGGCGACAAAGTTGCCAGTTTCATGCCTTTTAACGGCTTTAAAGTTTCTTTTACTATCGATTTTGACCACCCCGTATTTCAGGGGCGCAACCTGAGCTCCTCGGTAGACTTTTCCAGCACTTCGTTTGTGAAGGAAGTGAGTCGTGCGCGCACCTTTGGTTTCATGCATGAAATTGAATACCTGCGCTCCAAAGGTCTGGTGCAGGGTGGCAGTGTGGATAACGCGATTGTTATCGACCAGTACCGCATCCTCAACGAAGGCGGTCTTCGCTACGAAGACGAATTCGTAAAGCACAAGATTCTCGACGCCATCGGTGATCTGTACCTGCTGGGTACCAGCGTGATCGGTGAGTTCAAAGCCTTCAAATCGGGCCACGCACTGAACAACAAGTCGTTGCGTACCCTGATGGCCCAGGAAGATGCCTGGGAAATGGTGACCTTCGAAGGCGAGCAGGAAGCGCCAATCTCTTACGTCAAGCCGATTCTGGCGGTGTAAGGGGCGCAGATTGCAAAGCCGGCACAAAAATTGCCGGCTTTTTTACGTGCCGTCATCAGGTACGTGGACGATTCAGGCAGTCAGACCGGTGTGAAGAGCCGGTCTGTTTGCCACTGGCCATTGGGATGGCCTCGGGACGCAGCAGGAAGCGACAGTCCCTTCTCCGTTCGAGCGATCGACGCCGGCCGGGGAGTAAACCAATAAAACAACAAAATGTCGCAATTCTTGCACGTCTGATATGAAAATTATTCTTGTCAATGAGCGTGGGGGTGTCTCCCGCAGCTTCAACTTTGGGGGGCTCAGCAAAGCGCTGCTCAGTCTCTGTCTGTTGGGGTTGCCTGTGGGTGCGCTGTGGCTGGGCGCCAACATGCCAGCCTCAGAATCAGACGTTTTCGATGCCCGTGCGGTAAAGGCCTGGAACAAGGCCCTGCGAAAGCAGCAGGATCAAATTCAGGAGGCCGATCAGCAGGCCCGTGAACAGCTCACCGCGCTTACCGTCAAGTTGGCGGAAATGCAGGCGCGCCTGACCCGCCTGGACGCTCTGGGCGAGCGCCTCACTACCATCGCCAAGCTTGATGAGGGTGAGTTTCAGTTTGGCAGCGTGCCGGCCGTCGGTGGCCCCGAGGATCCGGGTGTCAGCGGTGCCAGCGAACTTCCCTACCAGCCACCCGAATTCCTTGAAGTCATCGGTGACCTGTCAGATCAGATCGAAGATCGGCAGATGCAGTTGTCTACCCTCGATTCCCTGATGGCGCGTCGCCAGTTGCAGGATGAGCAGTTCATCGCCGGGCGACCGATTACTCGGGGCTGGATGTCTTCCCGCTACGGCTACCGCACCGACCCGTTCAGTGGCCGCCGGTCCTGGCACAAGGGTGTGGATTTCGCCGGTAAAAACGGTTCTGATGTGGTTTCCGTTGCCGCCGGCGTGGTGACCTGGGCCGAAGACCGCTACGGCTACGGCCAGCTCGTGGAGATCAACCACGGCAACGGTTACAAAACCCGCTACGGCCACAACAGTGAGCTCAAGGTCAAACTGGGCGACGTGGTGAAAAAAGGGCAGATTATCGCCCTGATGGGTTCAAGTGGTCGCTCCACCGGCCCGCATGTGCACTTTGAAGTCTACAAAAACAACCGCCCCGTAGACCCCGCCACCTACATCCGCCGCACCGGCAGATAGCAACTATCCTCTATTCTTGCGCGGCAGGAGACTTGTAATCCTGTAGTGGCGCCCGCAACTTCATACACAGTTGCGGCGTCTGGCGCCTTCCTGTTTACTTGCACCTTTTCCGCGCAGATGCGCCCTTGATTCGGGCCGGCGGATATTCTCAGCTTTAATGTGGTTTCTGAATAATGATTGGCAAACTGATAAAAACGGTCTTCGGCTCAAAAAATGACCGCGAACTCAAGCGCATGCGCAAAGTGGTCGCCAAGATCAATGCGCTGGAAGACGAGTACAAGGCGCTGGACGATGCCGCGCTGAAAGCCAAAACTGACGAATTCAAACAGCGCCTGGCCGATGGCGAGACCCTGGACCAGATCCTGCCAGAGGCATTTGCCGCTGTGCGTGAAGCCAGTGGCCGCGCGCTCGGTATGCGCCACTTTGATGTGCAGATGATCGGTGGCATGACGCTGCACGAAGGGCATATCGCGGAAATGCGCACCGGTGAAGGTAAAACCCTGGTCGCTACGTTGCCCGCCTACCTGAATGCGCTGGAAGGCAAGGGTGTTCATATTGTTACCGTGAACGACTACCTGGCCAGCCGCGATGCCAACTGGATGCGCCCGGTCTATGAATTCCTCGGCCTGAGCGTGGGGATTGTGGTGTCCCAGCAGCACCCGGAAGACAAAAAAGCCGCATACCAGGCGGATATCACCTACGGTACCAACAACGAATTCGGTTTCGACTACCTGCGCGACAATATGGTGCTGCGCAAGGAAGACCGCACCCAGCGCCCACAAAACTTTGCCATTGTCGATGAGGTGGATTCCATCCTGATTGACGAGGCGCGTACCCCGTTGATCATTTCCGGCGCCGCTGAAGATTCTTCACAGCTCTATATGGCCATGAATAAGCTGGTCCCGCAGCTGGAGCGTGGAGAGGAGGGTGGTGAAGGCCACTACACCGTTGACGAAAAGACCCGCCAGGTAGAGATGACGGAAGACGGTCACCAGCTGATCGAAGACCTGCTGACCCGTGGCGGTCTGCTGAAAGACGACGAGTCCCTCTATGCGCCCGGTAATCTGGGCCTGCTGCACCACGTCAATGCTGCGTTGCGGGCACATGTACTGTTCCACAAAGACGTGGATTACATTGTCCAGAACGGGCAGGTTGTCCTGATCGACGAGCACACCGGCCGTACGATGCCGGGGCGCCGCCTCTCCGAGGGCCTGCATCAGGCGTTGGAGGCCAAGGAAAACGTTCAGATCCAGAGCGAGAGCCAGACCCTCGCCTCCACCACTTTCCAGAATCTGTTCCGCTTCTACCCGAAGCTGTCCGGTATGACCGGTACCGCAGACACCGAGGCTTTCGAGTTTCGCCAGATCTACGGCCTGGATGTGGTGGTGATCCCCACCAACAAGCCCAAGCAGCGCGATGACCTGAACGACCTGGTATATCTCACCAAGGGCGAAAAGCTCGAAGCCATCATCGAGGACATCAAATACTGTCGTGACAAGAAAGCGCCGATCCTGGTGGGTACCGCTTCCATCGAGACATCGGAGGAGATGTCTCGCATGCTGCAGAAGGCCAAGATCGAGCATCAGGTGCTGAACGCCAAATTCCACGAAAAAGAAGCCCAGATCATTGCCCAGGCGGGTCGCCCGGGTACCGTGACGATTGCCACCAATATGGCTGGCCGCGGTACGGACATCGTGCTCGGCGGTAACTGGGAAGCCGAGGTTGAAGAGCTTCAGGAGCGCGAGGGGCGCGAAGCCACAGAAGACGAAATTGCTGCGATCAAGGCGGAATGGAAGAAGCGCCACGAGACCGTCATTGAAGCCGGCGGTCTGCATATCATCGGTACCGAGCGTCACGAGTCCCGCCGTATCGACAACCAGTTGCGCGGCCGTGCGGGCCGCCAGGGCGATCCGGGCGTAACCCGTTTCTACCTGTCACTGGAAGACAACCTGATGCGCATCTTCGCCTCCGACCGGGTGAAGAACTTCATGCAGATGCTGGGGATGGAGCGTGGTGAAGCCATCGAGCACCGTATGGTGTCGAATGCCATCGAGAAAGCCCAGCGCCGCGTGGAAGGTCGCAACTTTGACATCCGTAAACAACTGCTGGAATACGATGACGTGGCCAATGACCAGCGTCAGGTCATTTACTCCCAGCGCAACGAGCTGCTTGAGGCTGAAACCATCAGCGACACCATCAACGCGATTCGCGAGGATGTGGTCAATGAGTTGATCTCCACTCACGTACCACCGCAGAGCGTCGAGGAGCAGTGGGATATCCCCGCACTGGAGCAGCAGCTGGCGGCGGAGCTCGGCCTGCAACTGCCGGTTCAGCAGTGGTTGGATGAAGACCGCACCCTGCACGAAGAGAGCCTGCGCGCGAAGATCGTTGAGGAGTCTCAACAGGCCTACCAGAACAAGCTGGCGCGTATTGCCGAGAGCACCGGTGACGAAAACCTGATGCCCACCGTTGAGCGGCAGGTGATGCTGCAGGTTCTGGATCAGTTGTGGAAAGAGCACCTGTCGAGCATGGACCACCTGCGCGCGGGTATCGGTCTGCGGGCCTACGCCAACAAGAACCCGAAGCAGGAGTTCAAGCGTGAATCCTTCCACCTGTTCCAGAGCCTGCTGGACAACCTCAAGCACGAGGTTATCCGGGTGCTTGCGCATGTCGAGCCAATGACTCGTGAACAGATGGAAGAAATGGAGCAGCGTCGACTGGAAGCCCAGCGTCGTCAGCAACTCGAACTGCAACACGCTGAAGCTTCCGCCTTACCTGAAGTGGAGGCACCTGTTGCGGCTGCGCAAGAGCCCGCACGGCGCGGTCCGCGAGTAGGGCGTAACGATCCCTGTCCGTGTGGATCCGGCAAGAAGTACAAGCAATGCCACGGCAAGCTGACTTCCTCCACGCCCTCCTGATCGCCTCCGGCTTTCAGACGAAATAGGCCCGCACTAAACCTGCGGGCTTTTTTATTTTTTATGGTTTTGTTGTTTTGGGGTCGCCGTTTATATAATTCTGCCCCATTCATTCTTATTACAAGGCGATAATCACCATGGCCCAGTCCCCGCCGAAGCTCTTGCCGCAAATACCCGGCGTCCGTCTTTCCGCAGTTCCGGCCAAGATTAAAAACTGGCAGCGCGACGACCTGCTGCTCATCGAAGTCGCCAGCGGGGCCAGTGTCTCTGCCACCTTTACCCAGAATGCGTTCTGTGCGGCGCCGGTACTGCTTGCCCGGAAGCACATTGCGGGCGGCAACATCCGTGCGCTGCTGATCAACGCCGGCAACGCCAATGCGGCCACTGGTGAGCGCGGCCTCGCTGACGCCCACCGCTGCTGCGAGGGTGTGGCCCAGGCGTTGGGTATCGAGTCTTCCCAGGTGCTGCCATTCAGCACGGGGGTGATCGGTGAGCACCTGCCGGTACAGAAGATCCTGGATGCTATTCCGACCGCGGCCGCGCAGCTTCAGGCCGACGCCTGGCCGGCAGCGGCACAGGCGATCATGACCACAGATACGCGCCCAAAAACTGCGAGCTGTTCCGTGGATATCGCCGGCGAGACCATTTCCGTTGTGGGCATAGCCAAGGGCGCGGGCATGATTCAGCCGAATATGGCGACCATGCTGGCCTACGTCGCGACCGACGCAGCGATTCCCCAGCCAATGCTGGATGAGCTGGTGAAAGAAGCGGTTGGCGCCTCCTTCAATCGCATCAGTGTTGACGGAGATACCTCGACCAACGATGCCTGTGTGCTGATCGCCAGCGGTGCTACCGGCGAGGTGATCGGGGACCGCAACAGTGAGGCCTATTGGAAGCTGAAAGCGGCTATCGTGGACGTGCATATCCAGCTCGCCCAGGCCATTGTTAAAGACGGTGAGGGCGCAACCAAGTTTGTTACCGTTCAGGTAAACAATGCAGCAAACTCTGCAGAAGCCTTACGCATGGCATTTGAGATAGGTGAATCACCGCTGGTCAAAACTGCACTGTATGCCTCGGATCCGAACTGGGGCCGTCTGGTGATGGCAATTGGCAATGCGGGGGTGGAGAACCTGGACCCTGGAAAAATCAGTGTTTTTCTGGACGATGTGCAGATTGTGGATGCCGGTGGTCGCGCGGACAGTTATACCGAAGAGGCGGGCCAGGCGGTATTTGAGCAGCCGGAGTTCACCATTACCGTGGACCTGCAGCGGGGTAATGCCTGCGAACATATCTGGACCTGCGACTTCTCCCACGACTACGTCACCATCAATGCGGAGTATCGCACCTGATGGGGGAATCCGCGGTTAAGCATATTCACGTTGCAGTGGGGGTCATACTGGGCAATGACGGCCGCATCCTGCTTGCCCGCCGTCCGGTACATTTGCATATGGGAGGGCGCTGGGAGTTTCCCGGTGGCAAGGTAGAGTCTGGTGAATCCATCCAGCAGGCAATGACCCGGGAGTTGCGCGAGGAGCTGGATATAGATGTGCTGGCGATGGAAAAGCTGATCGAGGTGCGTCACGACTACGGTGACAAGCAGGTCTTTCTGGATACCTGGTGCGTGACCGAGTTCAGTGGAGAGGCGCGGGGTGTCGAGGGCCAGGAACTGGCCTGGGTGCTCGCTTCAGACCTTGCCAATTATCACTTTCCCGATGCCAATCAGCCGATTGTCGATGCAGTGCAGAAGCGGTCCTGTTGAGCAGTGGTGAAGCCGGTCCGGTGTGTCGTCGCCACCGTCCCGGCTTTCGCCGCTCCGTTACTGGTGTGGTCAGGGGCTGATAAAAATCCCACGCTTGTACAGAAACCGCAGTACAAGCCACTGCAAGAGAATTACCCCACAGGCAACCAGCAAGGTGCCGGCAGCTTGCGGCAGAGCCAAGGCAATGCCTCCGAACAGGCTTTTACTGCTGTACTGCCAGTTGATCAGGCTGGTGCCAAGATAAACCAGTATCGCATTGCATCCGATCACCGAAAAAAAGTAGGTGAAGGCTTTCCAGTGCCACATATCCACCAGCAGATAGAAAACTCCCAGCAATAGCAGGCAGCAGCCACAGGTGACCAGCACAAACGAGCTGGTCCAGAGTTCCTTGTTTACCGGGTATGCCCAGTGCCACAGGAAGCCGGCCAGCAAGCATGCGGTTGCGCCGACAGAAAGACCCTTAAGGATCGCTTTGTGATTACCTGAGTGCCGTGCCAGCCAGCGCCCGGCGAATACCCCGAACAGGGCATTAACAACGGCGGGGATGGTGGAGAGTATCCCCTCCGGGTCGTAGGCGCGATTCTGGTAGGTTATTCCCGGCAAAAAATGCTGGTCGGTCCAGGCATTCACCGAGCCCTCCGGAGTCAGTGGCCCCGCACTCACCTGTAGCAGCCAATAGCCGATAAGGATTGTGGCAGCGATTGCATACTGAACCCGCAGACCAAAGTGCCACACAATCATTGCGGCAAAAAACCACGCGAAGCCGATACGGGCCAGTACGCTGGCGTAGCGGATTTCACCAGGGTCTGCTGGAATGCCCGCGCCCCAGCCGTGGTTGTATAAAACCCCCAGTAAAATCAGCAAGAACAGGCGTTTGAAGGATTTACGGTAAACCGGTGTCCGCTGGCTCAGTGGGAGGCCACGCAGAGACTTGTTGGCAAGCCCCAGGGTGACACCGGAAAGGAAAATAAACAGCGGGAAGATCAGGTCGTAAAAACTGAACCCGTGCCACTGGGTGTGTTGCATCTGTCCATGGCCAAACTGAAAGATTGTCCAGCCGGTAAGTGCGAACAGTGGCAGGAACAGCGCCTCGCCACCGATGATCCAGAACATATCGAAACCGCGTAGTGCGTCTACCGATGCGAGTCGTTGTTTTTTATTGGCCATGATCGTTACTGCTAATCAAGTGAAATAGTGAATCGAAAATTTATTGAGCACCATGATAGGACATGTTTGAAGCCGAAATCACGGTTCACAAAAACGAAAAAAGCCCCGGCCAAAGCCGGGGCAAATATAGGAGTATTTCCTGTACAGGAGTTTCCTATTGGTCACAACGCAGAGAGAATCGTATTTACTACTTATCCGTCTACCACTTTTCCATCCTGTGAGATTTGGCCGGCGCTGCGTCGCCGGCCGTAGAAATCCGTTTCGGTTCAGAATTTAAATCGAGCAGATAAATGCCCAGCTGCCATCGGCAGTGCCCGGCACCGACTGGGTCCACCACTTGGCTTCAAATACGCTGCCATCGTGGATGATCCGGTCTCCACCTGCGGCGTGGTTGCTGCGGGGCCACTCGGGGTAGGTAACCAGACCGCTGGTACTGACACCGGCATCACTGCAGGTGTCACCGCCGCCGCCTGAAGAACTACCACCGGACGAGCTGCCACCGGAGGAGCTGCCACCGCCGCTGCCGAGCTCGGCCAGCGGAAGGTCGGGGTATTCAAATGCCAGCGCATAGGTGGTGCCGTTTACCGTGGCTGAATATGCCTGGGGGCCAGAAACCGGCAGGTAATAGTTCAGGGTCATATCCCAGCTCTCTCCATCTGCCAGATCCTGCCAGGCCGGCAGGCTGAAGCGCACGCGGTGGAATTCATTTTCCAGTCCGCCCACATTACCTCCGCCGGCGTTTGCCCCGTCTTCAATGACTTCCAGACCGGCACCACTCTGGTCGGTGATGATGTTGGAAGTTGAGGTCGGCATATCAAACTCGAACACGGTGCCGCCGGGAAGCGTGCCACCGGTATTGTTGGTGATATACAGCTTCGGATTCAGCGGGTAGTTCTGATCACCCAGTTTGAACCCGGTGATCTCGATGCCGATATCCAGTGCTTCATCCGGTACCACACGGTCGGTACGCAGGTGACGGTAGTCACTGGCGTTGACGAACTTGTCGTAGGCGAGCGTGGTGAGGGTGTCCCCCATGAAGTACTCGCCTTTCGACGCATCCCAGTCGTAGTCACCGGCCAGTTCCCAGAACATGATGCCGCCCACGCCCTGGTCGATCACGTACTGGACCTTCGCGTCCATGGACTCTTCGTCCTCGGTCGAGATGAACACGCTCTTCTGTGCATTCCACAACCACGGCGCCTCGGACACACTGTCGTAGTTGCGCACGTAAGTACCTACCAGTGCGTCCTCCGGGTCGTTGGCCGGATCCAGGCCATAGGCGGAGAGGTAGCTGCCGAGAATGCCATCTTCCAGGTTCTTGGCGTGCCACATGGGGTTGGAACCCGCACCCATTTCCTCGCCGACGCTATTCTTGTCGTGCCACATATTGTCGATGCCGATGGCGCCGTTGCCGCAGTCAGCAGCGCCGCCGGTACCTTCCGGACACTCAGACTGCGCTGGTAGTGCCGCCGAGCCTCCGAGCCCGTTGGTGCCACCAGATACGCCCTGCCAGCCGCGCGTGTAGTAAGGAATACCGATGTTGATACGGCCGGCTGGCATCGAACCGCGGAAGTACTTCACTGCCCAGTCGATGTTCAGATAGCCGATGCCGCCATACTGGGAAGTGCTGTAGACACTGGCAGCGGCCAGTTCCGGGTCATTGCCGTTGTCGAACAGCGCGGAGTTATGGCCAACGTATTCATTCCACGCCCCGTGGAGGTCGTAGGTCATGATGTTGACGTAATCCAGGTACTGGGTAATCGGCATGGTCTCCATACCGCGCAGCAGGTACCCGGACGAGGGCGAGGCGATGGTGAGCATGTAGTGGGTACCATCCTCTTCACCCGCTTGGTCCAGCTTCTCACGCAGTACCCGCATCAGCTCTGCGTAGGATTCCATCAGCGAGCCGCGCAGCGGGTTGGCAATGCCAAAGTCCATCGGGTTACCGGCGTCGTTCATGCTGGTGGGGTACTCGTAGTCGATATCCACACCGTCAAAGCCGTACTGGCGGATAAAGTCCACGGAGGAGTTGGCGAACGCCTCGATGCCCTGGTGGTTGATAGTGCCATCGGCGTTGGTGGTCATGGTGTAGAAACCGCCGTCGTTCACGCGATCGCCATTTTCATTGAAGTGGCCACCGGTTTCGGCCCAGCCGCCCACGGAGACCAGGGTCTTCACGTCCGGGTGCTGTTCCTTGAATTTGGACAGCTGGTTGAAGTGTCCCTTGTACGGGTAATCCGGATCGGTTTCGGCACCGGCAATGCCCGGCCATTCCATGCCGGTCGCCGGGTTGGCGGGATCGCTGGTATTGCCCACGGACACGGAGTAATCGCTGCCTACATGGGCAAAGGCATAGTTGATATGGGTGATCTTGCCCCACGGAATGTCTTTCACCAGGTAGCTGGGCTGACCGTTGGCACCGTTCCGCCAGCTGGTGAAATAACCGATGATCCGGCGGGGGTGGTCTGCACCCATGTTCTCGCGCCCATCGGCATCGTAGATGTCACAGTAATTGGGCGCGGTACCCGGGCTGGTATACAGGCCATCAGGGCGGCAGGGATGTTCACCGGTCACAACCTGCTCGTCTTCCACAGAGATTGTCGCTTCTGCACTCGCTTCCAGGTTGTCGTTGTCGGTGGCTACCGCGGAAATGGTGTGGGTGCCGAGTGTAGCCGTCCACTGGGTCTCGTAAGGTGCACTGGAGTCCGTGGCGAGCAGGTCGCCGTTGACGAAGAACGCTACCTGACTCACAGAGCCGTCACTGTCGGAGGCGCTCGCGCGAATGGTCAGGTTGTCGCCCGTCGTGTGGTTTGAGCCATTGGCGGGTGTCGAGAGGCTCACGCTGGGCGGAACTGGTCCGATCACGATTTCCTCTTCAACGGTGATGGAGACCGGGGAAGTGGTGGTAGAGAGGTTGTCGTTATCCACAACGTTGGCGGTGAGCGTGGCTGTGCCCGCACCCGTGGCGGCCCAGGTTGTTTCCCATGGCGCGGCGGTGTCGGTGTCAATGAGGGAGCCGTTTACAAAGAACTCGACGGAAGTGACCTGACCGTCCGAGTCGCTTGCAGAAACCGATATGACAACGTTGTCATTTTCGCTTACTGTAATCCCGCCGGTGGGGGCGGTAATCGAGCCTTGCGGGGGATATTGCGGGTCTTCGCCGTCACAGGCCCCGAGCAGGCTCCATTCCTGGTATTGGCCGGAGTATTGTTCGGGGTTCTGGTTCTGGGTCCACCAGTTGGCCTGGTAGGCATTGCCGTTGTACTGGACTTGTGCACCGCCTGAGTAGGACGGGCCGGCCTCCCAGGTGGCCAGGGAGGTGCAGTCCACGGCTGCGTGACCGTGTCCTGCAGACAGCATGGCAGCGGTCACCAGACCGAGCCGGAGCTTGTTGCTGATCATAAAATGTTCACCTTGCGGCAGATTATTGTTATATGAATTCGACGCTAAACCTCGGCGCCACGAAATGACATCGCTGTCAAAATAGCAATGGGACACTCTTCAGGCAATACCAGAGTTTCACTAAATGATCATATATGCGGTGTTTCGCGCCACTTTTATGGGTTTTACACGTGCTTTGCGAGCAGTATCACACCAGTGGCGCCGGTGAGTGGCGCTCTCATCTTTTACAGGCGGGGAAAGCGAGAAGCGGGACAGTGCGTGAGGCTACATATCCCAGAGTGAATTGGTTGCCATGGACAGGGTGATGCGCTCCTTGTCCTGGATTTGCTTGAGGTTCTCAAAGACTTCCTTTACTTCAGCGGATTCTATGGATCCATAGACAGAGTGGTACAAGTCTGAGAAGTAACGGTCAACCTCCTGACCCAGGCGATTGATCTCTTCAATACTGGGCTTGTCGCTCAGGTAGAGATTTTTGACCAGGTCGCCAGCGCTCTCTTCGTGGGTGTACTGAAGCCAGGTCTGCATCACCTTCTGCTCGGCAACGGCGCCATAGTTCTTCAGGTTGTTCGCCAGGCGCAGCTCGTGCTCATGGAGGTGCTTGAGCAGCAACTGAGTGCGATTGTCCTGGGCATTTTCCAGCAGTTGCTGGTAGACACCGGCCATATCCAGGTGGAACTTCTGGGCGTTTTTGAGAACTTCGTGGGCCTGTTTGAACGTCTTCATCTCTGCGCCTTCTCAGTGGTTGGTTTAATTATAGTTTTCTCTGCAGGGCCGTCGTTGGCGGAACTGTTATGTTTCTCTTATGGTTATAGTGCATATCCGTGGGCGTTCAAGTCCTCGTCAGTCATATTCCGTGCGGCCGGCGGCTTCGCTGGGCTTTTTACTGGCAAGAAAAAGGCGGCCCATTGGCCGCCTCTTCTCGTAAATCCATCCGTCAGGCCGCAGCCGGAGCCAGGTGGAACTGGCCCATCATGATCTGCAGCCGCTTGCGCTGCATCTTGAGGCTGTATTCGAGTTCTTTTACCCGGGTGCGAATGGCTGCGTTTTCCCAGGAGGCCATCAGGCGCTCACGGGCATTTTCGTAGCGCTGCTGCTGTAACCCTTTCCACTCGGCAAGCGAGGCAGAGAAGTCCTGCGCTTCCCGCTCCAGTAACTGCTTCCAGCTCTCTTTGTGTTTCGAGTGCTCCAGTTTCTGCTCTGCTCGCTTGAACTGCATCGCCAGCATGGCGCGTTGAATTCGCATTGCGGGTACGGTTTTCAGGTTTCTGGCCAGGCCCACCCAGCTGGCGGTCTTGATCAGCCACTTGGTGGGATCCCACTGGTACCAGCGGATACCGTTACGGTAATCAGTCTGAAAAATGTGGTGATAGTTATGGTAGCCCTCACCAAAGGTGAAAAATGCCAGCAAGTCGTTGTCGCGAGCGGTATTTTCATCGGTATACGGGCGGCGGCCCCAAATGTGGGCAAGGGAATTGATAAAAAAGGTGGTGTGGTGGTTGACCACGATGCGCAGTACCCCGGCCAGCAATAGCATTCCGATCACGTCACCGGTCAGCAGACCCAGTATCAGGGGAACACCGACATTCATCGCGACAGTGATGGGGACATAATGGTTGTGCTGCCACATCACGATTTTGTCCCGCTGCAGGTCTTTGGCGTTGTCGAAGTTCACCTCGCCGCTGGGATACTCCCGCAGCATCCAGCCGATATGGGAAAACCAGAAGCCGCGCTTGGCGGAATAGGGGTCGTGATTGTTGTCGTCACAATGGCGGTGGTGGCGGCGGTGCCCTGAGCACCAGATCAACGCACTATTCTGCAGCGCTGCGGCGCCGAACAGTGCGTAGAACAGACGCAGAGACCAGTGTGCTTCGTAGGTACGGTGGGACCACAGGCGGTGGTACCCCGCGGTAATAGAGAACCCGCAGAAGGCGCCCAGTACCGCAAATGCCAGCCACTGGTACCAGTGATAGCCTACCAGGACGCCATACAGCGGGACGAGAACCAGAGCCACTAAAGCGGTACTGGCAAACAGTATCGTGGTCAGCCAGATTCGAGGGGCTTCGGGAACTGCTTTCATACTTACAACCTTGTTAGAGCCTTTCTACATTTTGTGCCCGCTTGCGGGCGTGACTGGTGAAGTTTGGGCGTTGGTATTCGCAAACTTCTCGGGGCAGTCAATAAGGTAGATGCTACCCCAGATGCTCATGGCGGGCACCTGCCCAAGAGGACGACAATTGCCAATTTGAGAATGTTTAGTCACTTTATCGCTGATTGGGTGGTTCTGTGCATTGTTTTGGTGCGCGAGATGAATTTTGCGTTCATTGTTGGTTCAAGCGCTGTCATTTTTCCGTGCCATGGGGTTAAGCGGCATAAAGTATCTACCAGTTGCCCGTTCGGCGCGTTTGATTTTTGAGCGAAATACCGAGTTTAGACCGTTTCTTCGTGGTTTTTTAAAAGTTGGCACACCGCTTGCTTTATCTATTGTGTAGGCCACTTGGCCTGCGCTCCGGGAAACCATCACGGGTTATGGCAAACGTAATAATGCGTGACTTCCCGTTTTCTCTCATCATCGCTATTTTGGGCCCCGCATTGCGGGGCCTTTTTTTATCCGCTGATAAGTGATTCACTAGTCTTCGATTTTACCGAAATTTTTGCGACTGCTGGCTGAGTCCAGCACGTCCAGGCGGCAAGACAGTGTCGAACTCAGACCCTTCTCAACCTCAAGCAGTCAGCCTGAATCTCGCCACGCCCGGTGAGCTGGAAGGTTTGCAGCCGAAGCAGGCGTTGACCCAAGTGCACTACCTGCACAGCCTGCTATTGAGCGCCAATCGGGGAGTCTGGGAGTGGCACCCTCTGAGCGGGGCCCAGAGGGCTACCGGAAACCTCTGGTTGCAGTTGCACCGTGATCCCGAAGTGGCGCTTTCGGGGGTGTGGAGTGGTGACCTGGCGTTGGTGCACTCCGACGACCGCGATGCGCTGATAACGCTGCGTACCCGATTGTGCCAGCAGGGCACTTTTGTTGACACCACCATTCGGGCGTACGCCCGTGACGGGCAACCGGTCTGGCTTCGCTTGTGGGCGAGGGCTTTCACCTCGCCGTCCGGCGAGCGTTTTTTTCTCGGTGGCTGCACCGATTACAGCGAGTCTCTTTCCTCCAGATCCCTTTCCTATTTTTCCGGTGAGCGCTTCCACTATGCCCTGGATACGGTTGGAGATGGCCTTTGGGAGTGGGATTTACAGGTAGATGAAGTGGTTCTGGATGATGCCTGCTGGCGAATGCTCGGCTACCCCCGCGGGCACAGCGAATTAGATGCCCGGGCGGCGCTGGCGCGCTGGAAAACGCACATGGTGGCGGAGGATTACCCTTACGTAAAACAGGCTATGGCGGATAACGTCCGCGAACAGTTACCGCTGGATGTGGAGTTCCGACTCAGGCACCGGGAGGGTGGTATTGTCTGGGCGCGCTGCCGCGGCAATGTGCAGCGCAGCAGTGCGGGGCAGCCGATCCGGATGCTGGGGACCCTTCAGGACGTGACCGCGAGCAAGAAAAGACAGCTGAAAGTGGAGGAGGACCTGATCCGGCTGAAACAGGAAAGCCGGGACAGGACAGAGCTTATTTCCAGTCTCAGTCATGAGTTGCGCACGCCGTTGAACGCCATTCTCGGATACAGCCAGATGGTGGAGCTCGACCAGAGCCTGAATCCGGATCAGCGCCAGCGCCTCGGTGAGATTCGTAAAGCCGGCCAGCACCTGCTGCACCTGGTCGGTGATGTTCTGGATCTCGCCCGTATCGACAGCAATCGTCTTGCTCCCTCTATTGAGGCGGTGCGGCCGGCACCGTTGGTAGCAGATTGCCGTCAGTTACTCGAACCCCTGGCGGAAACCCGCAAGGTCAGCCTCACCTTTGAGCCTTTGGGCTGGGAGCGCGCCTACATTCTCGCTGACCCCACCCGGTTCAAGCAGGTGGTGTTGAACCTGGTGGGCAACGCCATCAAGTACAACCGTGAGAATGGGCGTGTCGTCATCACATTTGCGCCACAAGCTGAGGGCTGGTTGCGACTTAGCGTGCTCGATACCGGCAGCGGAATCGCTGCCGGTAAGCAGTCGCAAGTGTTCGAGCCATTCAACCGGCTGGGAGCGGAGCAGGGCAAGATCGAGGGAACCGGTGTGGGGCTCGCGATTGCCAGGCAGTTGACCGAGGCAATGGGTGGGCGAATAGGCTTTGACAGCGAAGAGGGCCAGGGCTCGGTATTCTGGGTGGAGTTCATGATGAACGACGCTCCCAGCGAAGTCCTGCAAATGGCCGCTCGTCCCGACTACACAAGCACACTGCCGGCCTGCCGCCTGTTGTATGTCGCCGGCAGAACAGCTTCGGCCAATCGGATGAAGGCCGTGCTGGCATCGATTCCGCAAGTGGAAGTACATATCGTCAACGATGCCATGAAAGGTATCTTTAGCGCGCGAACTGAAAATCCCGATATCATTGTGCTGGACGGCGAACTGCCTGGTGTCTCAATGAAGGATTTTTCGGCTATCGTGCGAGGGGATATGGTAGCTGCAGGTATCCCTTTGCTGGGGATTGTTGATCAGCGTGCCGACTGCCTGGATGTATGCGTGCCGACGAGTTACGACCTTTCAACCCTGGCAGAGGGGTTGCGCTACTGTTTGACATTGAAAATTAACCAGAGCAAGGATGACATTGATAGCCGCTCTTCAGTGGAGTGACGTACGAGAATCTGAATTTGGGGGAGAGTTGCATTCACCGATTCTGGATTGATACAAAACAATAAAAGCCAATCAAAAGGAAGTTATGGTTGATGTCCGTTCATTTCCCTGGCGAGAATAAAGTGACTCCGTCCATGGTCGCGCAGAATATTGCGCGCACCAATCCGCTACCCGCAGCTTTTTTGCTGATGGCGGGTAGTTTTTGCCTGGCATACCTGTGTAAACACTTCCTTTCCCTCAATAGCGGCGTCGCTGCCATCTGGCTGGCGGATGCGCTGACCATAGCCTTTTTGTACCGGTTTCCTGTCAGGGCTTGGGCACTACTGCTGTCCGCTTCTTTCGTTGGCTGCGTGGTAGCGGCCATCGCCAGTGGCCTGGAATTTTTTATCGCAGCTCTGTATTCCCTTGCCGGCGTGGTCGAGTCGCTGGTGGCGGCGGCGCTGTTGCGCTTTTTCTGCGCCGATGGCGATTTTTTTGGTAGCGTGTGGCGCTGGGTGCGCTTCCTGTTTTTTGGTGCCTTTCTTTCGACGGTCGCAGGCGCTGGGGTCGGGGCTGGCGTTGCCGCGACTTTTCGTGGTCTGGCATTCAACGACGTTTTTGTATCCTGGTATCTGGCGGATACCATCGGGATCAGCGTATTTTTGCCCTTTATTCACTTGCTCAGCAAGCAAACCAGGGGGGCGCTGCTTTCACTTGGGCCTCTCGTCCGGTTTCTTGGCGTGGCCCTTGTTTCTCTTGCCAGTATCTTCCTGATACTGCAATTCTTTTCTTACCCGTTTGTCTTTGTCGCACTGCCACTCATCTGGGCCGCCTCGCGGCTGGAACTATCTCAGACCTTGCTGTTGGTGTTTTCCGCGGTGCTGATAGTGCTGGCGGTTTTCATCAACGGGGATCATTGGCTGCCGGAGGAAATTCACGGGATTGATCGCCCTCTGGATTTTCTTCCTCTTTATGCGGGGATGATCCCAGCCTATGTGATGGCGGTGGCGTCGAGCGTTGAACGCAAGCGCAGCCAGCGAATCATCGAGGTTGAAAGCAGTTTTCGGGCCGCCATGGGGTCGTCGCGCATCGGGATGCTGCTTGTGTCTCTGGATAACCGGATCATCCAGTCGAACCCAAGCTTTTGTCGGTTTATCGGCTATTCCGATGTGGAGCTGCGGGGGTTGAATATCCGGGAAGTCATCGGTACCGAGGAGCGGAATCTGGGGCAGCAGTCCTCAGCTAGCGGTGAAGGCTACAATGGCGGAAATCTCTTGTTCGATTTCGAGCTGGGGTACGTCCAGGACGCCGAGTGGCGTTTTATGCGTAAAAATGGCGAGCAGGTGTGGGGGCACTGGTCCTGTAGCCTGGCGCGAGGCGCAAACAATGATCCGCTGTACGCCGTTGTTCAGGTTGAGGATATTGACTGGCGAAAGCGCAGTGAGGCACAGCTGGCCAAAGCGGAAGAACGCTGGAAATTTTCGCTCACGGTCACCGGCCAGGTGGTGTATGACTGGGACCTGGTTACCGGAAAGACGTTTTACTCAGAGTGGCTCAATAGCGGCGTCGGTATTGATGCGGAAGATCTCGCCAGCCGCCACGACTGGCTTGCGCGGGTAAGCACAGAGGATCGCGATGGTCTGTTGCGCGCGCAGCTTGCGCACATTAGTGGTGAAGCCAGGGAAATCGACTGCCAGTACCGCGTGCGTACGGATGGTGGGGAGTACCGTTGGATTCATGAGATTGCCCGAGTAATAGAATCTGATGACCAGGGGCAGCCGGTGCGCTTGATCGGGCTGCTGCGCGATATCACTGAAAACAAACAGATGGCGCGCTCGCTCGAAGAAGAAAAAGAGCACTTGCAGGTGACATTGAATGCGATCGCCGATGCGGTGATCGCCACGGACCGGCGGCGACGGATCACCTTCATGAATCCGGTGGCGGAGCAGCTTACCGGCTGGTCGCTCAATGAAGTGAAGGGACGCGATATCGACCGCGTGCTTCAGCTGTCTTCTGGTCGCGAAGGCAAGCCGGTCAGCAGCCCGGTGGAAGAGTGCCTGCATCATGTGATGCCGTTTATCTCCGCTGAAGGCTCTGTGTTACACAATCGCAGTGGTAACAGCTACGACGTCAAGTGCTCAGCATCACCGTTGCGTACCGGGAGTGGCCATGTCCTTGGCGCGGTGCTGGTGTTTCAGGATGTAACCGAGACACGCCAGTTGATCCGTCAGCTTCGATACAAAGCGCATCATGACAACCTGACCCACCTCCCCAACCGGGAAGCATTCAAACGCGACCTGCTTGAAGCGGTTGCCTCGGTAAGAAACAACGAGATTGTCCATACCCTTGCCTATATGGACCTCGACCGTTTCAAAGTGATCAACGATAGTGCTGGCCACCAGGCGGGCGACGCACTGCTGCGAAACGTTGCCCGGTTCTTGAAAGGCCAGCTGCGAGAAACCGATAGCGTTGCACGCCTCGGCGGCGATGAGTTCGGGATTTTGCTGCGTGATTGCAATAAAGAGCAGGGACGCCTGCGTTGCGAGCAGCTGGTGAGAAAAATTATCGCACTCCGCTTCCCCTGGGCAGGGCGCGTATTTGATGTGGGGGCCAGTGTCGGGCTTACGGAAATACGTCGTGACAACAACCATGTGGCGGACCTGATGAGCCAGGCTGACGTGGCCTGTTACTCGGCGAAGCACGCGGGCCGAGGTGTGGTGATGCTGTACGAAGCCGACAGCAGTGCAGCCGCGGACCAGCACCGGGAAATTCATATGGCCTCACGTATTCGTGAAGCGCTGGATGAAAACCGAATGCTGTTGTACGCGCAGCCCATTGCCAGCGCGTCTGACCCTTCCCATATCAGTCATTATGAATTGCTGGTGCGGATGGTGGATTCGGATGGCTCCCTTATCGCCCCGGGTGCATTCATTCCTGCCGCTGAACGCTACGGTCTGATGTTGCAGATCGACAACTGGGTAATGAATGAATTCCTGCGCACCAAGGCGCAAGCAGCGGCAGCCAGTGGTCTCAGCTTTGCCATGAACCTGTCGGCGGAAGCGATTGGTGACGGCGAATTCCAGAAGAAGTTGATCGCGCTGTTGGATGATGCGGAGCTGCCTTCTGAGCGCCTCGGGATTGAAATTACCGAAACCGCGATGATCAACCAGATGGAAAGTGCCAGTGAATTTGTGGCAGCCCTGCGGGATATGGGGTGTAAGGTGGCGCTGGACGATTTTGGTAACGGTCTCAGCTCGTTCAATTACCTGAAAGCTTTCTCGATCGATTACATCAAAATCGATGGCAGCTTTGTGCGGCAGGTTGACTCGAATTTTGTGGACCTGATGATTGTGGAGTCAATCAACCAGGTGGCCCATCGCCTGAATGCGCGCACAATTGCGGAGTTTGTGGAGGATGCGGGCACCGCTGAGCGGCTTCAAAAAATTGGTGTGGACCTTTTGCAGGGTTTTCATATCGGCCGGCCCAGTCCTCTGGAGGACGTATTGGCCGCAGCATGCGAGAGAGGCGTGGTGAAAACCGACAGCAGCCTGAGGCAAACTGGCGAAGGTGGTGAAGAAAATCGTCGAAGTGAGGTTGAGCTGGAAACCTGAACTGGCGCGTTGGCGTCGGTTCAGGTTCCTGAGGCTGCTAATTACTGGGGGATTTTCCCCATATGCTTGCCCACAATCTGCAGGAGTGGTTTGAACACTTTAGGCGTGGCGCAAACCAGATTGCCGGATTCCAGATAGTCATTGCCGCCGCGGAAGTCACTGATGAGCCCGCCGGCCTCTTTTACCAGCAGGGAGCCTGCGGCGATATCCCAGCTGTTCAGATACATCTCCCAGAAACCGTCGAAGCGGCCCGAGGCTACGTAGGCCAGGTCAAGCGCCGCAGCGCCGGGCCTGCGGATACCCGCAGTCTGCCCGGCAACGTCCTTCATCACGGCCAGGTAGGCATCGATGTTATCGAACGACTCGCCGTTGAAGGGAATGCCGGTGCCGATCAGCGCGCCTTTCATGCCCTGGCGACTGGAAACGCGGATGCGACGGCCATTCAAAGCGGCACCGCGACCACGGCTGGCGGTAAATTCTTCACGCTTGATGGGGTCGAGGACCACGGCGTGCTCGATCTGGCCGCGGTAGCGGCAGGCGATGGAAATGGCGAAGTGGGGCATGCCATGGATGAAATTGGTGGTGCCGTCCAGCGGATCGATGATCCACTCGTATTCCGGTTCGGCACCTTCCTGAAGGCCACTCTCCTCGGCGAGGATACTGTGTTTGGGGTAAGCCTTGCGCAGGTGATAGATGATCTCCTGCTCGCTGGCCTTATCCACTTCCGTCACGAAATCGTTGCGCCCTTTCTCTTCAAACTTCATCAGGTCGCCACGCTCCCAGGCGCGTTCGATCAGTTCACCGGCCTTGCGCGCTGCGCGCAGGGCAATATTCAACATGGGTTCCATAGGAATTCCGCGATCAGTTGTGGATGTCTTTGTATATGGTAAAAAGCAGTGCCGGGCCAGCCGGGGTCGCGATTGTAGGGATTCTTGTGCAATTTTGCTACACTCCGCGCCCGTTTTGTAACAGGCCCTAGTGTAGCCACTCCGACCGGGTAACTCATATGGCGACTTCTCCTTCCGAATCAGCATCGAAATCGGCCTCCCAGGGCGCGCTGGCTGCGCTCGACAATATCCGAGTGGTGCTGGTCAACAGCGCCCACCCGGGAAATATCGGTGGCGCCGCCCGAGCGCTCAAGAATATGGGGCTCAGTCAGCTGTATCTGGTACAGCCGCGGGAGTTTCCTGCCGCCAATGCCGTGTGGCGTGCCGCGGGTGCCGCGGAGCTGCTTGACAGTGCAGTTGTGGTGGAGACCCTGGAGGAGGCGGTGGCCGATTGTGGACTGGTAGTCGCGACCAGCGCCCGCGAACGCCGCATCCCGTGGCCTCTGTTGACCCCGCGCGAGTGCGGCCAGCGCGCTATCGCCGAGGCGCAGTCGCACCCGGTCGCGTTGGTGTTCGGGCGCGAGGACCGCGGTCTCACCAATGAGGAACTGCAGGCCTGCAACTTCCATGTGCATATCCCCGCGAATCCCGATTACAGCTCCCTGAACCTGGCGACCGCTGTCCAGGTGCTGGTGTATGAGGCGCGTATGGCGGCGCTTGAGGCGGACAGGGGAGAGGCGCTGAGCTACGCCGACTGGGATCGCCCTCCCGCTAGGGCCGAGGATATGGAGATGTATTACGAGCATCTGCAGCTGGCCCTCGGCGAACTCGGGTTTATCGATCCGGATAATCCCCGGCAGACCATGACCCGGTTGCGTCGACTGTTCAGTCGGGTGCGCCCGGATGATATGGAGCTGGGTATATTGCGCGGCATGCTCACGGCCATCCAGAACCATATTCACCGCTCCGGCGGAAAGGGGCGGCCGGACTAGCCCTGCTGCTCGCGCTGGTTATGCCCGCGGCGCCCGTGGATAGGTTGGTGCTGCCGCGTTCCATAACGAAATGGTATAACCAGCCGCCAAATACCCGACTGTAATACTCGGCTATATACTTGACTGAAGTAGTGGGTTATTCCATACTCGCGCCCCGATTCAGTGGTACTGGTACGGGCTGCAGGGCCCACAGACCGGGGCGACAGGAAGGGGCTTTCGAGGAGAGAGTATGCGGTTAACAACCAAAGGGCGGTATGCGGTCACGGCAATGCTGGACCTCGCACTGCACGCCGAGCGCGGCCCCATCAGTCTGGCGGACATTTCAAAGCGCCAGGAGATTTCCCTGTCCTACCTCGAGCAGCTGTTTTCACGCCTGCGACAGGCTGGGCTTGTTTCCAGTGTGCGCGGCCCCGGCGGCGGTTACCGCCTCGCCCGGTCCACCGCAGAAATCTGTGTGGCGGAAATCATCGATGCGGTGAACGAGTCCGTCGATGCCACCAGCTGCGGCGGTAATAGTGATTGCTCGGGTGGTGAGCAGTGTCTTACTCACTACCTGTGGACGGATCTCAGTCAGCAGATTCACGGCTTCCTCAACGGCATTAGCCTGGCCGACATGGTCGCCCGGGCCGAAGTGCAGGAAGTCGCCCGTCGCCAGGATGGCCGCGCGGTCGGCGATACGCTGGATCAGGTAGTAGAACAGAAAGTGGCGATTATCGGCGGCTTGCAGTAAGGTGCCGGCCGCCCGGTCAGGCAAGTGGGCCTGATCACCGGAAATTCGAGCTTAATCAGCGACAGCAGTATGGCGCCGGTGAAACATCGGCGAGTGGAGAGAAAAGATTATGAAGCTTCCCATTTACCTGGATTATTCGGCAACTTGCCCGGTAGACCCGCGCGTCGCCAGTAAGATGGCGGAGCAGATGACCATGGAGGGCAATTTCGGTAACCCGGCCTCCCGCTCCCACCTGTTTGGCTGGAAGGCGGAAGAAGCGGTAGAAGATGCCCGCCGCCAAGTGGCGGAACTGGTCAATGCCGACCCCCGTGAAATCGTCTGGACCAGCGGTGCTACCGAGTCTGACAACCTGGCCATCAAGGGTGCAGCCCACTTTTACCAGGGGCGCGGCAAGCACATCATTACCTCCAAGATCGAGCACAAGGCGGTTCTCGACACCTGTCGCCAGCTGGAGCGTGAAGGCTTCGAAGTTACCTACCTGAACCCGAAAGAAGACGGCATCGTCTACCCGGAGCAGGTGGCAGAAGCGCTGCGCGAAGACACCATTCTGGTCAGCCTGATGCACGTGAATAACGAAATCGGCGTGATCAATGATATCGCCGCTATCGGCGAGCTTTGCCGCGAGCGCAAGATCATTTTCCATGTGGATGCGGCCCAGAGCGCCGGTAAAATCGACATCGACCTGGCGGAAATGAAAGTGGACCTGATGTCCTTCTCCGCCCACAAGATCTACGGCCCCAAAGGCATCGGTGCGCTGTACGTGCGCCGCAAGCCGCGCGTGCGTATCGAGGCCCAGATGCACGGTGGCGGTCACGAGCGCGGCATGCGTTCCGGTACCCTGCCGACCCACCAGATCGTGGGCATGGGTGAAGCCTTTCGCATTGCCAAAGAAGAGATGGCGGAAGAGCGCAAGCGTCTGACCGCACTGCGCGATCGCTTCTGGAGCCAGATCAGCGATATGGAAGAAGTGCATATCAATGGCTCTGTTGAGCAGCGTGTGCCCGGCAACCTGAATGTGAGCTTTGCCTTCGTTGAAGGTGAGAGCCTGATCATGTCCCTGAAGGATCTGGCGATCTCTTCCGGTTCCGCATGTACCTCCGCGAGCCTGGAGCCCAGCTACGTATTGCGTGCGCTGGGTGTGAACGACGAGCTGGCCCACAGTTCCCTGCGCTTCAGCTTCGGCCGTTTTACCACGGAACAGGATGTGGATACCGCTGCCAAAGAAGTAAGGCAGGCAGTGGAAAAGCTGCGTGAACTGTCGCCCCTCTGGGATATGTACAAGGACGGCGTTGATCTCAGTACTATTGAATGGGCAGCACACTGATTGCTGCTTGCAGGCGGCAATGGAAACGAATTGAGAGGGTATAGTCATGGCCTATAGCGATAAAGTAATTGACCACTATGAACACCCCCGCAATGTGGGTCGCCTTGATGACAAGGCGGACAATGTGGGAACCGGCATGGTCGGGGCCCCGGCCTGTGGTGACGTAATGCGTCTGCAGATTCAGGTGAATGACGACGGCATCATCGAGGATGCCAAGTTCAAGACCTACGGCTGTGGTTCGGCGATTGCCTCCAGCTCCCTGCTCACCGAGTGGGTAAAGGGCAAAAGCCTGGACGAAGCAGCGCAGATCAAGAACACCGAGATTGCCGAAGAGCTGGCTCTGCCCCCGGTGAAGATTCACTGCTCTGTACTTGCGGAAGATGCGATCAAG
This sequence comes from Microbulbifer hydrolyticus, assembly GCF_009931115.1. Classification (NCBI taxonomy): domain Bacteria; kingdom Pseudomonadati; phylum Pseudomonadota; class Gammaproteobacteria; order Cellvibrionales; family Microbulbiferaceae; genus Microbulbifer; species Microbulbifer hydrolyticus. The sequence continues at coordinate 3,028,258 of NZ_CP047491.1, read as the reverse complement.
GCCGCGGTGAACAATATCCGCGAAAAGCGCGGTGAGAAATCCGAAGAAGCGGCGAGCTGAGCGACTCGCTCAGCCTGGTAAAGACCGGTAAGGAGTAGCAACCGACATGGCAATTACCATGACCGAAGCGGCCCGGGCCCACGTTGCCAAACAATTGGCGAGTCGTGGCAAGGGTATCGGTATTCGCGTCGGCGTGAAGACCGCCGGCTGCTCTGGTATGGCTTACGTACTGGAATTTGTCGATCAGGCCGAGACGGAAGATACCGTGTTTGAGGCGGGCGACGTGAAGCTGATCGTCGACCCCAAGAGCCTGGCTTACCTGGATGGCACCGAGCTGGATTTCGTCAAAGAAGGCTTGAACGAAGGTTTTGCCTTCAGAAATCCGAACGTCAAAAATGAGTGCGGCTGCGGCGAAAGTTTCCACGTGTAAACGGGAACTTGTCTGGCAGCATAAGGCCGGGTGCGCAAGTGCATGCCGGCCTTTTTGTTATTCGGGAAAGCGATATGCAGCAGAATCATTTTGAAATTTTTGGGCTGCCGGTCTCATACCAGATTGACCGCAGTGCGCTGGTCAAGCGTTACCGCGAATTGCAGCAGGAGTTTCACCCGGACCGGTTTGCGGCAAAGTCTGAGCGCGAGCAGATGCTTTCCATGCAATATGCCGCGCAGATCAATGAGGCCAATAATACCCTCAAGGATCCGGTCGCCCGCGCCGCCTACCTCCTGCAACTGGCCGGGGTGGAAATCAAACCGGAGCAGACCACTGCCGATGGTGAATTCCTGATGCAGCAGATGATGCTGCGCGAGCGGCTCGAAGATGTGCGCGGCGCATCCGACCCCGAGGCCGAACTGGATGATCTCGGTGGCGAAGCATCGGAACTCTTCAAGGCCCAGGAAGTGTCCTTCTCCACGGCCCTGCAGGCAAGTGACCTGGACGGGGCCAAAAGCGCATTACTCAAACTCCAGTTTCTCGCCAAGCTGCAGCGGCAGATCGAAGAGCTTGAAGAAGATTTACTGGACTGAACCGGATTTATTGTTAGCACTATGGCACTACTGCAGATTTCTGAACCCGGCCAGACGCCCGAACCCCACCAGCGCAAGCGCGCGGTCGGTATCGACCTCGGCACCACCAACTCCCTTGTGGCGACGGTGCGTAGCGGTACTGCGGAATCGCTGGCTGCGGAAGACGGCCGGGTGATTCTGCCCTCCGCGGTGCGCTATACGGAAGCTGGCGTGGAAGTCGGCTATGGCGCCCGTGCCGCGGCTGGAGATGACCCCTACAACACCCTGCTTTCAATCAAGCGGTTTATGGGGCGGGGGCTGGCAGACATCAAACATTTCGGTGATCAGCTGCCGTACCACTTCGCTGAAGATACCGGCGGCATGCCCGCGATCGAAACGGTCTCCGGTGCGGTAAACCCCGTGCAGGTCTCCGCGGAAATCCTGAAAGTGCTGGCCAGGCGTGGTGCTGAATCTCTCGGTGGCCCGCTGGATGGTGCGGTGATTACCGTGCCTGCCTATTTTGATGAGGCCCAGCGCCAGGCAACCAAGGATGCGGCCAGACTGGCGGGTCTGAAGGTATTGCGCCTGCTGAACGAGCCCACTGCCGCGGCCGTCGCCTATGGGCTCGACAAGCCCGACGATGCCGGCGATGTGGCGGACAAGACCATCGCCGTATATGACCTTGGTGGCGGTACCTTTGACATTTCCATCCTGCGCCTTTCCAAAGGTGTATTCGAAGTGCTTTCCACCGGTGGCGACAGCGCGCTGGGCGGGGATGACTTCGACCGCGCGGTGGCCGAGTGGATGGCCGCGCAGGCGGGGCTCGGTACCGACCACGATGCGGCAACCCAGCGCAAGCTGCTGAATATTGCCTGTGCGGCCAAAGAGGCGCTTGCCAGTGAACCCGCTGTAGCGGTGAGCTACGGCAGCTGGTCAGCCGAGCTGAGCCGGGAACAGCTTGCCGAGCTGTTGGACCCCCTGATTGCCAAAACACTGCGCGCCTGCAAGCGCGCCCTTCGCGACGCGGACCTGTCTGCCGCGGACGTTGAGGAAGTCGTGCTGGTGGGCGGGTCTACCAGAACCCTGCGAGTGCGTGAAAAGGTGCAGGAATTTTTCGGCCGCCAGCCCCACGCCGATATCGACCCGGATCAGGTGGTTGCCATCGGTGCCGCCCTGCAGGCGGATGTACTGGTGGGCAACAAGTCCCGTGAAGACCTGTTGCTGCTGGATGTAATCCCGCTGTCGCTGGGTATCGAGACCATGGGCGGTCTCACCGAAAAGCTGATCCATCGCAACACTACCATTCCGGTGGCCAAGGCCCAGGAATTCACCACCTTCAAGGACGGTCAGACCGCCATGGCGATCCATGTGGTGCAGGGTGAGCGCGAGCTGGTACAGGATTGTCGTTCCCTGGCCCGCTTTGAACTGCGCGGAATCCCGCCGATGGTGGCCGGCGCCGCACACATCCGGGTGACCTTTCAGGTCGATGCCGACGGGCTGTTGTCGGTTACCGCGATGGAGAAGAGCAGTGGTGTGCAGGCGGAAATCACCGTCAAGCCGTCCTACGGGCTGGGGGATTCCGATATCACCCGGATGCTGCAGGATTCCTACGCCAATGCAGAAGAGGATATTGCCGCCCGTGCACTGCGTGAGGCCCAGGTAGAGGCGGAGCGTACGCTGGAGGCCATGCTGGTGGCGCTGCAGGAAAACGGCGCCGAGCTGTTGAGCGAGAGCGAGCTCAACGCGCTTGAGCGCGCCATGGAGGCGTTGCGTCTGGCCCACAATGGCGGCACCGCAGAAGAAATTCGCAGCCGCATCGAAGAGCTGAACACGCTGTCCGAGCCCTTTGCTGCGCGGCGCATGGATAAATCCATCAAGCGCGCCATGCAGGGCCACAGCCTGGATGAATTCGACAAGCCCTGAAGGGGCCATTCGACAAGCCCTGAGGGGCGGTCATGACTGAGAGTTGAGAATATGCCGAAGATTGTTTTCCTGCCCCACGAGGAATTGTGCCCGGAGGGCAAGGTCATCGAAGTCGAGCCCGGTATCACCGTCTGTGATGCGGCGCTTAAGCACGGTGTCGAGATCGAACACGCCTGTGAAAAGTCCTGCGCCTGTACCACGTGCCACGTCATCGTGCGCGAGGGTTTCGACTCCCTCGGCGAGCCGGACGAGCTGGAAGAAGACCTGCTGGACAAGGCCTGGGGGCTGGAGCCTGAGTCCCGCCTGTCCTGCCAGGCGGTTGTGGACGAGGAAGACCTTGTCGTCGAAATTCCCAAGTACACCATCAACCAGGTTTCCGAGCGCCACTGACCGGCCGCGGGAAGCCTTCGCCAGAAGAGTGTAAAACCATGAAGTGGACGGATATTCACGATATTGCCATCGAGCTCTGCGACGCTCACCCGGACGTCGACCCCCTGCGGGTCAATTTCGTCGATCTGCGCCAGTGGGTGGTGGACCTGCCGGGCTTTGACGATGATCCCGACCGCTGTGGCGAGAAGATTCTGGAGGCCATCCAGGCCGCGTGGATCGAAGAAAGCGAATAGGCACATCCACAGTACAAACTTCACTCGACTACGCGTATAATCCGCGCTCCGCGAGCTGGATTGGTTAATTAATCGTCAGTTTGCCTGTTGAGAGAATTCAGGGAAGAGCAACTCCGGTTGCTCTTTTCGTATCTGAAAGAAACACAGTTTTTTAAAACGCTAGCAATGGAGAAAACCATGGCCCAGGAACGCACCCTGTCCATCATCAAGCCGGACGCCGTCGCCAAGAATGTAATCGGTGAAATCGAGAGCCGCTTCGAGAAAGCCGGTCTGCGCATTGTCGCCATGAAAATGGTTCAGCTGTCTCAGGAAAAAGCGGAAGGCTTCTACGCTGAGCACAAAGAGCGTCCTTTCTTCAAGGACTTGGTTGAATTCATGACTTCCGGTCCGGTTGTGGTTCAGGTTCTGGAAGGCGAGAACGCCATCCTGGCCAACCGTGACCTGATGGGCGCAACCAACCCGAAAGAAGCCGACGCTGGCACTATCCGTGCAGACTTTGCTGATAGCATCGATGCCAACGCGGTACACGGCTCTGACTCTGCGGCTTCCGCTGAGCGCGAAGTGAGCTACTTCTTCTCTGCAGAAGAAATCTGCGCACGCTGATTGCGCAACTGCCGCACCGGTGCCTGCCGGTGCGGCAATGTTCCCGATTTGGCACCGAATTTAAGTCGCACCCCCGGGGTGCAAGGTGAATCCATGAGCGATGTACAGACTGCACAACCCGATACCGTGCGGACCGAAAAAGTGAATCTGCTGGGCCTGTCTGTCGACAAGCTCACGGACTACTTTGCCGGTCTGGGCGAGAAGCGATTCCGCGCAGTACAGGTATTGAAGTGGATCCACCAGAATGGCGTGGACGATTTCGAGCAGATGACCAATGTCAGCAAGGCCATGCGCGCCAAGCTGTCTGAGATCGCCGAAATTAGCGCCCCGAAAGTCCTGAAACAAATGGACTCGGCCGACGGTACCCGCAAGTGGCTGATCGAAGTCAGTGGCGGCAATGTGATCGAGACGGTCTATATCCCCGATGGCGACCGCGGCACCCTGTGCGTGTCCTCCCAGGTGGGGTGTTCACTGGACTGCAGTTTCTGCGCTACCGGCAAGCAGGGCTTCAACCGCGACCTGACCGCCGCCGAGATCATCGGCCAGGTGTGGATCGCGTGTAAGTCCTTCGGGCAGTTACAGCCCAATGGCCCGCGCAAAGTCACCAATGTGGTGATGATGGGTATGGGTGAGCCCCTGCTCAACTTCGACAATGTGGTCGATGCCATGAACCTGATGATGGAAGACAACGCCTACGGCATCTCCAAGCGTCGGGTGACCCTGAGCACTTCCGGTGTGGTTCCGGCCCTCGACCGCCTGGCCCAGGTAACCGACGTGAGCCTGGCGATCTCCCTGCACGCGCCCAATGACGAGCTGCGCAATGAACTGGTGCCGATCAACAAGAAGTACCCCATTGCCATGCTGCTCGACAGCGCCAAGCGCTATATCGAGAATATGCCGGACAATCATCGCAAGATGACCATCGAGTACACCATGATCCGGGAAGTGAACGACCGCCCGGAGCATGCCGAGCAGCTGGCAGAGTTGCTGCGCGATGTGCCGGTCAAGATAAATCTGATACCCTTCAACCCGTTTGAGCTGTCCGATTATCAACGGGTCAGCAACAACGCATTGCGACGTTTTCAACAGATTTTGTTGGACAAAGGCTATACCGTAACCGTGCGTACCACCCGGGGCGATGATATCGCTGCGGCCTGTGGTCAGCTGGCTGGCCAGGTGAACGACCGCACCCGCCGTTCTGAGCGTTACCGCAACGCCGAGCGCCCGGTAAAGATCGTCAACCAGGCTTGACTCATACCAGGACTTCCCTGGGCATCGCCGAATGGATGCGGCGTGCGGATCGCTGTACGCACCCGATAACTACAAGGTGAGGCTCGTGTTAGCAAGAATTTCCAATCCGGTCGCGATTGCCGGGTTACTCGTTTCCCTGATTTTGGGGGGCTGCGTAACCACTGGCCCCGGTGGCAAGCAGGTTGATCTCGACAAGGCGCGTGAAACCCACGTTCAGCTTGGGCTGCGCTACCTCCAGAGCGGTGGCGACAACCGTGAAATGGCCCGCCACCACTTCCAGCAAGCGTTGAGCCTGGGCAAAAAAGACCCCCAGGCCCACCATGGCCTGGCGCTGCTGTACCAGGCCGATGGCGAGCTTGCGGTGGCGGAATCCCATTTCAAGAAAGCCCTGCGCTACGACCGCGATTTCTCGATGGCACGTGTGAACTACGGGGCATTTCTGTACCAGCAGGAGCGCTACCTGGACGCCAAAGAGCAGTTCCTTGAGGCTTCCGAGGACCTCGCTTACAACCGGCGCTCCTATGCCCTGGCCAACCTCGGCCGCGCCGAGCTGAAACTGCACGAGCTGGATGGTGCCGAGCAGGCCTTCAAAAAGGCGCTGGCGCTGAGCTCGGATCTGCCCATTGCATTGCTTGAGTTGGCGGAGCTGAAGTTTGAAAAGCAGGAGTACACCCAGGCCAAGCAATACCTGGATCGCTTCAGCGAGAAGAACCGGCAGGTTCCACAGTCCCTATGGTTGGGGATTCGCATTGAAAAAGTCTTTGGCAATCGGGACAAGGAAAGGAGTTATGCCCTGGCGCTGAAAAATCTCTTTCCCTATTCAGAAGAAACGCTGAAATACCAGCAGATGATGGCCGAAAATGAGCAGCAGTAACCAGAACACAGAACAATCTGAAGCCACCGCGGTGCAAGACCAGGCCGCTTCCGTCGGAGCCCTTCTTCTAGAGGCTCGTCAAAAGGCGGGTCTTACCAGTGCTGAATTGGCTGGTCGCCTGTGTATGACCCCCGACAAGCTCGAGGCGCTGGAGCGCGACGAGTTTGACCGTTTTCCCGGTGCCACCTACGTACGCGGTTATATCCGCAATATCTGCAAAGAGCTGGGGGCTGACGAAGCTCCGGCGCTCGCGGCTTATGCCAAGCAGGTTCCCGCAGATTCCACCCCGCGCGTACCGCAGATGCCCAAGGGCTCGGTCGTGGGGGGAAGCACTGGCTCCAGTAGTGGCGCGGCGTTTCGTCCGCTGTTGCTGCTGGTTGTCGCTGCGGCGGTTGGAGGCTACTGGTGGTTCCAAGGTAATGGCGGCCAGCACCTGGCGCAGGTGGAGCGGGTCACGGATCCGCAGCAGCTGCCTGCCGGCACCGAAACAGCTGCAGAGCCGGTTGAGGATCAATTGAGCGGGCAAATGTTTGCTGCATCCGCTGCGGACGTATCTGAGTCCGAGGTGGCCGAGGATTTCGAGCCGCAAACCGATGCCGAACTGGGCGAGTTTGCGAGCAGTGCGATTGAAAGCGCAGATCTGGAATCCGCGGCGGAAGCGGTGGAAACGGTATCAGAGGCTCCGGCACAGCCGGTGGTTGAGCCTGTTCAGGTCGCACAGGAGCCCGCACAGGTAGCTGCAGAGCCGGAAGTGCCGGCGCAGACGGCGGTGTCCCAACCGCGGAATGAGCCCGAGCCGATAGTGGAGCCCCAGGCACCCGCTGAATCCGCTTCTGGCGCCGCACTCGCGCTCACTTTCAGCGAGGAGTCCTGGGTGGAGGTCACCGATGCGACAGGCAGCAAGATTCTCGCCAGACTGCAACCGGCGGGCTCCACCGTTGAGGTCAGCGGCGAGGCGCCGTTCAGCCTGATGCTGGGCAATGCTGCAGCCACCACCGTCAGCTATGCGGGGGAGGAGGTGGAAAGCGCCCCTCTGGGCAACCGGCGTACCCGCAAGCTTGTCGTGGGCGGCTGATTCTTCCGGTTGCTGGACTTCTTCGATGGGCGCAGCCTCTGTAGGTTTGCGCCCAATCTATCTATAATCCCCCCCAATTTTGGTCATCTCATTTCCCCGCTGAAAAGCCAACGCAGGTGCTGTTTATGCAATTCGAGTCACCCATAGTTCGCCGCGTATCGCGTCAGATCATGGTGGGCAATGTGCCGGTCGGTGGTGGTGCACCCATTTCGGTGCAGAGTATGACCAATACCGAGACTTGCGACGTCGCCGCTACTGTGGATCAGATCCAGCGGCTCGAGCGCGCCGGCGCCGATATCGTGCGGGTATCCGTTCCCTCCATGGATGCCGCCGAGGCCTTCGGTGAAATCAAGAAGCAGGTCAATGTACCGCTGGTGGCGGACATCCACTTCGACTACCGCATCGCCCTGCGGGTTGCCGACCTGGGGGTGGACTGCCTGCGGATCAATCCGGGCAATATTGGTCGCGAGAAACGTATTCGCGCGGTGGTCGACAAGGCGCGGGACCTGAACATCCCGATCCGGATCGGGGTAAATGCCGGCTCCCTGGAAAAGGACCTGCAAAAGAAATACGGCGAGCCCACCCCGGACGCCCTGGTGGAGTCGGCCCTGCGCCACGTGGATATCCTGGACAGCCTCAATTTCCAGGACTTCAAGGTCAGTGTTAAGGCCTCCGATATCTTTATGGCGACCGCCGCTTACCGCAAACTCGCTACCCAGATCGAGCAGCCGCTGCACCTGGGTATCACCGAAGCCGGTGGCCTGCGTGCCGGCACCGTGAAATCTGCTATCGGCCTCGGCGCGCTGCTGCTGGATGGCATCGGCGATACCCTGCGGGTCTCTCTGGCCGCCGACCCGGTGGAAGAAGTGAAAGTGGGCTGGGACCTGCTGAAGAGCCTGCGCCTGCGCACCAAGGGCATCAACTTTATCGCCTGCCCCAGCTGTTCGCGCCAGAACTTCGATGTGGTGAAAACCATGAACGAGCTGGAAACCCGGCTTGAGGACATCACCACGCCGCTGGATGTGGCGGTGATCGGTTGCATCGTCAATGGCCCGGGTGAGGCCAAAGAGGCGGATATCGGCCTGGCGGGCGGAACCCCCAGCCATGCCATTTATGTGGACGGTCAACCGGACCGCAAGTTCAAGAATGACAATCTGGTGGATGATCTGGAAAAGCTGATCCGCGAGAAGGCCGATGCCAAGGCCCGCTCAGAAGCCAGCATCATCGCGAAAGAAACCGCAGAATAAGTCTCGCCGGCCGCTGCCGGCATGACCGTAAATTGGAAGTAAGGACCACTCTTGAAACAACTTCGCGCCATCCGCGGCATGAACGACCTGCTGCCCACCCAATCCCCGGTGTGGCAATACGTTGAAAGTACCCTGAGCGAACTCTTCGCCCGTTACGGTTACAGTGAAATCCGCACGCCGCTGCTGGAAGCCACTCAGCTGTTCGCGCGCGCAGTGGGCGAGGCCACCGACATCGTCGAAAAGGAAATGTACACCTTCGATGATAAGAGCGGTGACAGTGTGACCCTGCGCCCGGAGGGCACCGCAGGTACCGTGCGTGCGGCGGTTCAGAACAACCTGCTGATCCAGCCGCAGCGCCTGTGGTACTTCGGCCCCATGTTCCGCTACGAGCGCCCGCAGAAGGGCCGCTTGCGCCAGTTCCACCAGTTTGGTGTGGAGGTGTTCGGCATCGAAGGCCCGGATATCGACGCCGAAATGCTGATGATGACCGCACGCATCTGGAAGCAGCTCGGCATCGCCGATCACGTTTCCCTGCAGCTGAATTCTCTCGGCAACAGTGAGAGCCGCGCCGCCTACCGCGACGCACTGGTGGAGTACCTGTCGGCGCGCAAGGATCAGCTGGATGAAGACAGCCAGCGTCGCCTGGAACGCAACCCGCTGCGTATCCTCGACAGCAAAAACCCCGAGACTCAGGAACTGCTGACGGATGCGCCTTGTCTACTGGACTTCCTCGATGAGGAATCCCGTACGCACTTTGATCAGCTGCGCGCGTTCCTGGACGCGGCCGGCGTGGTCTATGAGGTAAATCCGCGCCTGGTGCGCGGGCTCGACTACTATGGCAAGACCGTTTTCGAATGGGTGACGGACAGCCTCGGTGCCCAGGGAACGGTGTGTGCCGGTGGCCGTTACGACGGCCTCGTCGAGCAGATGGGAGGCAAGTCCACCCCGGCGGTAGGCTTTGGGCTGGGCGTGGAGCGCCTGGTGCTCTTGCTGGAAACCCTGGAGGCGCTGCCCGACACCCTGAATCAGCAGGTAGACGCCTATCTGGTTGCCGTAGGTGATGTACAATCCGCAGCCCTGGCCGCGGCAGAGCAACTGCGCAGCGACCTGCCCTGGTTGCGGTTGCAGACCCACTGTGGGGGTGGCAGCTTCAAGAGCCAGATGAAGAAGGCCGACAAGAGCAATGCGGATTTCGCGTTGATTATCGGCGAAGACGAAGCGGCGGCGGGGCAGGTGACAGTCAAGTCCCTGCGCGCAGACACCGAGCAGCAGACCGTGGCTCTGGCAGAGTTGCCGAAAATTCTACAGGCGTGAGGCGCAAAGCGCCCACTGGCGATCAACAGATCGCCCTTCAAGACCGAATTAAGTATTGGATTTAAAAATAAGGCGAATAAGAAATGGCTGACCATTTGACCGAAGAAGAACAGATTGAATCGCTCAAACGCTGGTGGAAAGAAAACGGCACCGGCATCGTCACCGGCGTCGTACTGGCGCTGGCCGGTTACTTTGGCTGGCAGTGGTGGCAGGGCAAGGAGCGCGGTGAAGCGGAAGCGGCCTCCAACGTCTACCAGGGTTTTGTTGAAGCGCTATCCGCTAATGAAGGCAAGCCGGACAACAAGCAGCTGACCACCGCACAGTCGCTGGCCCGTGAGCTGAAAGACGACTACGCGAAACGTATTTACGCTGCGCAGGCGTCGCTGCAACTCGCGGCACTGGCCGCGGAGAAAAACGACCTGGAAACGGCTGCCAAAGAATTGCAGTGGGTGGTCGATAACAGCGATGACGACGCGCTCACGCTGCTGGCCAAACGTCGCCTGGCGGCGGTCAAGGCCGCTCGCGGTGAAACTAACGAAGCGCTTGAGCTGCTGAAAGGTGACGTTCCGCCATCGTTTGCCGCGCTCTACGCAGAAACCCGTGGCGATATTCTGGTGCAGCAGGGCGACAAAGACGCTGCCCGCGCCGCCTACCAGGAAGCCCGCGCGCAGTTGCTGCCTGAGCAGGCTGCCAGCTCGCGCCTGCTGGACCTGAAAATTGAAGGCCTTGGCGAAGCGCCGCAGGCCACCGACGAAAATGCGCAGGACGAAGCACCGGCTGAACAAGCTGACGATGCAAGCGAAGCGGACAAGGAGAGCAACGCGCAATGATAGCTACTCACAAGGCGCTTAACCGGATCGCAGCCGTGGCCCTGGCCGCGGTGATCAGTGCCTGTGCTTCCAACGATGAAAAGGAAGACACAGACCCCGTGGAGCTGATGGAAATCAGCGAGAGCGTCCAGCTGCGCGAAGTCTGGTCGCAGGGCATTGGCGACATCGACGCGCTGCGCTACGCCATGCTCAAGCCGGGCATTATCGACGGCAAGGTCATCGCGGCGAACAGCGATGGTGATGTTTTTGCTTTTGATCGCACCAGTGGCAAGCGCCAGTGGAAAGTGGATATCGACCAGTCCATCAGTGGCGGTGTTGGTGTAGGTCTGGGGATCGCTGTGGTAGCGGACTACCGAGGCCGTATTGTCGCCCTGAACCTGAATGACGGCAGCCAGCGCTGGACCACCCAGCTGAGCGGCGAAGTGGTTGCTACCCCGGCGGTAGGCTCCGGCATGGTTGTGGTGCAGACCGTCGACGGTAAACTGCTCGGCCTGGACGCCACTACCGGTGAGCAGCGCTGGCGTCACAACACCGTACTGCCGGTACTGACCCTGCGCGGCACCGCCAGCCCGGTGATTTCTGCCGGTATGGTGTTTGCCGGCCTGGATAACGGCAAGCTGATCGCACTGAATGCGGCCGATGGCCTCACCCGCTGGGAACAGCGCGTGGCCATTCCCCAGGGGACCGCGGAACTGGACCGGGTGGTTGATGTTGACGGCACCCCACTGGTGCGCGGTGAACTGGTATTTGCCGCCAGCTACCAGGGGCGCGCGGTTGCGTTGTCCCGGGATGATGGCCGCGGCCTCTGGGCTCGTGACGCCTCAACCAACCACGGTGTGACCGTGGGTGCGGGCCAGGTATTCTTGAGCGGCGCCGATGGTACTGTCCACGCCTACAATGTGGGTAATGGGCAAGTTCAATGGACCAACAGCGAACTGCTGCGCCGCCAGCTGAGCGGGCCGGCGTACTTCGGTGATGTGGTGGTGGTCGGCGATCTGGACGGATACCTGCATGCGCTGGATCCATCCACCGGTCGCATTGTGGGCCGCACCCGTATCGACCGCGATCCGGTGCGTATTCCGCTGCTGGCCGACGGCGACCTGCTGTTCGCTCTGTCTGACGACGGTGAGCTGGTGGCGCTGCGCCTCGAGCGATAAACGTCTGATTTTGGCGGGCTTTCGGGCCCGCCCTAGGAGCCTGCTTTGCAGGCAAACCTGAATCGCCCGCACTCCTGCGGGCGTTCGTATTTCTGGCAAAACTGTTTTGCCCCGAGTAGATCCGAATATGTTGCCTGTAATTGCCCTGGTAGGGCGCCCCAATGTGGGTAAATCCACCCTGTTTAATCGGCTTACCAAAAGCCGCGACGCCCTGGTGGCGAACTATGCCGGCCTCACCCGCGACCGCAAATACGGTGAAGCGGAGTTCGACGGCCACAAAATGATCCTGGTGGATACCGGCGGCATCAGTGGCGACGAAGAGGGCATCGATGCCGCCATGGCCCAGCAGTCCATGCAGGCCATTGAAGAGGCGGACTTTGTGCTGTTTCTGGTGGATTGCCGCGCAGGCCTGACCCCGGCGGATGACATGATCGCCGAGCGCCTGCGCACCCGCTCCAAACCCACTATCCTGGTGGCGAACAAGGTGGACGGGGTAAACCCGGACATCGCCCTGGCGCCGTTCTATGAACTCGGTATCGGCGAGCTTTTCCCTACCACGGCCACCCACGGCCGCGGCGTGCGCTCCCTGATGGAGCGCCTGGTCGAGGGGTTACCGGCGCCGGATGAAGAGGGCGCGGAGGAAGAAGCCACCGGTATCAAGATTGGCATCGTCGGACGCCCCAATGTGGGTAAATCCACCCTGGTGAACCGGTTGCTCGGCGAAGACCGCGTGGTGGTCTTCGACCAGCCCGGTACCACCCGCGACAGTGTGTACATCAACTATACCCGCGACGAAAAACCGTACACCATCATCGACACCGCGGGCATCCGCCGCCGCAAAAACGTCAAGGAATCGGTGGAGAAATTCTCCATCGTCAAAACCCTGCAGGCGGTGGAAGATGCCAACGTGGTGGTACTGGTGATCGACGCCAGCGAAGGCCTGGTGGATCAGGATCTGCACCTGATGGGCAGCGTCATCCAGGCGGGCCGCGCCCTGGTAGTGGCGCTGAACAAATGGGACGGACTCGACCCGGACCACCGCGACTTCGTCAAGACCGAACTGGAACGCCGCCTGCGCTTTGTGGATTTTGCGGATATCCACTTTATCTCCGCGCTCCACGGTACCGGCGTTGGCAACCTGTACAAGTCCATTGAAGACGCATATCAGTCTGCCACCGACAAGCTGTCCACCAACCACCTGACGCGCATCCTGCAGTGGGCGGTGAGTGAGCACCAGCCGCCGCTGGTAAATGGCCATCGCATCAAGCTGCGCTATGCGCATGCCGGTGGACAGAATCCTCCGGTCATCGTGATTCACGGCAACCAGACCGCACTGGTACCGAACCACTACACGCGTTACCTGGAAAAAACCTTCCGCAAGGCGCTGGACCTCCACGGAACCCCGGTGAAAATCGAATTCCGGACCGGTGACAACCCCTTCGCGGGCAAGAAAAATAAACTCAGCGACCGCCAGAAATCGAAGAAGCGCCGCCTGATGAAGTTTGTGAAGAAGAAAAAATAGACAGGCGATTGAATTCGGTTGAGCTCGGTTGAAATCGCCACGGGGCGCCGCAATACCCTCTAGGTAAGGGCAGAAAAATCTGCTGAAGGCTAGAATTGCGAACAACGAAAGTTGGATGCCAGGGCACAGGTAACTGTGCCACTACGGCACAAGCAGCAACAACAAGGACCGACGACCATGCTGAAACTGAACAACCCCGACCTGCTGCGCAAACAGTCCTATATCAACGGCCAGTGGGCAGACGCTGATTCCGGCAACACCCTCGACGTCGTCAATCCGGCCAATGGCGAGGTAGTCGCTACCATTGCCTCCTGTGGTGCGGATGAAACCCGCCGGGCCATCGAGGCGGCGAACGACGCCTGGCCCGCCTGGCGCGAGCTTACGGTGAAAGAGCGCGCCAAAATCCTGCGCGACTGGTACAACCTCATCATCGACAATGTCGATGACCTCGCGGCCATCCTCACGGCGGAGCAGGGTAAGCCGCTCACGGAAGCCAAAACCGAAATCACCTACGGCGCCAACTACCTGGAATGGTTCAGCGAGGAAGCCAAGCGCGCCTACGGCGACGTCATCGCCCCTCCCAGCAAAGACAAGCGCATCGTGGTGGTCAAGCAGCCCGTGGGTGTCACTGCCTCGATTACCCCGTGGAACTTCCCCAGTGCCATGATCGCGCGCAAGGTCGCCCCCGCACTCGCTGCTGGCTGTACCTTCATTGCCAAGCCCGCCTCGGAGACTCCGCTGTCCGCGCTGGCGCTGGCGGTACTGGCAGAGAAAGCCGGCGTCCCCAAAGGCGTGTTCAATGTCGTTGTGGGCAAAAGCTCGCGGGAAATCGGCGCCGAGATGACCGGCAACCCGCTGGTGCGCAAATTCACCTTTACCGGCTCCACCGCGGTGGGCAAGCAGCTGCTGGCCCAGTGCGCCGACACCATCAAGAAAACCTCCATGGAACTCGGCGGCAACGCGCCGTTTATCGTGTTCGACGATGCGGATCTCGATGAAGCGGTGAAAGGCGCAATCATCTGCAAATACCGCAACGCCGGCCAGACCTGCGTCTGCGCCAACCGCATTTTTGTGCAGGAAGGCGTGTACGAAGAGTTTGCCAAGAAATTCACCGCGGCTGTCAGCGCCCTGAAGATGGGCAATGGTGTGGAAGAGGGTGTGGAAGTCGGCCCCATGATCAACTCCGGTGCGGTTGAAGATGTGAAGGCCCTGGTGGACGACGCGGTCAGCAAGGGGGCGAAAAACCTCAACGACGGCGGCCCCAGCGACATGGGTGAGTGCTTCTATACCCCCACGGTACTGTCCGGCGTGGACGACACTATGCAGCTGTTCAAGGAGGAGATCTTCGGGCCCGTCGCACCGCTGTATACATTCTCCACGGAAGAAGAGGCCATCCGCATGGCCAACGACACCGAGTTTGGTCTCGCCTCTTATTTCTATTCCCGCGATATCGGCCGTATCTGGCGCGTGGCCGAGGGGCTGGAATACGGCATGGTCGGCATCAACGAAGGTATCATTTCCAACGAAATGGCTCCCTTCGGCGGTATCAAGGAGTCCGGTTCCGGCCGTGAAGGTTCCAAATACGGCATCGACGACTACCTGGAAATCAAATACCTGTGTATGGGCGGGATTTAGTATGGGTGGCATTTGAACGCGCAGTTAAACACGGGTTTGAACATAGTCCCCATTGCCACCACGCACTCCTGCTTCACTGAAAAATTCGGTATCCCGCGCCAGCCCCTGCTGGCGGATGCCAGCCGCGCGTCCCTTGAGCTGCTGCCGCCGTTCAACGATCCGGATGCGGTCGCCGGTCTCGAGCAGCACAGCCACCTCTGGCTTACCTGGCAGTTTCATCAGGTCGCCGGCCAGTGGTCACCCAAGGTGCGCCCGCCGCGCCTTGGCGGTAATAAAAAGCTCGGCGTATTCGCCACCCGCTCGCCGTTTCGTCCCAACAACATCGGTCTCTCCGTGGTGCGCCTGGTCGAAGTGCGCATCCAGCCGAAGGTAGAACTGATCGTCGCTGGCGCCGACCTCCTGGATGGCACACCCATCCTGGATATAAAACCCTATATTCCCTACGCCGACAGTATTGCCAGTGCCACCAGTGAACTGGCGGAGTCTGCACCGGAAGGGGCGAGCGTGCATCTGCCGGATGAGATTGTGCAGGTCGCACAGGGCTATCGCGATGACTGGGGAACAGACCTTGCTGCCCTGATCAGGCAGGTGCTTGCACAGGACCCCAAGCCCGCTTATCAGCAACCGGATCCGCAGCGGATTTACGGTATGGAGCTGTGCGGGTTCAATTTGCAGTGGCGCTATGCCGGTGACGAGATTCAGGTAGTGCGCCTGGCCCCATTGGCTGAAGGGCCGACGATAAAGGGAACAGAGGGAGCGGGGAAATGAAGATCGGTGGCGCGCTGTGGTCAGTGGCGAAGTTTGCGGTACTCGCAGCAATCGTTGTCACTGCCGTGTCCTGGTACCACAGCCGCAATATGCCCAAAGGCCAGGCCCCGGAGCTTGTCGCCCCGGACATCAACGGCCTGCCTGTCAGCTTGCAGAAGATGACGGAAAAAGGTCCGGTACTGATTTACTTCTGGGCTACCTGGTGCGGATACTGCCGCGTGGTTTCGCCGGCAGTCTCGAACCTGTCAGGTGATCACCAGGTCATCTCGATTGCCCTGCAATCGGGCACTCCGGAAGAAGTGGCCACTTACCAGCAAAAACACAATCTGAAGTTCCGCACCATCAACGACCCAGCGGGTGCACTCAGCGCCGGCTGGGGACTACAGGTAACCCCCTCGATTGCCATCGTGGACACGGAAGGTAATGTCAGCGCGGTAACGTCGGGAATGACGTCGGAATGGGGGTTGAAGGCGCGCTTGTGGTGGGCAGACTAACTTCTACCTTGGACTTCCGTACCCCAACTATTTTTGCCGGTATCTCCCGGCCTTTGATAACCTTCTGCAGCTATCGGTTTTACCGACATAAACTCTGAGGAAAACCCGTTCGCAGAAGGAATTTGCCATGGGACTGCCGCCAGCCGTTCATTCTCCCAATCAGCCATCCAATGCCCTGCAGGCCTGGGGCAGCCGCAGCTCCGGGCGTGCCATCTTTGCTAATGGCAGCCACCAACAGCTGCTGGACAACTTTCGTCAGCTGAGTTCCCGACAAAGTAGCGAAGGCTATCACGCACAAACCCTCATCAAAGCGGTAGAAAGCCTGCGCGGCCCTGCCAGCCCCGTCAACAGCATGCTCAAACCCAATCAACCCACCCGCCGCTTACTGGTGGCCGGGGGATTTGAGATTGAGTATGAGCTGAACAGTTACTATGGGGACTGCCAGACGGATGTGGAGATTGTGGATATTCGGCTGGCAGCGAAAGATGCCCGTGAGGAGCGGCGACCTGCGCTGTGGCGAGTCAAACATCGTTCCGGCGACCAGTGGATGCAGGACGGCGCGGATCCTATGCCGCAATTGGCGCCAACGCCAAAAATGGCAGGGAAAAAAGCGAGTCCGTTAAAAGTTGGGGTAAATGGTCACAGCAGTGACCTTCTTCATGCGGCTGCGACTCTGGGAGAACACATGGCTCGCGGTGAAGACGGGAAGAGAGCGAACCTTGAAAATACAGGGTTTCAACTTCTCTATGTACCTTCCGGGTCAAGTGCTTTGGTCAGTGAGTGGGTCCCGATAAAAAGCTTGGGTCTTAATGGCACAGACGAGCAACGGCAGGCCTCTCGGGTCTTGGCTCAGCACATGTATGAAGCCCACAAGAAGCAGTTGTATGTGGAATGGACAGCGCACAAGCACGGAGCCTGGGTTTTAACAGAAGCCATGCAGCAGCTGGAGCGTAAAAAGGTCAACCTGGAGGAGCGCCAGAAAATTTTTCTCAGCGATGCATC
The DNA here is from genome assembly GCF_009931115.1 of Microbulbifer hydrolyticus. Lineage (NCBI taxonomy): Bacteria > Pseudomonadati > Pseudomonadota > Gammaproteobacteria > Cellvibrionales > Microbulbiferaceae > Microbulbifer > Microbulbifer hydrolyticus. The sequence continues at coordinate 3,010,938 of NZ_CP047491.1, read as the reverse complement.
CGCCAGTCATGTAGTTGCTGATCGAGTGCGCCAGTCCATCAATATGGATACCAAAGACAACACCTGGCACAACACTGCACCGGGGCCGGCACAGGTAATTGGAGGTTTGCATTTTGGCGTCGCTCCACTGCTTTGTTTGGCTGATGAGCTGCGCCATCGTACTGAGAAAGACGAGTTACTGGGTAAAGGTGGAGACCTTTTGTGGCAGACCGGGACCAAAGGACTTTTTATCACTGGCGCTGCAACCGCGATGATCTCCACTGCAGGCATTCCCGGAAGCCTGGCGATTTTGGGGGCTAGTATCCTTATCGCTTCTCTACCGGGCGCCAGAGAGAGTTACTATAAAAACCCTGGTCATCAGTTCGGTGTTTGGCTGAATCGCTTTCGTAAACGCAGCTAAGTGGGTACCGCCATGTTTTTCGGCAATGAGAAAAATCCAAAAGGCCCAGCGTGGCGCAACCTGCAGCACGTGGAGAAGGATATTTCCGGTACCCAAATTCGACTGTCCGCGCCGATGTTACGGCTTCCCTTACGAGGGCGCAGCGGTTTGGAGGAGCAACCGAATACCTTCGACCTTTGCGATGCGAGTATCTTTAAGCCTTTTGAAAAGGATGGCTGCGAAAACGGAGTCTTGGATGTGCCACTCTGGCTAAGTGGCTGGAATTTCTCCGGAAGGCCCATTCTCGATACTGCGACCGTAGGAGACCTGGTGCTGCGCCTCAGCGTGCTGAAGGTGAGCGATCTTCCGGTAAACCAGAGCTTATTTGCCCGATCGGCTATGGTCGACCTGGTACGTCGCCTGCACGAAACCACAGATATTGGGTGCTATCACAAGGGGCACGCTGAGAATAGGGACCCATTTGACCTGACCCAATATCAGTGGCCAAATTATCTATCACCTATAAACAGCCAGTGGTTAGAAAGGAATGGAACTGAATGGTTGTATTTTGAAACCCAACCATTGTGGACTGGTGCACAGGACTTTTTCTGGTTGACCCCAATCGACCACCAGTATTGTGTCATGGGGCACTTCATGGTCACTCAATGGTTGCGCAATGCGGGCAACCCCTATCGACAGGCTGAGCGGAGCCCCACGAGTAATTACCGCCAGTTGTTGGAGTCCATAATGGACACCATATCCATCGAATTGTCGAACGAAGCCAAAACAGCGCAGCAAAGCCGCGGTAGCGCGAATATCGATTATCCACTGCCAAACATTACGGACCAGATGGTAACCGAGGCCAAGCACACCCTGTATATGTGGAGCGGCAAAGGGTACACCGATAAGAGTCAGCCCCAACAAGGCGGAGACCACCGCGCGCCCAAAGAGGACGTGGCCGCATTTATCGACCAGCGCATTCAGCCCCGCCCACTGCCCGGCTGCCTGGCGATTGGTCCGGCTTTTGTGCAGGACGAAGAAAACCCCGGCGGCAGGCCTGAGCCGGCAGTGATTGCCGACCACCGCTAACAGGCATAGGGGGGAATGCCGAGCGCCCACCGGCGAAGGTTCAGGGAAAGGGAGGGACGGCTCAGTGCCGGGTCTGGGTGGGGTCCAAGTCCTCGCTCATAACATCGTCAAATACCGGCTGCCCCGGAATCTTGTGCCCCTCACTGGCCCACTCCCCCAGATCAATCAGCTTGCAGCGCTCACAGCAGAACGGCCGGTATGGGTTGTTTGAGCTCCATGCCATCGGCTTTTTGCAGGTCGGGCAGGCCACGGTCGGGGTATCGGAGGTAGGGTGGTCAGACATGGTATTTACAACTTTCAGGCTTGCGCAGCGAGTTGAATGTACTTGCGGTGCAAGGCATCCACCTGCGCATTAAGGGATTCCAGTGAGCCACTATTATCCAGAATATCGTCCGCCTTTGCACACCGCTCATCGCGCGGGAGCTGCGCCGCCATAATCTTGCGAATCTGCTCAACCGAGTTGGCATCACGCGCGCTGGCGCGTTGCAGTTGAAGTGCCTCCGGAATATCCACCACACATACCCGCTGTACCAGCTCAGACTGACTGGTCTCTATCAGCAATGGGGATTCCAGGATGGCATAGGGTGCAGAGTGGGTCGTTTGGCTGACTGCCAGTGACGATATGATCTCTTCACGGATCAAGGGGTGTGTCAGCTGCTCCAGCCAGCGACGCTCCGCGGGATCGTCGAACACCCGCTGACGCAGCGCCGCGCGATCCAGGCTACCGTCGGCGAGGATCACGGCCTCACCAAAATGCCGCGCAATTTCCACCAGGGCCGGCCGGCCGGGCTCAACCACCACCCGTGCCGCCCAGTCCGCATCCACCACGTTCACCCCGTGGTGGCGGAAGCGCGCTGCCGCAGCGGACTTGCCACTGCCGATACCGCCGGTCAGGCCCACTGTGAACATGCGTCAGCTACTCAGCCCGGAAATACGGAAGTACCACCCCATAATCTGCTCACCCCACAGCATGGCAATCCAGGCCGCACCGGCGAGGTAGGGGCCGAAGGCGATGGGCAGGTTCTTGTCCCGCCCGGAAACCAGTGTCCAAAGGATACCCACCAGTGCGCCCACGGCGGCGGAGAGCAGGATCACCATCGGCAACACCTGCCAGCCAAACCAGGCACCAATAGCCGCAAGTATCTTGAAATCCCCCGCGCCCATACCTTCCTTACCGGTAACCAGCTTGAAGATATGAAAAACACTCCACAGCGCCAGGTACCCGGCGATGGCCCCGATCACCGCGTCCTGCAGAGGTGCAAACACACCCCAGATATTGATCAACAGACCCGCCCACAGCAGGGGCAGGGTGATATTGTCTGGCAGCAGCTGCTTGTCGAAATCGATCCCGGTCAGCGCGATCAATGCCCAGGTAAAAAATACCCCGGCCAGTGCCTGCCAGGTAAAGCCCAGCTGCCAGACCACAATGGCGGTAAGAATACCGGTAGCCAGCTCCACCAGCGGATAGCGTTTGGAGATGGGCGCGTCGCAGTGGCCGCATTTACCCCGCAGCAGCAGGTAGCTGATGACCGGGATATTCTGCCAGGGCTTGATGACCGTCTCGCACTTGGGACAGTGGGAGTGGGGCAGTACCAGGTTGTAGGTCTGCGCCAGTTCTTTCTGGTCTTCGGCGGAGGGAGTTTTCTCGAAATAGCTGTAAAAGTCCCGCTGGTATTCGCGCTCCATCATGATGGGCAGGCGGTGGATGACGACATTTAGGAAGCTGCCGATGAGCAGGCCTAAAATAAAAGCGCTGCTTATTAGCAGCGCTGGGTGGGTATGAAGAAGATCGGTCATTTTTCAGTGACTTAAGTGATTACATTGCCAAGGTTAAAGATCGGTAAGTACATTGCAACCAGTAAGCCACCAACTAAAACACCTAGAATGGCCATAATCATCGGTTCAAGCATGGTGGTTAAATTGTCGACCAGGTTATCTACGGCTTCTTCGTAGAAATCTGCAGCTTTGCCTAACATCTCATCCAGTGCACCTGACTCTTCGCCGATGGCAGCCATCTGGACCAACATATTAGGGTACAAGCCAGATTGGTTCATGGCTGCATTTAATGGAATGCCAGTGGCCACAGAGTCTCTTATCTTCAAAGTGGCTTGTTCGTACACTACATTCCCGGTTGCACCGGCGACCGACTTCAGGGCATCAATGAGAGGGACGCCGGCTGCGAAGGTTGTTGCAAGTGTCCGGGAGAAGCGTGCTGCAATAGAGTTATAGGTAATAAGACCGAGGACAGGAATTTTCAGGATCATTCGGTCAAAAAATTCCGAAACAGCTTTGTTACGCTTTTTTACCTCTAAAGTTCCACCTACGCCAACTAGCAGTGATACAAAAGCGATTAACCAATACTCTTGCATCCATTCGGAAATACCAAGTACAAATAGAGTAAATGCTGGGAGGTCGGCGCCAAAGCCGGCAAACGTAGACGCGAATTGTGGGACGACTTTGATTAGAAGAATGGCTGTAACAATGACCGCTACGATAATCACCATGACCGGGTATGTCATGGCTTTCTTGATTTTTTTCTTCAGAGATTCGGTTTTTTCTTTGTAGGTCGCAATTCGGTCAAGCATGGTTTCAAGAGCACCGGACTGCTCACCTGATGCTACAAGATTGCAGAATAGGTCATCAAAGTACAATGGATGCTTGCGTAGTGCGTCAGCAAATGCAGTACCAGATGCTACTTCCTCTTTGATTTTAAGGATGAGTTCTTTGACGCTCTGATTATCAGAGCCATCCGCAACGATCTCGAAGCTCTGTACTAATGGCACGCCAGCTCTCATCATGGTCGCCAGCTGTCGGGTAAATAACGCTATATCACCAGGTTTGATTTTCTTACCGCCACCGAAAAGCGGCTTGGGTTTTTTTTGTACGCGGTTGGCAATGATCCCCTGACGGCGCAACTGAGCTTTGATCAGCGCCGGATTGGTTCCGGTGATTTCCCCGTTAACCTTGTTGCCTTTGGCATCGACACCCTTATAAATATAAGCAACAGCAGCGGCAGCTTTGGCCATGGTGGTATTCCCGTTGGTCTTGATATCGGAGCCTCGAAGGCTCCGCAAAAATTTAAATTTTCGTTAATTTTATCATTCTGAACTTTTTGGGGAGTTCAGCTGTTTTACTCTAGTTTTGGATGGCGGTTCTAATATCAGTCCTTCGTCACTCGATTGGCTTCTTCAAGGCTGGTAACCCCCATTACCACCTTGCGCAAAGCCGATGTGCGCAGGTTATCGAAACCCTCCTTTCTGGCCTGATCGGCAATCTGAATAGAGTTGCCACCCTCCATTATAATGCGTGAAATTCCATCAGTGATGCGAACCACTTCATACACACCCACGCGCCCTTTGTATCCCTTTGAGCAGTGCTCGCAACCAACAGGCTGGAATATTTGCCATTCGCTTTTGGGAATAGTGACCGTGTCGAAACCCTCTTCCTTAAGTACTTCATCCGGCAGTTTGGCCGGCTTCTTACATTCACCACAAAGTCTGCGAGCAAGGCGCTGGGCAATAATCACGCTCACGGAAGTGGCAATGTTAAACGTGGGTACCCCCATATTCATCAGGCGGGTCAGGGTTTCCGGGGCGGAGTTGGTGTGCAGGGTAGAGAGCACAAGGTGGCCTGTCTGTGCCGCCTTGATGGCGATTTCTGCCGTTTCCAGGTCCCGGATCTCCCCAACCATGACGATGTCGGGGTCCTGGCGCAGAAAGGAGCGCAGCGCCTCTGCGAAGTTGAGCCCCACCTTATTGGAGACGTTTACCTGATTGATCCCCTCCAGGTTGATTTCTACCGGGTCTTCCGCTGTAGAGATATTGCGCTCAGCGGTATTGAGAATATTCAGGCCGGTGTAAAGAGATACTGTTTTACCCGAGCCGGTGGGACCGGTTACCAGAATCATGCCCTGCGGCTGGGCCAGAGCATCCATATAGATTTTCTTCTGGTTTTCTTCATAACCCAGAGCATCAATGCCTAGTTTGGCCGAGGAGGGGTCTAGTATCCGCAGTACGATTTTCTCGCCCCACAGGGTTGGCAGGCTATTTACCCGGAAGTCGATGGCCTTGGTCTTAGACAGCTTCATCTTGATACGACCGTCCTGGGGTACCCGACGCTCTGAAATATCCATCTTCGACATTACTTTCAGTCGGGCAGAGATGCGGGTAGCCAGCTGGATCGGGGGGCGTGCCACTTCATGTAGCACACCGTCGGTACGCAAGCGGACTCTATACAGCTTTTCATAGGGTTCGAAGTGAATATCGGATGCACCTGTACGAATAGCATCCAGCAACACTTTGTTCACAAAGCGAACAACCGGCGCTTCGTCACCCCCGGGTTCGTTGTCATCGTCGCGACTGGCCTCAGCGCTATCTATATCTAGGCCATCCAGATCGTCGTCATCTAAGCCTTCTAAGCCACCACTGATATCACCGCTGTTGGAAAGATAGCTTTCAATGGCCTTGCCGAGCTTATCCGCCTCCACCAGTACGGCGTCAGTGTTAAGACCGGTATTGAAATTGATCTCATCCAGCCCGGCCAGATTGGTGGGGTCTGCGACGGCCACAAACAGTCGGTTACCGCGTTTATAAAGGGGGAGGGCAAAATGTTTGCTGATCAAATTTTCAGCGACAACATCCTTGGGAAGCAGGTCAAAGTTATAACAAGAAAGGTCAAACACAGGACTGCCAAATGCCGATGATGCAATATTGGCCAGTTCTCTGCTTTTGATCAGCTTGGCCTCCACTACGTGCTGGGCAAAGGTCTGGCCTTCACGTCTGGCCGCCTTGATGGCCGACTGGGCCGTAGCCTCATCGATGGCGTTGTCAGATACCAGCCGTTTGGCTAGACCGCTCAGTGGGGTGCTGCTCATGGGGGACCGTTAGTGTGAGTACTGAATGTATTATCTTTGTTTAAATTTTGTTCTTAAGTACCGGCCAGCAAAGGGAATTTGCCATTGGGGTTAGCCCAATATAGCGAATAAGCATCCGCCAGCCAATGATCCCGGCAAGTCATTCCCGCAAGCTGTGAACTGGATATGTCCCCTAACAAGGCTACCGCCTGGCTATCCGTCTTGCGAGGGGCGATTCCGTACCCAGCTCAGTATCTCCGGTAGCCGGGAACTTTGCATCACGATGTCACGCCTGACGCCCTCTATTGTTCTCCTGAGGCCTGACAATTTACGTCACCAGATTCCCCGCTCTGCACAAAACTTACAAGTTTTGTCTAAATTTTGATCGCAGCCAGCATGACTTTCCTCTCAATCTGAATTGTGAGGCCAATTTACCCGCTTGCGCGTTTTGCCACATTGCCGTTATTGTAACTGCCGACTTCCTCACGGGATTTCATCTTAAAACAACAGTCTGTATGGAGACGGTTACAATGAAAAAGCAACAGGGCTTTACTCTTATTGAATTGATGATCGTGGTTGCGATCATTGGTATTCTGGCTGCGGTCGCTATTCCGCAGTATCAAAACTATGTTACCAAGTCCCAGGTAAGCCGGGTCATGGGCGAGGTTGGTGCCCTGCGTACCGTAGTTGAGACTTGCATGATGGATGGTCTATCTGCAACTGACTGTGATTTCGGTTGGAGCGGTAGCAACCTGCTTCTGGGTGATAGCAAGGCGCTGCAGACTGGTGGTGGTCTCACAGCTACCTTTAATACCGATGGGTCCGCGAGTCTGGCAGCAGCATTTGGACAGAACGCATCCACTGCGCTCAGCGGTAAAAACCTTCAGTGGACTCGCACCGCGGCGGGTAGTTGGAGCTGTGGCACTGACATTACTGAAACTGCTTACGTTCCGGTCGGCTGTGCGAATGAAATTGCTGAAGAGTCCACCACTACTACGGCTTCAGGTACCTGATAAACAGATTTTCAATAATTTGTTTTCCGGTAACGCCCCCTTATTGGGGGCGTTTTTGTTTCTGAATCATGGTTTGAGTGGAACAGTTGTGCTGTGGTGGTTGGAGGTTTTGTGCCGAGACAGAAATTATTTTCTACTGTGCGGTTGCGCGACCTTGCGCTATTGATTGTCAGCATCTCGGTTCTGGTGATATCTGCCCATTTGTGGATCAGTGATCGATTGTTGGTGTTGCGGAGCGTGTACCCGCTTGAATCCATGGTGTCCCGCACCACGTTGACCTGTTCCCCGGGTGCTCCTGTATGGCTGGGAGAAACCCTTTTGTTTGCCACGGAAAGTCAAGGCTCTCTGGCGAATCAGATAGCTTACATAGAACCGGATGGCAAGCGCCATCATTGTGAGAATGGGTGGGAGGGAACGCTAATCGCCTCGCCGCGGTTGAGCGAAACTACTCGTTTTCGCTATGCGAGCCTGTCTAAACTGATAACTGCTGACGCCACTTTGGCGATAATTAATTCTGGTGGATTGCGGTTGGATGCGGCTCTGGTTGAAATTTTTCCAGAATTAGTTCCCTCCAGGGATGCTCGGTTAAGGGAAGTTACTATTGGTCACCTTCTTTCTCATCAAGCAGGTTTTGACCGTATGAAGAGTGAGGACCCACTGTTCTCACTCAGGAAAAATACTTGGTGCCCCTACGATATCAAGGCATTGTCTTCACAAATGCTCGATTTTTCTCCTGGCGAGCGTTACAGCTACTCGAATCGCGGTTACTGTCTGCTTGGCGCGGTACTCGAGAAAGTGACGGGGAAGCCATTCAGGCAGTTGATCGAGGAAATGTACTCGCTGTCTGATCAAGGCGTTCGCTTTATTGATGGTCCCTACTTGAAAGATGAAGTGCGTTATGATTTTCGTAATGGGGATTTCTTTTCAGAAAGATATTATCAACGATTTGACTTCCATGCTCTCTCTGCGGTTGCTGGGCTTTCCGGTAATGCCAGCGCTTTGGCCCAGTTAATTCATAGCATGCTTCGGCGTCAGCCACTGAATATACTTTCCGCAACGGTCGGGGAAGGTTGTGACCTGAGTGAGTATATGAATTGTTATGGTTATGGGGTTTATGTGCACAAGCAGTCTAATAGCCAGCTCTCCGTTTCTATGCAGGGGGGGGTTCTGCCCGGCAGCCGTTCGGTGGCAGTGATTGACGAGCACGGGGGGGTCACGGTCTTGCTGGGGAGTGGGCAACCTCTTGAAGGGTTCGAGCAGACGGTGAAACTTTATCAAAAAATGTACTATTCCATCGAGCAATACTACAAAGCCGGTATTGCGGGTGCCGTCTCCCTCCCCCTTGGCGCTAAATGACTTTGAAGTTTTATGAGTCTATATTCCAAAACAAAATGATAAGATCTGGTATGTATAAGGCAATTGATGCTCGGCCCCTCCCGCTTTGGGTATGGGGTGTCTGCTTCCTTTTGCTAATGATTCCGGCTGCGTATTATTTCCTGTTTGTAATGGGTTTTACGCCACCATCAAAAGAGTTCACCGAGTTTAACCTCAATCGCTTGGTATCAGACGAATCTTCTGGCGAGCAGTTACAGGTGGTTATGTTCGGGGATTCCCGATTGCGTTACGCGACGCTTGCGGAGGAAGACCTGGGAAGCAAGCTGAGTGATGAACTCGGACGAGCGGTATCCGTACGCCGTATTGTCAAAGATATTGCAGTTTTCGAGGACTTTTCCGGGTTGACCGAGACTGTATTGGAGCTCAGACCGGATTTGGTTGTGATTCAGGAAGACCTCTTGAGTAAGGAGCGATCGACCTACAGTCAGTGGTTCTTTTCCCGCAAGTATTTGGAGTCACTCTTTTTTGGAGCTTTTTCTGACAAGAAGGGCCGGGACCAGGAAAAGCAGCAGGTTGAAATGAGTTGTGATGCGCTGTCGATTAACGAGACGGTGGAGCAGCGTAGAGCGCATTTTCTCAAGTGGGCACGGTTTGGCGACGAAGCTCAGTTCGCCCCTGGTGTGGCTGGGTTCCTTAAACAGGCTGCCGCTAAGGGGATAGTAATTCGGGGAATTTCTATCCCTATCTCCCCTCGTGGCATGGCAAGTGTGCCGCCTCCAAATGAGTTGCCTCTGGTAGAGGTGGGTAATACATCGCAGGAGTTTATGAATAACGAGTACTGTGATGTTGTGCATATGAATGAAAGCGGTCGAGAAGTCTATAGTAAGTGGCTTGTGACCTTCTTGGCCAGTGAGATTAATAGTCAGATTCGAAAGTCGTGAGGTAAATGATGTCAGGCAGTAGGGGAACCCGGCTGGTAAGTCTGATTAATCAGTCGATTGGCGCGGTTGCGGATAGAAAGGAATTTCTGGTTTGTGCTGGGCGGAAGCTTACATATGGAAAGCTGGCTGAGCAAGTTGGTAAGACCAGGTCATTGTTGAGGGGGCGAGGGCTCTCAATCGGTGACCACGTAGCGATAGTCAGCTCTGATCGTGAATCGGTTGCCACTCTTTACATAGCCTGTCTGATGGACGGCGTGACCGCAGTGGTTCTTGATCCAGAAGCATCAGCTGCCGAGCTGAACTACTTGTTGGAAAAAAGCCAGAGTAGTGTGGTCTTTATTGACAAGTCTATTCTTGATATTGCCGGAAAGATTCAGAGTCCCGAATCGAATACGGTGATTATACCTATAGCGCAACCCTCGAAAAAAAGTTTCTTCGGGCTCCGAATTGGAAATAAGTCTACGCCCAGCGATGGGAATACTTTCCCTGCGTGTCTTGATTCGGAGGCCATTGTTTCGGGTGTGTCGAGCTTTCCGGATGAAACTCCGGCCTTGATCCTGTTTACGTCTGGTACGACATCGAAGCCCAAAGGGGTGCAGCTGAGTCACGCCAATCTCTATGCGCAGGTCGAGGCAATGCGAGGCCAGTTCAAGTTGTCGGGTGATTCCAGGGTGCTTAATCACCTGCCTTTGCACCACACTGATGGTCTAAATCAGGGGCCGCTACTGGCCTGCACAATCGGTTATACCTGGTTGACTCCAGATTCCGTCGATATGCAGGCTCTCGGGGAATTACTGGACACGGTCTATAGGGAAAAAATCTCACACCTTATTACTGTGCCGACAGTGCTGGCGATGATTGATCGGATGCCGTCTGAGTATGATGATAGTTTTACGTCAGATGAATTTCTATTCATCGAGTCGACCGCAGGTCCTCTTGACGCAGATTTATGGCGTCGGTTTGAGGCTCGCTTCGGTACGAGAATTGTCAATTGCTATGGTTTGACAGAGACAGTATGCGAGGCGACCTATTGCGGGCCCGATGATGCCTCAAGAAAGATAGGGACCGTCGGAAAGGCCGTTGGGTGCGAAGTTCAGGTTGTCGATGAATCTGGTCAGGAAGTGCTTGAGGGAGTGTCCGGAGAGCTATGTATTCGCGGTGATATTGTCATGTCGGGGTATTTTAATGACGTCGATGCAACAAAATCCGTTTTTCGGGGAGATTGGTTTCGAACTGGGGATTTGGCGATTAAGGATACTGAAGGGTTTATTTCAATTGTCGGGCGTCTTAAAAATATTATCGTCAGGGCCGGTATAAATGTAATTCCAGAGGAGGTGTCTGAAGTAGTGCGGGGGTACCCCGGGGTCACTGCTGCAGAGACCGTGGGGATGCCAGATCGATTACTCGGTGAGAGGGTAATTACATGCGTTGTCGTTCAGGAGGGAGAACTTGATACGAATGCGTTATTTGAACACTGTCGTCTCCAGCTCGCGCGTGAAAAGGTTCCCAATGAAATCCTGATGTTAAATCAACTGCCTTATGGCCCTTCCGGAAAGGTCGATTTACCTGCGCTCAAGAAGAAGGTGAAGTTGGAGGTTTCGGTATCTCGGTGTGGTGAAAATGTTGAGGATGGTGATCTGTCAGAGCGTATTCTCAATGCTGCTGCATCTGTGTTTCATGTTCCAGTGTCGGCTTTGACGATGGATAGCAGTCCGGAAAATCTTTCTGCTTGGGATTCTCTGGCGTTTCTTGAATTGATCATGGAGGTCGAGCAGGAGTTCGACCTGGAAATAGAAGCGCGTGAAGTGATCGGAATCAGTTCTTTGCGAGATCTCCTGACATTGCTTTCTCAACGTTTGGAGCAGGGGGGGCTGGACTAAAATGAATACTAAAAAAGGCGTCGTAATCCTTGGTCACCCGCGGTCTGGGACAACCTTATTACGCAGGATTTTCAACGCTCATCCTGAATTTGCATCGCCACCGGAAACTCATTTACTGGGAGCGTGTGCTCGCTTTATCGACGCAGATTACACTGCAGATGGCGTCGATATGGGTGTGCTTTCAGGCTTAAACTTTGCTGGCTTCGAAGATGAAGAAGTACTTTCAAGGCTGAAGGAGCTTGCATTCGGCTTTTTGGACACCTTTGCTCAGAATCATGGAAAGCGGCGTTGGGCGGAAAAGACGGCATTTGATATTTTTTGTGCTGATGCGATTGAGAGAATTTTTGGCGACTCGGTATTTTATCTAGGCATCATTCGGCATCCTCTCGATGTTGCCGTCAGCTCAGTAGAGTTTTGCGCGACGGCTGGCGTGTATCCAAGTTCCATGCATCCATACATCAAGAGGCACCCGCGCCCGGTTGAGGCGTTTGCACACTCTTGGGCGGATGCAACCAAAACACTGATGGGGCTTGGGGAGAGACAGGGAGAGAATAGCCTGATAATCCGCTACGAGGACTTGGTTGAAGACCCCGCGGATACGCTTGAAGCGGTGTTCGCGAAATTGGGGGAAAGCTTCGTTCCAGATATGCTTGAGGATGCACTGGAGAGGTCTGAGATACTTGGCTTCAGTGATCATAAAACCTATGGTGAAAGCTCTATTCACTCCTCTAGTAGTGGGCGCTGGCAATCGTTGCCCTCACCGCTGGTGTCGGACTTGGCGCCAATGCTTAACCCGCTACTGGAAGTATGTGGTTACGATGCGTTATCGCACAGACCGATCAGTCAGGACCGCCTTCGCAGACGTTATCTGAGTGGGCTGGCTGTGCAGATGCAGAAAAAGAATTAGTAATGGGTGACTTTAATTTTGTTTCCCTCGAGTGGCTCGAGTGGATTATTCCGACGCTTGTCGCTTTCTGGGTGCTTCCTGCTGCGCATCGTGGTTGGCTGCTTGCATCGGTTTCGCTGCTTTTTCTTTATTCGTTATCGCCGTATTCCAGTGGTGTTCTTGTTGTATTTTCTCTGCTTTGCTACCTGACCGTCTCGCGTGAGCAGCTCAGCCCGGCGAGGAGTAAGTTCGCAATTAGCCTGATCTTGATTGTGTTGGTTGGCTTTAAACTTTTGGCGATAGAGCGTAGTGCAGATGGTGGGCTCGTCGGAAATGGTGTGATTCCTTTGGGTATATCTTTTTATTCATTAAGGTGTATCCATCTTATTTTGGAGCGTTCGCGCGGAAACATCGGGGTAGTCGATGCGCGTACACTAGTTTCTTACTTGTTCTTTCTGCCAACTATTTGGGTGGGGCCGATCAATCGATTTGATGAGTTCGGAAAAGGACACCGACGACATCGATGGGATGCGGAATTATTTTCAAGAGGTATTGAGCGTGCAATTTATGGCTATGTAAAAGTAGTTATTGTTTGTGGTTTTTTTCTACAGTCATATTGGCCATATTGGGCAGCGGAAAATATCGGTGCCGGCACTCAGCTATGGCAATATCTGGAATTGGTTCGGGAGGGGTTGACTCTTTACTTGCTTTTTTCCGGGTTTTCCGATATCGCCATTGCTTTTTCAGCTATGCTTGGCTATCGAGTCGGAGAAAACTTCGATGCTCCATACTTGGCAAAAAACATTTCGGATTTTTGGCGAAAGTGGCATATATCACTAACTAGCTGGAGTCGTGACTACATATACAAATATGTAATGGCTCGTTCTCGAAATCCTAGCATAGGTGTTCTAGCGTCACTGGTGACAATTGGTATGTGGCATGAAGTATCGCTGCGTTATCTAGCATGGGCCTTTTATCATTGGGTGGGTATTGTTATATGGCAGTATTTTAAAAGACTGCGTATTTATGCTCCGAATATGTATTCCTTAATGCCTTCTTGGTTATCCTACAGTCTCAGTGTGACTCTGACCTTGCACTTTGTTTGGTTGGGTTTCTTGTTGGTGAAGCAGACAACCTTCACATCTATGGTTAATGTTGTGCAGTTGCTTTTTGTCGGGGGAGTATGACATGTACTTGTATGCCTTATTGTTGAGGTTCCTCCCTTCTTGGATGGCCGGAGTAATTGTTGCTATTTGGTTTTGCTTTTTGCTTTGCTCGATCTTTGTTTTTTCAACTATATTTGATGCGGAGTTTAAGTACGGCAACCTTTAGCGTTGTAGCACTCCCAGTGGGTTCAGAATTTGATCGATTTGGCAGCTGAGTTATATATTTTCTGAATAGGTAGGCGTTGTTCCGCCGATCCATTGAATTTTTGGTTGTTATTGTTGTGGAGACTACAATTCTTGAGTGAAGTGCCAACTCCGAGGAGCCGCAGACAATGTCTATTCCCTCCCGTACCCTGGAAACCGAGTTTCCCGACCTCGCAGACAGCATCCGTCACCTGATTCAGGACAGCATTCAATTCAAGACCGATCGCGATGTTTACCACAAGTTGGACAAGGAAATCCGCGGCCTTGAAGAGCGCGGTGTCGCTACGGATGATCATCACTTCAAAGAGCTGAAAACCCAGCGTGCGCGGTTGAAAGATCAGTTGTATGCGCAGGCAAAGAATCACCAGCACTGAGTGCGGCTGGTGGTGCGCTTGCGATTGCGACAACAGGACCAATTTTTCAGGTGCTTGCTTTTTCTGTATTTTGCTGTCCGTAATTGACTACGGATAGCTTTTTATGGAAAAGGAACTCTTCCCTGACGAGGCGCTCTTCTTCGTCGCCGATAGCCATTACAGTGTCGAGCAAGTGTACTCCGCGATTTATGGTCATGCGGAGGCTTCTGCCAAGCGACATTTCTTAAGTGTGAATGCTCATCTGGTTGGAGGGGCTGTACGCCCCGGGCAAATTGTAATCATTACTCCGCCAGACAGCGCTACCTATGAGAAATGGGAAGTTTTGATGCAGGAGGCAGTTCGGATACACGAAGCTGAATTGCGGGCCCTGAATGAGCGAGAAAAGAGGGCTTTGGCGAGGAACTATGCGTTTCTGAGTTATGTTGCCAGCTATATGTCACCGATGTACGGGTGGGTGAACGGTTACTTTTCCCAGAAAACCAAGATGGTCGAGAAGCTGTTAGATCAGATGGATCGCCTATATCAGTCCAGTTATAAAACCCATGGCCACCTGAACTCCCATCACTTCTTTGCGCAGAGGCGCGCGCTTTTTGCTCAGCTGGATCAGGCTGTCAATGGAATGGTACGTCGTGAGCTATTTGGCAGCTCGGCGAGTGCCCTTGGAATTAAAAGGCAGTTGGGCATTAGTAGCAAGGCGACTTTGCACCAGTGGAAAAACCAAGTTGTACCAAGTGGTATACCCGAATTGTCTGGACGCTACGCGCAGCTCAGAAATGCGGCAAAAAACTTTGCTCGCTTGGGTTACGTTGCGATTGGTCTCGAGGTGTTGGGCGGATACGTCAATATCCAGAAGGTTTGTACACAAGGCTCGAATTCTGAGAGGTGCGTGAAAACAAGGTATAGCGAGTCATTTAAGGCTGGGGGAAGCGTGGTTGGCGGTGTGGCTGGAGGCGGGTTGGCAGCATACGGTACATGTAACTTGTTGTTTGGCTTGGAAACTGCTGGCACAAGTCTACTTTGGTGTGGTCTGGTAGTTGGCGCTGCAGGCAGTTATGTGGGGTCGAAGTCGCTTGGCAAGGGTGGTGAGGTATTGGGCGAATTTGCGTATTGAGAGGGCTGTGAATTGACTTTTTTCTACTTAATGCTCGGCATGTATACGCTAGGTGCAATCCTTTTCGTCATAGCGATCGTCAATGCGATAGTTTTTTACCGTACTTACTATAAAAGGCTTTCCCGAAAGATAGATGGTGAGGTTGCCGATATTGGATTTATTCTCTCTGCCAGCAGATTTATGCACTGGGGCCATTTTTGCTTGAGCGAGAAACGCGCTAAACGTTTTGGGGTTGATGCATATTTCGCTGAGTTACCTCGGGTTGCGCGTGCTCAGTTAATATTTCACTGGTCTGTATTTGTTTTTCTTGGACTGCTAATGCTGGTCACCTGGGTGTGGCTTGAGTTTCGAGGCGAAGCTTAGTATTGATGGGCAGAGCGCGTGGTTTCAGTCCTCTAGCTACAGCTTGATGGTCGGCAGTTCGCTGCTGGATTGAATCACTTGTTACGATCGAAAACAGTGATGACGATGCCCTGCATGTCCCATGCAAAGAATGTTATCCAGAAGGTTGACAGGAACTACCTTTATGAAGTTTGCTCTAATTGCAGCGTTAGTCGCAATATTTAGTCTTAGTGCACTAGCGCAGGATATCTCCCTCCCGGAAAACCTCCCCCAACTCGGTGAGACCAAAAACACCGACCTGGGCAAGGTCGAAGTCGGCCTTCAGGCGGGTGACACGCCGGCGGATTTTTCTGTCATGAATCACAAGGGCAAAGACGTCTCCCTTGCCGCCCTGCTGAAGTCCAACGCGCCCATTCTGGTGGTGTTCTACCGCGGCGGCTGGTGCCCATACTGCAACGTGCAGATCCGTCAGCTGGCGGAGGCGTGGCCGGAGTTTGAGAAGCGCGGGGTGACGCCGGTGCTGATCAGTGTGGACAAGCCCGATGCCAGTGCCATGGCCAAAGCCACTTATGAAATTCCCTTCCCGGTGCTGTCGGATCCGGAGTTGAAGGCCCATGAGGCATTCGATGTGGTAGTGGAGATTGATGACGCCACTGCAGAGAAGTACAAGACGTACGGCATCGTATTGGAAGACTGGTCCGGCAAGGATCACCACAAGATCGCTGCACCGGGTATCTTCCTGGTGGGGGCGGATGGCGGCGTGGAGTGGGCGCACGTTTCCAGGGACTACAAGACGCGCCCGAGTGTAGAGCAGTTGTTCGGCATGCTGGATGCGCGCAATTAACGAATGGTCAATGCGCAAGGTTCCACAGGCGGGCTCAGCCCGTCTGATTGAACTTTTCCACCGGCTCAATGTGCCGGGCCATGGCTTCCCCGGCTTTTTCGGTGTTGTAGTCCATGATCAGTTGTGGTTCGTCGGTGAATACCCCGTCGGCATTCATCGCGGCCACCAGCGCCAGGTCATGCGGGTGGTTGACGGTGAAGACAAAGTTTTTGAAGCCGCGCTTGTGAGCATCGGCGATGATTTCGGGGCAAACGAAGTCCAGGCTGTGATGCATGGAGTAGGCCTCCAGCGGTTCACCGCAGGCGGCGAGATCCAGAGGAATACCGTCGATGAGGACCCCGCGGCGCACCTCGGGAATCAGCTTCAGGCATTCGTATACCTGGCGGTGATCGAATGAGGAGAGCAGGTACTGCTCGTAGGTGGCGCCATTGTCGCGGATGTAGGATTCGAGCTCCCGGGCGGCGAGGGCGGCGCAGTTGGATCCTTTCAGTTCGATATTGAGCTGAACGTTGTTGCCCACCAGCTCCAGTACTTCCCGCAGGGTGGGTACCTGCTCGCCACCGGGGAGTAGCATCTGGCGCAGGGCACTCGGGGTCACCTCAGTGAGAAGTTCCTGCCCGGCGAGCAACCGGCCCAGACGGCGGTCGTGCTTGACGATAAGTTCGCCACCCACATTCCACACATCGATCTCTACACCGTCGATATCAAATTCGAGGGCATGGGTGATGGCCTGCAGGGTGTTTTCCGTGGCGCGCTTGGGGTAACCACGGTGGGCAAAGCAGAAGAGGGTGTCGGTAGTATGCATCTCGACGTCCACGATTGCGGAGGCCTCCCAATAATGTCCTGAAAGTATGACCGGGAGGTGACGGCGTCACAATTAATGCGGGGGGATTCCGCCGAAATTTTTATATTGTTTGTGGCGGTCGGCCGGGATTTATATAACGACAGGTTTTGAAGGGCGATTGCTGCGGCAAACGCCCTGTCTATTTACGGGATTTGTGAGGGATTACTCGCCAGCGAGAGCGCGGTAACCGCCGCAGTGGAAGACGAGGGGCTCGCCGCCACTGGCGCTGAACTCCAGTACTTCTCCGAGCATGATGGTGTGGTCGCCACCCTCGATATTCTGTGTGCGGCGGCAGTGGAAAAGGGCTGCGCAGTCATCCAGCTGGGGGACATTCTCAGGGCCCCGGTGCCATTTGACCTGGCCGAATTTGTCGGCGCCGCGGCCGGCAAACAGGTTGGAAACGTGTTGCTGGTCGCCTTTCAGTACATGCACCACAAAGCGCTCGCTCTGGGTAAATGCCGCGTAGCTGAGGGAGCTGCGGTCGATGCTCCAGAGGATCAGCGCCGGGTCGAGGGACACGGAATTGAAGCTGTTGACGGTCATGCCCACGGGCTCACCGCTGGCGTCGAGGGTGGTGACCACGGTGACGCCAGTGGCGAAATGGCCCAGGGTGTCGCGCAGGGCGCGGCTGCGCTCTGCTGCAGACTGGCCGGGTTCAACTGGAGCTGCTGAGTTACTGGATGCCGTCATACTTCGTTCAAAATCTGTTCAATTTTTGTGCTGGCGGCCATTTTACGGGAAAAATGGCCGCTCTGCGTGGTTTTCTTTGGCGTGTGGCGGAAGCCCGCGGCTATCGGGGCGATAGTCGCGGGTTATTGACGTCTGGTTCAGTACCGGGGAGTCAGTCCATCAGCGGCGCGCAGCGGCGGCTCAGGGCATCCCGTTCGGCAATGGCGCTGCCGGTGAGGGCAAAACCGAGGAGGTTGCCACTGGTGTCCACGTACTCGGCCTTAACACCGTCCTTGTCGGCGGTGACGTTCCACTCCCCCTCGCTTCCGTGGCGGGGCGGGCAGACTACGGTGGGCCTCAGGGTGGTTTTGACGGCGACCGGCAGGCAGCCGTATTGCACCGGTTTGGCGGTGCCGGTGAGGGACTGGGCAAGGGCACGGGCGCTCTGCGTGAGCGGTGCCACGTAGTAGAGGCTGTGGCCGTCAACCTCCGCACAGTCTCCCAGTGCGAAGACATTGGCATCGCTGGTCTGCAGCTGTCGGTTCGTGACGATACCGCGGTTGACCGCGATACCGGCGGCCTCGGCGAGCCCGGTGTTGGGGCGCAGGCCGAGGGCGGCGAGGGCGATATCCGCTTCGATCGTGTCGCCGCTGCTGAGCACCGCACGGATGCCGGAGGACATGCGCTCCAGACGCGATACGCCGGTGCCGAGGTGGAAGCGTACCCCGGCCTGTTCGAGGGACTGCTGAATGTCGCGCCCGGCGGCCTCCGGCAGCAGGTTGGCCAGCGGCCAGGGCTGTACATCCACTACCTCTACCTGGTAGCCCGCCTGGGCAAGGTCGTTGGCAAATTCACAGCCGATCAGACCGGCGCCGATCAACAGCACGCGCTTGCGATTGGTGAGCGCGGTGCGGAAGCGATGATAGTCGCCGAGGCTGTTTACCCGGAATAGCCGCGACAGGCCGTCGCCTTCGATTGCAGGCAGTGGCGCGCAGTGCGCACCGGTGGCAAAAACCAGGCGCGCATAGCGCAGCTCCGCGCGGATGCCGCCGCTGTCGGAGACCAGGGTCAATACCCGGGCTTGCCGGTCCACGTCGGTGACATGGGTGTGTACCAGAATCTCGGCATTGAGCTCCGTGGCCATGGCTTCCGCAGTGGCGGTGGCCAGCTGTTGCGGTGTTTTGCCGTGGGCGAGGGAGGCGGACAGCAGTGGCTTTGAGTAGAAAGTACCGTCGTCACCGCTAATCAGAACCAGCGGAGTGCGCTGATCCAGCTTGCGGAATTCCTTTGCCAGGTGGTAACCGGCAAGGCCGGTGCCAATGATTACCAGCGGGTCGGAATCGTCGAGCGGACTACTCTGGGGTGCTGGTGGTGCACTCTGGGGCTCCGCTGCTACTGGTTCACTGACCAGTACCATGTCGAAGTCCTCTTTGCCCACACCACATTCCGGGCAGGTCCAGTCCTCGGGAATATCCTCCCAGCGGGTACCGGGGGCGATGCCTTCCTCCGGCGCGCCCTTGGCCTCGTCGTAAACCCAGCCGCATACCATACATTCCCAGATGCGGCTGCTGGCGGTTTGCGATACGCCCTTGGTGGCAGCAGTGACGGCCGGGACGTCGGCCTCTTTGGGCTCGGCGCTCGCCGGGTTGTCCGATCCTTTGTCAGCCACTGCCGCGAGCATGACAAACTCGTCCTTGGTGGCGCCGCACTCGGGGCAGGCCCAGTCGTCGGGGATGTCTTCCCAGCGGGTGCCGGGCGGAATACCGTCATCTGGCGAGCCCTGGGCTTCATCGTAAATCCAGCCACAAATCTGGCATTCCCAAACGCGAAAATCGGACATGAAGACCCCTGAATACTGCGAGTTTCTGGTGTTTATATTTGAGGCTGTGGAGTGTAGGGAAAAACGTGGGAAAAGTTAACGGCGAGAGGAGACATCTGTTATGCCGATGGCACAACCGGCAGCGCCACCTGCTGGCCGGTGGCGCTGGTCAGGGACAGGTGTGTTTAGCCTTTGGTGCGCTGCGCGATAGCGGTTAGGGCGCGGTGGTAGGTCTCGTTGATCTGCGAGGTATCGTCCACGGTGATCTGCAGGTCATTGACCAGGCCATTGGAGAGTCCGTATACCCAGCCGTGCACCGACAGCTCCTGGCCGTTTTCCCAGGCATCCCGCACCGGGGTGGTCTGGCATACGTGAATGACCTGCTCCAGCACGTTGAGCTCGCACAGCAGGTCCACGCGTTCCTCTTCCGGGAACAGTTCGATCAGGGTGTGGTGTTTGTCGCGCACGTCCTTGATGTGGCGCAGCCAGCTTTCGATCAGTCCGAGTCGCTGGTCTTCCAGGGCGGCCTGCACACCGCCACATCCATAATGGCCGACCACCATGATGTGTTTGACCTTGAGCGCCTCCACCGCAAATTGAACCACCGACAGGCAGTTCAGGTCTGAGGGCACCACGACGTTGGCCACATTGCGGTGCACAAAGAGTTCACCGGGCAGCAGGTCCACAATCTGGTTGGCGGGTACACGGCTATCCGCGCAACCGATCCACAGGTACTCCGGCGACTGTTGTTCCGAGAGTTTGAGGAAAAAGTCGGGCTTTTCCCGGCGGGTGGATTCGGACCAGGCGCGGTTTTTCTCGATCAGATCGTTAAGCTTGGACAAGACATTTATTCCGTCGGTCTGCAGTGACCGAGCAGGATAGCGCTTTTGCCGGGGCGCGCCAATGTATGCCAATGGCAGCGGCTGATATTTGATCAGGTGGCAACGGCGCGGCCCTGAAATTGGTCTGGCGTTCTGCTACTCTGCGGCGGCGCTTTTGCAGGTTATTCACCGCTTGTCATTTCACTACTCAGGGACTGGCCGTATGGGGCTCAGAAATACAGTAATCCGCCGCCCGCGCCGTTTTAACAAACACAACGCGACGGTGGCGCGCCGGCGCAAAAAAGTGCGCTGGCTGCTGGCGCAACGCGCCCGTGTGCGAAACTACCGGCGCTTTTTTCAGGCGCAATGTGAATTGACCGCGAAGGCGGAAGCCAGGCGAAAGGATAACCAGCCAGTGCGCTGAACCGGCCGAATGTATTTAGAGGTGAACAGGATGGAAGACTCCCCGCTTGCGCCAGTGGGCGCACTGGAAATGGTCGTTGCGGACTACCGCGACGACAAGCACGGTGCCGACCTGCTGGCGTTGATGGATCATTACTCGCGCGATCCCTATGGTGGTGGCGAGCCCCTGTCTGAGCTGTGTCATCGCGAACTGCTCGGACGCCTGGCAGAATTTCCCGGTGCATTCTCTGTGCTGGCGTATCGCGGCGACGAGGCCCTGGGCCTGGTGAATTGCTTTATGGGGTTCTCCACGTTTATGTGCAAACCGCTGGTCAATATCCACGATGTGGTGGTGAACGAGAAGGCGCGGGGATTGGGCGTGTGCACCTTGATGATGGAAAAGGTAGCGGAGGTCGCCCGCGAGCGGGGCTGCTGCAAAATCACCCTGGAGGTGCTGGAGAAAAACCATCCCGCGCGCGGAGCGTATCTCAAGTGTGGCTTCAAGCCGTATGCGCTGGATGAGGAGTTCGGCAAGGCCGAGTTCTGGCAGCGCTACCTGTAATCGGGCGCTGCCAGTGGAGCGGTTAGCGGCTCAGCAGGCCCTTGACGGCGTTGGGCAGGTCCGCCGGGAAGATAACGTTCTTGGCGTTGTCGGAAGTGGATAGTTCCTCCAGTGCATGGATGTAGCGCTCACCCAGCAGGTACATCACCGGCATTTCCTTGTCGCCGATGGCCTGGGTGACCCGCTCGATGGCCTCGCGGCTGGCATCCGCCAGCACGACCTGGGCTTTCGCGTCCCGCTTGGACGCTTCCAGGCGTCCGTCGGCCTCCAGAATGGCTGCCTGCTTTTCACCTTCAGCGCGGGTCACCGTGGCGCGTCGCTGGCGCTCGGCGGCGGCCTGCTCTTCCATCGCCTTTTGCATGGTCACCGAGGGGTTGATGTCCTGGATCTCGACGGTTTTCAGGTTGATGCCCCAGTCCGCGATGTCGTCCGAAATCGCCTCTTTCAGTTTTGCCTTGATCAAATCCCGGGACGACAGTGCGGAGTCCAGGGACATTTCACCGACGATGGAGCGCAGCGCCGTCTGCACCAGATTCTGGATCGCCACTTCATAGTCCTCAACCCCGTACACCGCCTTTTCGGGCGAGACGATATTGATGTAAGCCACGGCGTTGGCAATGATGGTGGCGTTGTCCTGGGTGATGACTTCCTGGGAGGGGATGTCGAGCACAATGTCTTTGGTGGTGACCTTGTAGGGCACCTGGTCCACGTAAGGGATGATCACGTTCATGCCCGGGTTCAGGGTGCCGTGGTATTTACCCAGGCGCTGAACGATGTGCTTTGAGCCCTGCGGTACAATACGAACGCCCATGCCAATGGTGATGATGACCAGCACCACCAGTGCCACGACTACCGATAATCCTTCCATATTTTTTCCCCCTGTTAATTTTTAATTGAAAGCTTGCTGTGCGGCGGTCAGCGCGGGCTGACCACCAGGGTGTTGCCGGAAATGTTGACCACGGTGACCCGCTCACCGATGGCAATTTCGCTGGTGCTCATGAACTGCCATTCGTCTTCGCCAAGAATCGGTGCCGGAAAGCGCAGGCGCCCGCGCGGTTTGCCGATATTGGATTCGATGACCGAGCCGACCTGGCCGGTTAGCGCTTCCATGGCCATGCCGGATGTGGTGCGGTCTTTCCAGTTGGGCTTGATAAATTTCAGCCACAGCAAGACCAGTGCAATGGAAAGGCCGGCCCACAGCAGCAGCTGCAGCGCGATGGGCATGCCAACCAACAGCAACAGTGCCCCCATAAACAGTGCGGCGATACCAAACCAGAACAGCACAAACCCGGAGACAAAAATTTCCGCAGTAACCAGCAGCAGTCCCAGTACCAGCCAGTGCCAGTAGGCGATGTGTGTATTCAGCCATTCGAGCATGATGGCCTTCTCCTTAACAAAATCCGTTGTAATAAACCGGTCGATTATGCCTTAAAAAACTACTGCGCGTGCGTTTCGCACTATTTGGCTATAACGCTGCCGCAATCGTGGGCGCATTCCCGGGCTGGCAAGCCTGTGTTCTGGGTGCTCGTTTGCAACCTGGAGCACTGTCTGGAAGGCTTTGCGGGCTTATAAAAAATTCCGCTTAACGTCACAAATCCGCAGCAAACTCGCATGCTTGTGCAATACTTTTTGCAGGCAAGAGCGCGAGAGCCATGCATCAAATTTGTGCGTCTGCACCATCAACTTCCCTCTCAGCATTAAGAGAAATCACGGACGAGAATCTTATGCGATTGACTGCTAACCTGGCCCAGGGCCGCTATCAGTACAGCTGCGACGGCAGAATCATGCCGGTGCAGGACGATTGGCAGCTCGGGCGAGATGAACAGGACCGTCAACTATTGATCAGCCGCCGCCTGGTCGGTGAGCAGGGGCACGGTATAGAGGTGCGGGCACTGATGGACGCGGGGCTGGTCACCGAGTGCCGCGTCACATGGAAAGACGAAGTCGACGAGGTTAATGCCCACTATCGCCTGGTGCCAGACAATGGCCAGCCTCCCCACATGGGGAATCCCATGGAGGCGGAGTGGACGGGTCCCAACGGGTTGCAGCAGAGTTTAATCGAGGGGCACAACCGGCTGCTGTTTCCGCTGATGCGGATTTTCATGGGACCGCTGCTACTGCGCCTGTGCGATATGGAATTTGGCTGCGAGGTGGTGGCACCGGATATTGTTGACCCATCCCAGCGTGGCAAGCTGCTTGCGCCCCGGGTGAGTCATCGCCGCGCCACGATCATGCCCGGTGATGCCAATATTCAGGGGGTACACGACCTCGGCCCGGATATCACCGTATTTTCCTACCAGGGGGACGAGGCCGAGCGCGATGCGCACTGTTTTGTCGACCCGCGTGGAGTGCTGGTGGGGTACGACTGGCCCAGCAGTACCGGGCGCCTGTGGCAGGTTCGCCTGCGGGATCTGGAGTGGGCGCCGGAACTCAAGTCGCTGTGCTGAGTCATCGTCCCATAGCCTGACCCGCCGCACGATATCAGTCTGTAAACCATGTAAACTGGCGCCCTGAACTGTTCAGGAGCGCCATTCTTGTTGATTTCCCGCCACTTTTTTCGTCAGTCACTGCATCTGGGCTTCGGTCTGCTGGCCGCCACCAGTGTGTTTTTGGCGGTACCTGTGCGTGCCGAAGAGACGCCACCAGCGCCAACCGATGAGGATATCGAACTACTGCAGACGGACGACTCCCTGCAGAGTGAGGGAAAACGTCTGGAAAACTGCCTGAGCGAGCAGCTGGTCACCGCCCCCGCCAATATCACCCTCGAGGAAATGCGTATCCGCTGCCGGCTTTCCGTGATTCGCGATGGACGCCAGGTGGAGGAAACCCCGATGTTTGCCACGGTGCCCGAGGCGGAGATTACCGGGGAGGGCGGGGCACTGGTGAGCAAGCGCGCACAGGCGATTCGCGATGCGGCGGAAAACCCGTTCACTCTCGCCTCCCACAAAACGAATTACCTGCTGCCGCTCACCTACAATCCGTCGCCCAATAAGGGTGGACTGGAGGATTATGATATCGAGCGCCAGATAGACCTGGACTCTATTGAGGCGCAGTTCCAGCTGTCGGTTCAGGTGCCGGTTTGGCGTGGGTTTCTTGGCAAGGCGTCATTTATGAGCTTTGCCTATACCAACCGTTCTTTCTGGCAGGCGTACAATTCGGATGATTCCGCGCCATTTCGCGAGACCAACCACGAGCCGGAGCTGATCATGACCTGGCTCAATGACTGGACCATATTTGGTTTCCAGAACGTGGCGAATCAGGTGGCGTTCAATCACCAGTCCAACGGCCGCAGCGAACCCCTGTCCCGTAGCTGGAACCGCATCTACGCCAATTTTGCCTTCGAGAAAGACGACGTGTATTTCACGGTAAAACCCTGGTACCGAATCCCGGAAGCTGCCGAGGATGATGACAACCCCGACCTGGAGTTCTACCTCGGGCATTTCGAGTTTGTCGGCGGTATCGAGCGCGGTGACCACAATATCTCTATCATGGTGCGCAACAACCTGCGCTCGGATAACAAGGGGGCTGGAGAGCTGCGCTGGAGCTTCCCCATGGGAAACCGGGTGCGGGGCTATGTGAAGTACTTCAATGGTTACGGCGAGAGCCTGATCGACTACGATGAATCGGTACAGACTCTGGGTATCGGTTTTGAGCTGGCTCGGGGTACCGGTAGCTGAATCACGGGCAAGGTCCACGAATGGGATTTGACGACACCTATAAGCTGAGCGCGCACGCGGTTATAACCAATGAGGAAGGCGAGGTATTGCAGTTGCGTGCAACCTACGCCGACAAAAACTGGGGCCTGCCAGGTGGCGCGCTGGATTTGGGGGAAACCATTCACGAGGCCCTGTACCGGGAGTGCCTGGAAGAGCTGGGCCGGGAAGTGGTAATCGACTACCTCAGTGGCGTTTATTACCACCGGGTCTACAATTCCCACGTCTTTATATTTCGCGCGCACTTGAAAGCACATGGTTGCAAGGGAAAGGGCAATGGCCATATTACCCTGTCGTCCGAGCATTCCGCATTCGATTACTTTCCGTTAACAGACCTCTCTCCGGTGCAGCGCGTGCGCGTAGAGCACTGTTTACAATTCAACGGCGAAGTTCAGAGCGCAAAGTTCTGAAGTCCCGCCATTTCCTGTTTTTTGATTTCGTATCGGCCCTATTTTCTGGTGGTTATCGCCAATTTCCCTTTGCCCTGCCTAAACGTCGCCTGCCTCATTTAGTATCTGGCTTCTATGCTGAAAGATAAGAAGAGCCGTTATGGGTGTAGAACTGACGATGCCTGACCTGGGCAATCTGTGTGAGCAGCGCCAGCCACTGGAATGCCGTGTGGCGCTGGTCAGTAATGACCGCGATTTGAGTAGCATTTGGGTGAGTGCCCTCAACGCTACGGCCGCGCAGCACGAGAACCCCTTTGGGCTGCGTTTTGAGTCGGTGGCGACGAGTGCCCTGGAGAAGTGTCTGCGGGAAGAAGACCGCTTGCAGGCGTTGATCATCGATGCCGGCTGCAGCCCCGAGGAACTCAAGGACGCAGAGCAGCTGGCCGACCGCATGCACGATCTGCGCGCGCAGCTGAACGTCTTCCTGGTGGCGCAAGATTCTTTCCTGAACGATCAGGGCGGGGCTCCGGCCTCGGTGCGCAAGCGCTTCGATGAGCTGTTTGACCGGCGCGAGTGCAACTTCAACCATATGTTCCGACTGGTACAGGCGTTTATCGCCCGCCGGGCATCCACCCCGTTTGCCGATACGCTGAAGGACTATGTGTTCTCCGCCCGCGACGCCTGGCACACCCCGGGTCACTCCGGTGGCGACAGCCTGCGCAACAGCCCCTGGGTGGGGGACTTCTACCGCTTTATGGGCGAGCACGTATTCAATACCGATCTATCGGTATCGGTGCAGGTGCTGGATAGCCTGCTGGAGCCCCATTCGGTAATTCAGGAAGCCCAGGACCTGGCAGCACAGGCGTTCGGCGCCGAGCAGACGTTTTTCCTTACCAACGGCACCTCCACCGCCAACAAGGTGGTCATCCAGCAGATACTCGGCGGTGGCGGCAAGATCATTGTCGATCAGGCCTGTCACAAGTCCGTGCATCACGCCATCGTGATGAATCGGGTGGAGCCGGTGTACCTAAAGTCCACCCTGCATCCGCAATTTGGCATTTACGGCCCGGTCTGTCGCAGCGACATCGAGAAAGCGCTGGATGAACATCCGGATGCGGGGCTGCTGGTGATCACCTCCTGCACCTATGATGGCCTGCGCTACGACCTCAAACCGATTATCGAGTACGCCCACGAGCGGGGCGTAAAGGTTCTGATCGATGAGGCCTGGTACGCGCACGGGTATTTCCACACCGAGCTGCGCCCGACCGCACTGGAGTGTGGCGCCGACTACGTGACCCAGAGCACCCACAAGATGCTGTCCGCCTTCTCCCAGGCCAGCATGATCCATGTGCAGGATCCGGACTTCGACGAGTTCCGCTTCCGTGAAAACCTGAATATGTACGCGTCCACCAGCCCGCAGTACTCGATGATTGCGAGCCTGGATGTCGCCCGCAAACAGATGGTGATGGAGGGCTATGGCCGTTTGCGCCACTGCCTGCAGATGGTGGAAACCCTGCGCCGGGAAGTGGACGCTACCGGCGTGTTCCGCGCGCTTACCCGGGAGGATTTGATCCCGGCACCGCTGGTGAATGACAACATCCGTCTCGACCCCACCAAGGTCACCATCGACGTTTCCGGCAGCGGGTATTCCGGCAAGGAAATCCAGGTCAAGTTGTTCGACCAGTTCGGCATCCAGGTAGAGAAGACCACGTACAATACCGTGTCCGTACTGGTGACCCTCGGCAGTACCGAGAGCAAGTTGTTGCGCCTGGTACATGCGCTCAAGCAACTGGCGAAACAAACGCGCAAGCGCACCCATGTGGGAACCGCGCGCCAGCTGCCTGAATTTACCCATCTCAATCGCTTGCCTGCGGATGCCTATTTTGCCGAAACCGAAGAGTTGCCTTTGATGGACAACGGTGTGGCGGCTGAGAAAAAGCTGGTGGGCCGTACCTGTGCGGACGAGATCGTGCCCTATCCCCCGGGGATTCCGGTACTTGTGCCGGGGCAGGAGATTTCCGCGCAGATCGTGCAGTTTCTGCAGCAGTTGCTGCAGGGGCAAAATGCGACGGAAATCCACGGCCTGATTTTCCGCTCCGACGAACCGATGATCCGCGTGGTCAGCGAACCGAAAAAAGCCCCGGTAAACGGCGGCAAAAAGGAAGCCTGATACCACGGATCGCAAGGGCAGGGACGCCTATGCCGCAATCCGAAACAACTCAGCCTCAGTCAATCCTGCTCGCCGGTGCGAGTGGGGGTGTTGGCGGCGCCCTGTGCCGCGAGCTGGCAGCGCGCTTTCCTGAGGCCATTCTGCTCACTATCAGCCGTGGTGATATCGCGCCGATTTCAGCCAGTCATCAGCATTTGATCAGCACGCTGTCCGATCCGGAATCCGTTCCCGCGATCACCGAATGGCTGCGCGGACAGCCTTTGCCCAACTGGATCATCGACTGTTGCGGTAGCCTGCACTGGGCTGGTCACAGTCCAGAGAAAAACCTTCTGCAGTGTACCGACGAAGCCCTGCAACAAAGCCTCACGTGTAACGTGCTGACCCATCTGCATCTGGCCCAGGCGGTGGCGCCGTTGCTGCAGCGTCGCTCGCCGCTCACCTGGGCATCCCTGTCTGCCAAGGTGGGGAGTATCGAAGATAACCAGCTGGGCGGCTGGTACAGCTATCGCATGAGCAAGGCCGCGTTGAATATGCTGGTGCGCAATCTCTCCATTGAGTGGGGCCGCAAAGTAGAAGACTGCCGTGTGGTGGCAGTGCACCCCGGCACCACGGATACCCCGTTGTCGCAGCCGTTTCAGGACAATATTCCGACCGACAAGCTTTACACCCCGGAACAGAGTGCCCGCAGAATCGTGAGCGTTCTCGAAGCGTTGCCGCAAAGCGATAGCGGCAAGCTACTCTTCTGGGATGGCACCACAATACCTTGGTAGAGCAAGGCATTTTCTGGTGGCACCTGACCAGACGTCGATTGAATTCCGCTATTTTCTGCCGCTCATTACTCCACGTATGCCATGGGACGGGCCTAACGTGATCATTGCCATCACTCTTGTGGTATCCGCTGCTCTATGCGCTGTCGGCTCTGACGGGACACTGGTTCCTGCGCGACGCCTCTGACACATTACTGGCTTATATCCGCTGCTTTGCGGCCAGTGCCGTGGTCGCCAGTCTCGCCATCGAAGTATTTCCGAGAGTGTTTTGCGAAGACAATTACTGGTCCGGGTTGGCGGCAATGCTCGGCTTGATAATGGCCCTGTTCCTGTACTTTATGAGTGGCGCTTGATAAATCCGGCAGTCGCTACGGAGTAATGAGTGGGTTGCCGCGGTGCAATGGTATTAGCGGTTCAGACGCAGTAACGCTGTGCCACCGCGAGATAGGTACGGGTCTTGTTCCGCCACTTTTGCGGGTCGGCGACCTCGCCGTCCTGTAGGTGCGCCGCGGCCAGCTGTGCGCGCAGCAGAGCGCGCTCGGCGCGGTAGAAACGCGACAGCGCCGGCGGCGGTCGGTCGCCACTTACCCGAGAGTAGAATTCCAGCGCCGCCTCTCCCAGATCAAGTCTTCCCAGTAATTCGCATTCGAGCGCCAGATAGCTGAGTTCGTCCACCGGGTCCACGCAGCGCAGGGTGCGGTTGAATTCCAGGCAGTCGATCACCTGCGGCGGTTGTGTCAGGAAACAGTGCTCCGGGCGCAGGTCGCCATGTCCCTCGACAATATGCCCGCCCTCGGCACGCCCGCCCAGCAACGGGGCCTCGCAGCGGATAAAGTCCAGCAGCGCCCCGGATACCTGGATGACCTGATCGATTTCGCCCGCATCCAGCCACAGCGCCGGGGCCAGCAACTGGTCGCGCCACTCCCGGCAGCGGTCGCCCAGCCATGTCAGGTACTGCTCTGCGTTCAGCTCAATGGTGTTGGTGATACGGTAAAAGTCACACAACCGCTGTAGCAGCGGTGCCAGGGTCTGCGGGGTGGTGCGGTCGATTTGCCGGGGCAGGGCGGCGCCTTCGCGCAGGCGCCGCATCTTGACCAGCCACTCCACCGGCACACCGCGCTCATCCAGGGTCATCTGGCCCTGCGCGTCCACGCGCAGCGGTACCACGTCGAGATAGGTTCCGTCTGTCAATCGCCGGTTCAGGCGCAGCTCCTCCCGGCACACCGCATAACGCTTGTCCAGGCTGCTGAAATCCAGATAACTGGAGCGTACCGGCTTTTTCATCTTGTAGACAAAGTGGTCGGTGAGAAACACCCGCGCCATGTGGGTCTCCTCGAGACGCACTTCTCCTGTGCCCTCAGGGTAGCTGGTGGGGGCGAGCAGGAAGCGGGTCTTGTCTTCCAGGTCCGGTAGTTTGACGGCGGGGTCGGTCATGGCGCGCTTTATGGTGGTGCCTGTTTGCTAGTCTAGTTTTATTAGACAGAAGTCATCGAGGTTCGCGTTGTGATGACACCATTTCTGAACCGGGTCGAAGCGGGACGTCTGCTGGCGGAAGCGCTGTGCGCCTCGCTGCCGGACCTGACTTCGCGCAAGGATGTGATTGTTCTCGCACTGCCCCGCGGTGGTGTGCCGCTGGGATTGGAGGTGGCGCGCGCGTTGAATGCGCCCCTGGACCTGATGCTGGTGCGCAAACTGGGGGTGCCGGGCCATCGGGAGCTGGCGATGGGGGCCATTGCCAGCGGTGCGCGGGTGCTGAACCAGGACGTTATCCGGAGTTGCGGCATCAGTGACGAAGATCTGGAAGCGGTGGCGCGCGAGGAACAGCTGGAACTGGAACGCCGCGCCCGGCGCTACCGCGGTGATAAACCCTGGCCGGAGCTGAAGGACCGCTGTGTGATACTGGTAGATGACGGTATTGCCACCGGCGCCACCATGGAAGTGGCGGCGCGGGCGGTGCGCCAGCAGCAACCGACCCTGCTGGTACTGGCGGTGCCGGTGGCGCCGCCGTCGTCGCTCGGCCGCTTCACTCCGCTGGTGGACAGGATAGTGTGCCTGATGACACCGGAATCCTTCTGGGCCATCGGCGCCTGGTATCGAGATTTTTCTCAGCTGAACGATGAGCAGGTGATCACGATGATGCGCGAGGCGGAGCAGTGGGCGGGGGGTGACTGTGGATAAGCGGGAGGTTGTGGTGGATGCCGCCGGCGAACGTTTGGAGGGCTTCCTCACTCTGCCACCACATACCCGGTCGCTGGTGTTATTCGCTCACGGCAGTGGCAGCAGCCGTTTCAGCCCACGCAACAATGCCGTCGCTGCGGAACTGAATGACGCCGGCATCGGAACCCTGCTGTTCGACCTGCTCACCGCCGCCGAGCATCGGGTCGACGAAGTTACCCGTGAGTACCGCTTCGATATCGAACGCCTGGCGCGGCGCCTCGCCGCCGCCGTGGACTGGGCAGCGGATTATCCGGATACCGCCGCATTGAACCTGGGGCTATTTGGTTCCAGCACCGGTGCCGCCGCGGCGTTGATTGCAGCGGCAGCTCGCCCGCAGTGTGTGAAGGCGGTGGTGTCCCGCGGTGGTCGCCCGGACCTGGCGGGCGCCGCGCTGCCGCTGGTGCAGGCGCCGACGTTGTTGCTTGTCGGCGGCGAGGACATTCAGGTGATCGAACTGAACCGGCAGGCGGCGGCGCAGATGGAACACCTGCAGCGCACTGGACCTGGCCCGCAACTGGAGATAGTGCCCGGCGCCACTCATCTATTTGAGGAGCCGGGCACTCTGGCACAGGTAGTGCGCCTCGCCATCGACTGGTTTCAAGAGTATTTGGGCGATGCGCCATCTCAAGCTGTTTAGCCTACATGCCGGTGCCGATTTCGCCGCGCGTGTGGCCGCCGCGCTCGGCGAGCCGCTGGCCGCCCACGAGGAGCGCGACTTCGTTGACGGCGAGCACAAGATCCGGCCATGCGATGATGTGGAGGGCGCCGATGTCTATCTGGTGCAGTCCCTTTACAGCGACCCGCGCAGCAGTGTGGATGACAAGCTGATCCGCGTGCTTTTTTTTATTGGTGCGTTAAAAGATGCCGGCGCCGCCCGCGTGACCGCGGTTATTCCCTACCTCTGCTATGGGCGCAAGGACCGCCGCACCAAGCTGCACGATCCCTTGTCCAGCCGCTATCTGGCCAGCCTGTTCGAATCCCTGGGCACAGACGCGGTGCTGACCCTCGATGCCCACAACCAGTCCGCGTTCGAGAACGCCTTCCGCTGCCGCACGCTGCACCTGCCGGCCCAGCCGCTGTTCGTGGACTTTGCCGCAGCGCAGTTGCAGGGGGATGACCATCCGCTGGTGGTGGCGTCTCCGGATGTCGGTGGGGTGAAGCGCGCCGAAGCCCTGCGCCAGGCACTGGGGGCGCGGTTGCAGCGGGAAATCGGCCGCGCATTCGTGGAGAAATACCGCAGCGCGGATCAGCTCTCCGGCGGTACATTGGTCGGTGATGTGCGCGACGCCAATGTGCTGATCGTTGACGACCTGATTGCCGGCGGCGGCACCATCCGTCGCGCGGCCAGTGCCATGCAGGGCGGCGGCGCCGCGCGTATCTGGGCGCTGGCCAGCCACGGGCAGTTCTGCGGCGATGCGCTGGAGAAGCTCGGCCAGTTGCCACTGGAAAAGATCGCGGTGACGAATTCACTGCCACAGCAGGCGAGTGGCGGTTCACTTCAGATCGTCGATTGCGCACCGCTGCTGGCCGAGGCCATAGGCCGCCTGCATCGCCTTGGCCCAGCGACGCAACTGAGCCTGGCGTGAAGGACTTGCCCTGAAATGCCGCGCTTCGAGGCGGAAATCTCCGAGTTCATCTGGGACACCATGTACCGCTACCGGGACGGCGACAGCGCCGGCGATGCACCGGCCAGTCACCGTTGCGGTATCGAGCGCGAGGGTGAATGGCAGGCGGCGTGACTAAATGACCTGCGGATTGCCGCGCTCGATGATCGCTCGCACATCGACACCCGCGGGCAGGGTACCGGTATTCCCGGCGCCGCGCGCGTCCAGGCGCGAGGCAAGAAATCCTTCCGCCACCACGCTGTTGCCGGACTGCATCAGCAGGTGGCTCTGCATGGTGAGCGCCAGCTGGTCGATGATGTGGCGTGCACGGTATTCCATGTCGTCCAGGTTCGCGAGCTGGCTTTTCAGATGCGCCACGGCGCGGTCGTAGCGCAGGTCATTGCCCTTGCTCCGCTCCAGTTCTTCATACCAGTTGTTCAGTACTTCGGGCGTTTTGCCAATGGCGCGCAATACGTCCAATGCCTGAATGTTGCCTGAGCCTTCCCAGATAGCATTGATCGGGGCATCCCGGTAGAGGCGGGCGGTAATGAAGTTTTCGATCACACCGTTGCCACCCAGGCATTCCATGGCCTCGTAGGCGTGGTGCGGGGTACGTTTGCAAATCCAGTATTTCCCCACCGCAGTGCCGAGGCGCATTAACAGGTTCTCCCGCTCGTCGTCGAGATGGTCAAACGCGCGCGCCATACGCATGGTCATGGCGACGGAGCCCTCCACCTCCAGTTGCAGGTCGGCGAGCACGTTCTGCATCAGCGGTTGCTCGATCAGGGTTTTGCCGAACGCGCTGCGCTGCGAAGCGTGATAAATAGCCTGTAGCGTGGCCTGACGCTGACCTGCGGAGGAGCCGATCATGCAGTCAAAACGGGTCGCGGAAACCATTTGGATGATCGCCGGCACTCCACGCCCTTCCTCGCCAACCAGCCAGCCGAGAGCGCCGCGTAGTTCTATTTCCGAGGAAGCATTGGAGACATTGCCGGCCTTGTCTTTCAGGCGCTGGACCTGAATCGGATTTTTATTGCCATCCGGGCGCCAGCGGGGTACCAGGAAGCAACTGAGACCAGCCTTGGTTTGCGCGAGCATCAGGAAGGCGTCACACATGGGCGCCGAGGTAAACCACTTGTGGCCGACGAGCTCATAGGCACCATCGCCAATCGGTGTTGTGGTCGTGGTATTGGCACGCACGTCCGAGCCGCCCTGTTTTTCCGTCATGCCCATACCGATGGTGACGGTGTTCTTCTCCGTGTGTGGCCGGTTGCTGGGGTCGTAGCCGCGGTCGGTAATCTTGGGCAGCCATGATTCGGCCAGCGCCGGAGTGAGCTTGATCGACGGTACCGACGCAAATGTCATGGTTACCGGGCAGCCGTGTCCCGCTTCCACCTGGCAGTGCAGGTAGTACTTGGCTGCGCGTACTACATGGGCACCGGGCTTGGGGTCCGTCCAGGGGCTGCTGTGTAGCCCCTCTGACAGAGCCAGTTGCATCAGCTGATGGTAGGCGGGGTGGTAGTTGACCTGATCTACCCGGTTCCCCACGCGATCGTGAGGTTCGAACTCTGGCTTGTGATGGTTGGCGAGAAATCCGCGCTCGATCCACTCCGGGCGGCCACAGATCTCGCCGTAGCGCTGAAGGTCGTCTTCTGCCCAGTGGCCGCCGTTGTGCTGAACCGCCTCGCGCAAAGCGGCATCACCGGCGAAAAGGTTGTGACCGCGAAGGGGCTCTGGCTGATTGAAGACGCGGTGTGTATCGTTGAGGGTGCTGGCGAGTTCCGACGTGGACGGGTCTTTGCTCATGGGGCTCTCTCTGCAAATGGCAAGCACGGGCAACTGATGCAAGCTTAGTCAGCTTGCTTGGTGTTACGGAATATCCTAGAGCTTTATCGGCGAGGAGTCTTATCTTTGGGCGCCGGATTGATTGGCCGCTTGTGTCAGGTTGACAGGCTTGCGCGCTGGCGACCGCGCCAGGCAATCCATGCCAACCGTTCAACATCAGATACTGCGCTTGCCCGAGAGATTCAGGGTGAGCTCCAGTAGCCCGGCCCAGGGGTCCATTTCCTTGCCGCCCTTGATGGCGTTGTCTACTGCGCGCGCACGCAGCAGAAAGTTTTCCAGGTGTCGGGGGCGCAGGCGCTGGCAGGCGGACTGTACCAGCGGCTGGCGCTTCTGGATGCGTACCAGTCGATTGATGGGCTGGCCCTGGTCGAGTTTCTCCTGGGTTTCGAGCAGTGTGCGAATCTCCCGGGCAATGGCCCACAGCACTACCGGCGCTTCCACGCCCTCGGCGCGCAGTCCCTGCAGGGTTCTCACGGCGCCGGCGGCGTCGGCGGCCAATGCCTTGTCGATCAGGCCGAACACGTCGTAGCGGGCGGAGCTGGCAACGGCGTTGTTCATGGTTTCGGCGGTGATGACGCTGTCGTTGGCGAGCAGTTTCAGCTTTTCAATTTCCTGACTGGCGGCGAGCAGGTTTCCTTCCACGCGTTCTGCAAGAATCTGTATCGCTTCTGGTTCCGCCTCGAGTCCGGCACTGCGCAGGCGCTGGTGTATCCAGCGGGGCATTTCGGAAGCATCCACCGGCCATATCTGGATCAGTACGCCTTTGGCATCCAGGGCTTTGACCCATTTGCTGTTGAGTTGCGAGCGGTCGAGTCTCGGCAGCACCAGTAGCAGCAGGGTTTCTTCATTCGCCATGCTGGCGAATTCTTGCAGGGCTTTGCTGCCCTTGTCGCCGGGTTTGCCGCCGGGCAGGCGCAGTTCAATGATTTTTTTATCCGCGAACAGGGACATGCTGCCGGCGGCGGAGAGCAGCTGGCCCCAGTCAAAGTTGTGTTCGCCGTGGAGCAGTTCCCGTTCGTTGAAGCCCTGTTTGCGTGCGGCGTCGCGGATGCTGTCGCAGCACTCCTGCACCAGCAGCGGTTCGTCGCCGGTGACGACATAGATGGGGGCGAGGCCCTGGCGCAGGTTCTGGGGCAGCTGCCGTGGGTTGATTCTTGCCATGTCAGGGAGACGCCGGATCGTCGGTAACAGGGGTGCTGATCTCGATACGACGCAGGCGGTCGATGATTCGGCTGATCAGTTCACGGCGCATTTCTTCCCGCTGCAAGCGCTCTTCTTCGCCTTTACTGACGACTTCGGCGTCGTCCCATTCGAGGGTGCGGTAGACATCGGCCTTGGCCTGGGTAAGAAGGTCTCTGCCGGTTTTGTCCTGCACGCTGTATTCGGCGCTGGTGATGAGCTCGTATTCCGAGGCGCGGCCTTTGGCGTCCACAGAGACGGTGCGCTTTTTCTCGGTCTCGCTGTGGATGGTGAGGGTAAAGTCTGCGTCGAGTGGGTCTTCGGCCAGCGGCAGGCCGCTGGTTTGCAGCAAGCGGGTGATACTTTCGGCCAGTTCACTTCTGGGGTCTTCGGTGGTGATGTACAGCTTGCTGCCGGGAGGGAAGTTTTTCGGTGCGCCGCGCAGGTGCCAGCCGCAGGCTGAGATTGTTACGGCCAGGATTATTGTGAGTGTGCGGAGCATTTTGGTTTTCATCTTGGTCCGTTGTGTACTTTTTTGGCCTGGTGGCGGTCGGGCACCGGGGGCAGGTTTTCAGGACCGGGCTAGGCGCCCCCCTGTGGATACATCCCTGTACGCTGCGTCGGCGACGTCCCTGTCGCCGACGCTCCTGAAAACCTGCCCCCGGCACCCGGCCTTCAGGTCGGCCTCATGTGCTTCGTAAGCAGTAATTACTTCGCTTAGTTGGCGACGATATTGACCAGCTTGCCCGGTACCACAATTACCTTGCGCACGGTTTTACCTTCGGTAAATTTCACCACGTTCTCGTCCGCGAGTGCTTTCAGTTCCAGGGTCTTCTTATCAGTGTCTGCCGGAACTTCCAGCTTCGCGCGCAGTTTGCCGTTGACCTGTACCACCAGGGTGATGCTGGAGCGCACCAGGGCTTTTTCGTCGACTTTCGGCCACTCGGCATCGACCAGCTCGCCGGCATTACCCAGCGCTTTCCACAGCCCGTGGCTGATGTGCGGGGTGACCGGGGCGAGCAGCATGACGGCGGCCTGCAGGGCTTCGCGCTCTACGGCGAGGCCGTTGGCGGAGTCACGTTCGGCCACTTTGCTCACTTCGTTCAGCAGTTCCATCACCGCGGCGACGGCGGTGTTGAAGGTCTGGCGGCGGCCGTAGTCGTCGCTGACTTTCTGGATGGTTTCGTGGGTCTTGCGGCGCAGCTGTTGCTGCTTGTCACTCAGGTTGTCGGTGTCGATGGCGGCGCTGCCGTCGCCCGCTTCCACGTGGCCGTGGACGGTTTTCCACAGCTTGCGCAGGAAGCGGCTGGCGCCTTCCACGCCGGAGTCGTGCCACTCGAGGGTCTGCTCGGGGGGCGCGGCGAACATGGTGAACAGGCGCACGGTGTCGGCACCGTATTCCTGGACAGCGGCGTGGGGATCGATGCCGTTGTTCTTGGACTTGGACATTTTCACCACGCCGCCGGCGACCACTTCTTCACCGGTGGCGCGCTCGATGGCCTTGATGGGCTTGCCCTTGTCATCGCGCTCGACGTCAACCGCGGTCGGTGCAATCCAGGTTTTGTGGCCGTTTTCTTCTTTGTAGAAGGATTCGGCCAGCACCATGCCCTGGCACAGGAGGCGCTTGAAGGGTTCGTCGCTGTTGACCAGGCCTTCGTCGCGCATCAATTTGTGGAAGAAGCGCGCGTACAGCAGGTGCAGGATGGCGTGTTCGATGCCGCCTACATACTGGTCCACCGGCAGCCAGTAATTGGCGCGGTCCGGGTCGAGCATGCCTTCTTCAAAGTCCGGGCAGGTATAACGGGCGTAGTACCAGCTGGATTCCATGAAGGTGTCGAAGGTGTCGGTTTCGCGCTCGACCGCTTCGCCGTTGTATTCGTCTTTGCACCACTCCGGATCTGCCTTGATCGGGGAGGTGACGCCGTCCAGCTCCACGTCTTCCGGCAGCAGGATCGGCAGTTTCTCTGCCGGTACCGGGATCTCGCTGCCGTCGGCGAGGTTAAACATGGGGATGGGAGCTCCCCAGTAGCGCTGGCGGGAGACACCCCAGTCGCGCAGGCGGTAGTTGGTGGTGACGCGGCCTTTGCCGGCGGCTTCCAGGCCGTCGGCGATGGCGTTGAAGGCGGCCTCGAAGTCGAGGCCGTCAAAGCCGCCGGAGTTCACCAGTACGCCTTTTTCGGTAAAGGCTTCTTTTTCCAGGTCGATGGTTTCGTCACCGGCGGGCGCGATCACCTGCTCGATCGGCAGGTCGTATTTTCTGGCAAATTCCCAGTCGCGCTGGTCGTGGGCGGGTACC
Source organism: Microbulbifer hydrolyticus (assembly GCF_009931115.1). NCBI lineage: Bacteria > Pseudomonadati > Pseudomonadota > Gammaproteobacteria > Cellvibrionales > Microbulbiferaceae > Microbulbifer > Microbulbifer hydrolyticus. The sequence goes on along the minus strand of NZ_CP047491.1, from coordinate 2,973,225 downwards.
GCCATCACGGCGCCACTGCCGTAATCCATCAGCACATAGTTGGCGACCCACACCGGGACTTCTTCACCGGTAAGCGGGTGGATGGCCTTGAGGCCGGTGTCCATGCCTTTCTTGTCCATGGTGGCCATATCGGCTTCGGACATGGATTGCTTCTTGCACTCGGCAATGAAGGCTTTCAGTTCCGGATTGGACTCGGCCAGTTCCAGCGCGATGGGATGTTCCGCGGCCAGCGACACGTAGGTCACGCCCATCAGGGTGTCCGGACGGGTGGTGTAGACGTCGAAGTGGTCGACACCGGCAATGGTCTTCGGCAGCGCGAACGCCAGTTCCACGCCCTTGCTCTTGCCGATCCAGTTGCGCTGCATGGTGCGCACCTGTTCCGGCCAGTCCGGCAGCTGGTCCAGGTCCTTCAGCAGTTCTTCTGCGTAATCGGTGATCTTGATGAACCACTGCGCCAGTTCACGGCGCTCCACGGTGGTTCCGCAGCGCCAGCAGCAGCCGTCTTCCACCTGTTCATTGGCGAGGACGGTGGCGTCGTGGGGGCACCAGTTCACCGCGGAGTTCTTCTTGTACACCAGGCCTTTCTTGTACAGGCGGGTGAAGAACCACTGCTCCCAGCGGTAGTAGGACGGCTGGCAGGTGGCCAGCTCGCGGGACCAGTCGAAGCCGAAGCCGAGTGCTTTCAGCTGGCCTTTCATGTAATCGATGTTGGAGTAGGTCCACTTGGCCGGCGCGGTCTTGTTCTGGATGGCGGCGTTTTCCGCTGGCAGGCCAAAGGCATCCCAGCCCATGGGGTGCAGGACGTTTTTGCCCTGCATGCGCTGGTAGCGGGAGATGACGTCGGTGATGGTGTAGTTTCGCACGTGCCCCATGTGCAGCTTGCCGCTGGGGTAGGGGAACATCGACAGGCAGTAGAACTTGTCCTTGGCGGGGTCTTCCTTTACCTCGAAGCTTTTCTGCTCGGCCCAATGCTCCTGGGCGGCGGCTTCGACTGCGGAGGGGTTGTACTGCTCTTCCATCTGTGGGGAACCTATACTCTGTGACTCGATCTATTGGGGTATTCTGACCAGTCAACCGCACAAGCGGTTCGGCCGGAAAACGGCGAATTATAGGAGGGATAGGATGAGTAAGGAACCTAAAGCCGGAACGAATGAGAAGCGGCAGGTGGATAATCCCGATTTGCTGCTGGATGATGAAAAAGTGTCCGCCGGCCTGCGTCAGGAACTGGAGCAGCTGGTCAAAGACGAATTGGCGGTGGAAAAGCTCACTGCCAACAAGGCGGCGTTCCTGAATGCGTGGCTGAAAGACGACGCCCATCGGGCTGAGGGCTACCTTGAAGACCTCGGTGGCGAGCTGAAGACGCTTGAGGAGCGCACCGGTGACTGGTTGCTGGAAGCGGCCGACCCCACCAAGGCTGCCTGGCCGGCGCTGATGTACTGTATTCGCCATGGTGAGCCGTGGGCCCTGGCCGGGGAAACCGTGGGTGAGGGCGAGGAGCTGCAGTGCCTGGGCTGCGGGTATCGCGCGCTGCCCGACGCCGGCAGTCAGATCACCCCCTGCCACCGCTGTGGTTTTGGCTGCTTTCGCCAGATCGCCGGTGGCCTCGACGCGGGGTAGCCGCGCCGCGCACACGCCAACAAAATTGGCTCAATGCTTCGCAACTGGATACATGCATCGCAAGATGGAACTGCAAACTGCCCTGTCGACGCTCATCATGCCGCCATTTGCCCCCCTGGTGGGGCTGTTGCTGGCCTTTGTGCTGTGGTTCTTCCCGTCGTCCAGCCCCGTCGCAAAACTGTCACTGCCGCTGGCTATCCTGTGCTTCCTGACCCTGTGGATTTGCGCGACACCGGCCTTTTCCGGCTGGCTCGGGCAGCGCCTGGTCAATCTTCAGCCACAGGCTCCGGGTGTGGAGCCGGGGGCAATTGTAGTATTGGGAGGCGGTCGCTATCGGGATGGGGATTCCGGGGCCGAGCGGCTCTCTGCCGCCAGCCTGGAACGCGTGGCCTGGGCGGCGGGGCATGGGCCGGAAAAGCTGCCGATTCTGGTATCTGGCGGGCGGGTCTACTCGGAAGAAAAAGTGCCTGAAGCCGACCTGATGGCCGATGCGCTGGAGAATTTATTCCAGCGGCCGGTGACTTGGCGCGAGAATTGCAGTCGTACCACGGCGGAAAATGCTACCAACTCGGCGGCACTTCTGCATGATTCCGGAGTCGAAGGGGTGCTGTTGGTAACCCACTGGTGGCATATGCCGCGGGCGGCGGAGAGCTTCGCCCGTGCCGGCATTCAGGTTGAGCCACTGCCAGTGGGGAGCGCCGGGGAGCTGGTGCCGAGGGCCGAGAGCGGTCTGCTGCGCTGGTTGCCCAGTGCGGCGGCCCTGTTGCGCAGCCAGATGTACTGGCGAGAGCTGGTGGCGGATCAGTGGTATCGCTGGCGGCCATTGCCCAAGCGGCGCACCTGTTGACTGCATTACCGGATCCGTTCCGGATGAGTGCTTGATGCACCCAGTACGAATAACTAGTATGGGCGCCCTCACAGACGGTTTCTTTTGAAACCAAAGGGCCGCCTGGAGTGGAACTCTGATGAATGGACTTCAGATGAAAGGATGTCTGAATCGTGGTTTGGCTGGCCTGGCTACGGCTTTGCCGATTCACTCATAAAAACAACATAAAAATAATCGAGGTAACATTCAGATGACGGGTATTCCTTCATTTTTCTCGCCTATCCAGCTGCATAATCGCCTGAACCGACCGGTATGGATCGGTTTCAAGTTGACCCAGCGGGGCAAGCGCCAGCTAGTTATCCTGACCGCGGGCGACGACAATGCGGCGAAACTGAGCAAAAATTTCGAGACCTTCGTCGGGCAGATTGTCCGCGAGTTCAAGCTGGATCCGAAACAGACGGATTTCGTTGAACTTCGCCAGGAGCGTCACCAGAGTGACGAGGAAGCCAACCAATGGTACCGCTGGCACGCACACTGGGTGGGTTCTGCACCAATGGGGTGCAAAGCCGATCCGGTCAATTCCGATACGGCCCGCAGTTATCTTGAAGATGTGCTGACGCGCACTACCGCCGCCGCCTGAGTCTGACGTCCTATCGATGAGAGAGCCCGCCCAGTGCGGGCTCTTTGCGTTGTTGGCGCGGGCAATTGCCTTGGGTAGTTGCTGTCGGGAGGATTGTCGATGCGGAGCTTGCGATTAACGCGTTCTGGAAGAGGGGTGGGCTTCGCCCTTTGCGTGGGAGGGACCGAGCAGTTCGGCCAGGGCTTTTTCCAGCGTCGGGTACTGAAAGCTGTACCCGCTATCCAGGGCGGTTCGCGGCTCCATTCGCTGACTGGCCAGCAGAAGATCGTCCGCCATCTCTCCGAACATCAGTCGCAACAGCCAGGCGGGAGTGCGCATCAGGCAGGGGCGGTGGAGCTGTCGGGCCAGAAGCCGTGAGAAGCTGTTATTGGTGACCGGCTCCGGGGCACTGGCGTTGAAGGGGACACACAGGTGGCGGTCGATGGCGTGCAGCATCAGGCCGACGATGTCGTCTTCGTGAATCCAGCTCATCCAGTGCTCGCCGCTGCTCATGGGGCCGCCGAGGCCAAGGCGGAACGCTGGCAGCATCTGAGGGAGGGCGCCGCCGCGGGTAGAAAGCACGATAGCGGTGCGCATGGTGCCCACACAGATGCCCGCTTGCTGAAGCGGTTGGGTGGCGGCCTCCCATTCTTTACACAGCTCGGCGGCAAACCCACCGCCGGGGCCACTGTTTTCCTTTAACAGGTCGCCACCGCGATCTCCGTAATAGCCCACTGCTGAGCCGGAAAGGACATATTTGGGGCGCTGGTTCAGGGAAAGTATCCATTGCACCAGCTGCGACGTGGTCTCCAGCCGCGAGCGGCGAATTTCCTGTTTGCGCGCACTGGTCCAGCGCTTGGAAATGGTTTCTCCCGCCAGGTTGACGACCACGTCGACCGGCCCCTCGACCTGTTGCAGGTCCCGTACGCCCTGGGCTGACTCGCCGCAGAGTTTGTGGACTTTATTGGGAGACCGGCTGAGTACCGTGAGGCGGTGACCCCGCGCCAGCCATTTCGCACAAAATAGACGGCCTATTAATCCAGTGCCGCCAGTGATTAAGCAATGCATAAATCTGGCATCCGTGCCGCACATTGTTTGGTCTGTGCATGAAAAACATTTACCCGGTCATGACGTTGTCGTGCGGTTTAGGCGCGGGACCGGGAGCAGGCCCTGTGAATTGTGGGTGCCTGCCGGGCGAATTGACGGAATCAATGCTGCATTTCCGTCATCTTCGTCGGATGAATATCTCAGGATAATAGCAGCCGTCATCGCGATTGCGATGGAATACGGTCAATAAAAGGCGGGTATTGGGAAAGCTGTGTGAAAGCAGGCGGCATACCGGGGCAACAAACGCCCCGGTATCAGTTTGGTACGGAAGCTATTTCAGTCCGTAGCTTCACGGGCAAAAACCGCTTCGTCTTCCGCTGTGGGACGGCGCTGAAGGAGCACTGCGAACAGCAGCATGAGTGCCGCCAGTACGACAAGCCCCCAGACTCCCATCAGCATGAACGGTGTATGACCACGGCGGGATTCCACCTCGCCGATCAGGGTTGCCTGTTCAAACTGGGGGAGCTGTTTGGTAATAGTGCCGTCAGGCGCGACGATGGCGGTGACACCGGTATTGGTGCCACGAACCAGATAACGCCGGGTTTCCAGTGCGCGCATTTGCGCCATTTGCATATGCTGCAGTGGGCCAATGGAGCGGCCAAACCAGGCGTCGTTACTCAAGGTCAGCAATACCCCGGCATCGCCACTACTCTTCGCCACCAGTTGCGGGTAGACAATTTCATAGCAGATCAGTGGCGCCCAGCTGAGCCCTCCCGCCTGCAGTGGTTGCTGGCCCTCCGGGCCGGGGCGAATAAATGACGTGGGCAGGTTGAAGAATTCAATCGTGCCGCGGATCCAGTCCTCCAGGGGAACGTATTCGCCAAACGGAACCAGGTGCCGTTTGTGATAGAGCTGCTGCTGGTGACCAAATACCGCGGCAGAATTGTGCACCACGCGTCGGAGATCCTGCTCGGTGTCATACAGGATGCCGGTGATCAGATCGGTTTCCGACTCCTGCGCATTGTTCTGCAGGGCTTCCATCAGGTTGGGGGCGTGGTGGTAAAGCAGTGGCAGTGCTGCCTCCGGCCAGATGACCAGATCCACATTTTCCCGCTGCAGCGCCTCGGTGGCGGTCTGGTAGCGTCGAATCGTTTCGCCGCGAAACTCCGGCAGCCACTTCTTATCTTGCGGGATGTTGGCCTGTACCAGGCCTACGGTCTTTACGCTGCCGTCCCCATGGGTCCACTCCAGTTGTGAAAGCAGCAGCCCCGCGGGCCACACCAGCAGTGCCACCGCAAGCATCGACAGCGCACTGACGGATTTCCATGAGGTGAATGCGCGGCGCGCAAACAGTGCGGCGACGGCGGCGCAAAAGGCCAGTAGCATGCCGATACCGTAAACGCTGAGTACGGGTGCCCAGCCGGCAAGCCAGGTATGAATGTGGCCGTAACCGGCAAACAGCCAGGGGAAGCCGGTAAACATCCAGGTGCGAAGCCACTCACTTACAAACCAGAGCGCGGCGAAGGAGAGGGCAAAAGACAGTGGGGTTGCGCGCAAGCGGGCAAGCAACGTAAAGGGCAGGGCAAACACCAGGGCCAGAATACCTACAAAGGCGCCGGTGAGGATGACACCCAGTACCGGTGAGGAGTTGCCGAAGTCGGTAATCGAGACGTAAACCCAGGAGCCTCCGGTGGCAAACAGGCCGGCGCCAAACCAGAGGGCGAGCCAGAAATTTGCTTTACCGCTGAGCGTATTCGTCGCTGTATCCCGGCCCGGTGCCAGCAGCCATGCGAACAGCCCCAGGGAAAGCAGGCTGCACCACCAGAGGTTGTAAGGAGCAAACGAGAGTGTCAGCAGGCCGCCCGCGAACAGGGCGGCCAGGGAAGGCAGGAATTTACGCATCAGCCATCTTCTTCAGCGGGCCTGTCAAATCGACTGACACGCAGCAGGTGAATCTGCCGGTTGTCAGCATAGAGGACGCGGAATTTGAACTCCCCGAGTTTGGTCATCTCATCGCGTCCCGGCAGGTGGCCGAAAGACTGCATGATGAGGCCACCAACAGTGTCGAACTCTTCATCGCTGAATTCGCACTCAAAGTATTCGTTGAAGTCCTCAATGGGGGTGAGCGCCTTGACCACAAAGTCGTTGTCGCTCACTTTGCGGATAAAGCTATCCGCTTCTTCTTCATCGGTTTCGTCTTCGATCTCGCCGACAATTTCCTCGAGGATATCCTCGATGGTCACCACGCCGGAAACGCCACCATACTCGTCGATTACGACGGCCATGTGATAGCGATTCTCGCGAAACTCCCGCAGCAGGATGTTCAGGCGTTTGCTCTCGGGAATGATATTGGCGGGGCGAATGTGATCTTCCAGCCGGAATTCGTCCACGCCTTTCAGTACCAGCGGCAGCAGGTCTTTGGCGAGGAGAATACCCCGAATGTCATCGATGCTCTCGCCCACAACCGGAAAGCGCGAGTGGCCGGATTCGATGATCTTGGGGAGGAATTCTTTGGGGGCGTCGTCGATACTGACCACCACCATCTGCGAGCGCGGGATCATTATTTCCCGCACCTGCTGGTTGGATACATCCAACGCGCCCTCGATGATAGACAGGGCTTCCGCGTCTACGACTTTGTTTTCGGCGGCGTCCTTGATGATGTCCAGCAGTTCATCGCGGGATTTGGGCTCTTGTGAGAAAGCACCCAGTATTTTCTCCAACCAGTTTTTCTCCCCCGATCGGGGGCGGTTGGAAGAGGAGCTACTTGGGGGTTCGTCGGTGGTCATGGATGTGGCCATACTCCGCGTTACTCGTCGGTTCCGTCTGAAATTTTTGCTGCCGGCGCGGCTTGCGCGGGCTCGTTTATCGGCTGGTAAGGATCACTGTATCCAAGTTCAGCCAGTATGCGGGTTTCGAGGTTTTCCATGATCTCGGCGTCTTTGTCCTCGATATGGTCGTAACCCAAAAGATGCAGTGTGCCATGGACCACCATGTGTGCCCAGTGTGCGGACAGGGCTTTGTGCTGCTGTTCCGCTTCCCGCGCTACCACCTGGGCACAGATCACCAGGTCACCGAGCAGGGGCAGGTCCAGCTCCTGGGCGATTTCCTCGGGAATGTCGGCGGGGAAGGAGAGCACGTTGGTGGGCTTGTCTTTGCCGCGGTACTGGCTGTTCAGCGCCTGGCTTTCGTGCTCATCGACGATCCGCAGCGATATCTCCGCCTCGGCGCGATGGGCGCCCACAGCAGTGGCGGCCCAGCGGGCGAGATCGTCATCGCCGGGAAGTGCGGTGCAGGAGGTGGCCCGCTGTACATCGAGAGTGAGTTCAGCGGGCGTGAGCGATTCGGGCTGCGCCCGGTGCTCGGGATGGCTGGTGTTCATGGGCGCGGCCGTCAGGCCGCATTTTCTCCAGCGGATTTGCCGGCCGCTTCAAGAGCCGCAGCCTTGCGCGCCGCGCGTTCGGCTTCCCGTTCCGCTTCCACTTCCGCTTCGTGGATGTCATACGCTTCCACGATGCGCTGTACCAGCGGGTGGCGAACCACGTCTTTGGCCCCAAAGTGGGTGAAGCTGATGCCGTTGACGTTGTCCAGGACCTCAATAGCGTGTTTGAGTCCCGAGGCCTGTCCGCGGGGCAGGTCGATCTGGCTGGGGTCACCGGTAATCACTGCGGTGGACCCAAACCCGATGCGGGTGAGGAACATCTTCATCTGTTCGCGGGTGGTGTTCTGGCTCTCGTCCAGAATCACAAACGCGTTGTTCAGGGTGCGGCCGCGCATATAGGCGAGCGGAGCCACTTCGATCACATTGCGCTCGATAAGCTTGCCAACGGTCTCGAAGCCCAGCATTTCAAACAGGGCGTCGTACAGGGGGCGCAGGTAGGGGTCTACCTTCTGGCTGAGGTCACCGGGCAGGAAGCCCAGTTTTTCACCGGCTTCTACCGCAGGGCGCACCAGCAGGATGCGTTCTACGGAGTCCTTGAGCAGGGCCTCCACGGCACAGGCTACCGCCAGATAGGTTTTACCGGTACCAGCGGGGCCAATACCGAAGTTGATATCGTTACTCTGCACCGCACGCACGTATTTGCGCTGGTTGATCCCTCTAGGCCGCACGGAACACTTTTTGGTGCGGATCAGCACCACCTGGTCGCCCTCACCCTCTTCGGCTTTCTGGCCACCTTTTACCAGTTCTTCAACGCCAGACTCCTGCAGGGCGAGGTGAATCTCGTCCGGGGTCAGATCCTCTTTGGATCCGGTTTCCTTATACAGGTTGCTCAGGATCTCGCCCGCAGCACGCGCGGAACTCGCATCGCCATAGATGGCAAACTGATTGCCGCGATTGCGGATTTCGATATCCAATCGCTGTTCAATCTGGCGCAGGTGTTGATCGAATTGGCCACAGAGGTTGGCCAGGCGGCGGGCGTCGTTTGGCTCAAGGGTGATGCTGTGAGCGAGGGCTTGTGTTTCCAAATTGGTTTCCATGCACCTTTAGTCTGGGGGTTCAGTCTGTAGGTTATACCCATTTCCCTCGTAGGGGAAAGGTCGGTTTGTGACGAATGGGTTCTAACCGGTTCCGGGGCTTATAACAGGGGAGTATGACGATTTGTGGTCACTGACTGTTTTGGGGCCTTGTGCTTCGCAGGCAGTACCGCTTCTTAGCATGTTCCTGTGGCGGCCCTGCTGCCGGGATGCGTCTCCGGGACACGCTACAAGCACATCCCTGTGCGCTCGGACGCGGCCATCCATGGCCGCGTACGGTCCCGGAAACGCATCCCGGCATCAGGGCCTTAGATTCGGAGCGCCGCGCAATAGCTGACCTATTCGTTCGCCAAGGTCTAGTGGGCGTGATGCGAAGGTTCTGGTACCGATATCCCTTTTCGACAAGCCCCCAGGGATGGGTTCACGGCGTGTCTCGCAAAGGGATATCGGTAGCAGGACCGCCACGGAACCCCCAAAACGGTGCCCCGAAACCTGAATTTCCCGTGGGTTAGCCGAGCGACCCATCCAGCTCGGAGGCCACCAGAGTACCCCGCAGGGAGTTCGGCAGTGCCTCTTCAATCAATACATCCGCAAACTTGCCAATCAGGGCCATATCGTCGAAGCGGAAGTTGACCACCCGGTTGTTCTCGGTGCGACCCTGCAGCTGTCCCGGGTCTTTCTTGGATACACCGGTCACCAGCACGCGTTCCACGTTGCCCACCATCCGGCGTGCAATCTCTGCAGCCTGCTGATTGATGCGGTGCTGCAGCAGCTGCAGACGGTGCTTCTTGACCTCTTCCGGGGTTTCGTCCGGCAGGTCTGCCGCGGGGGTACCCGGGCGCGCGGAATAGATGAAGCTGAAGGAGATATCGAAACCCACATCCTGAATCAGTTTCATGGTGGCTTCAAAGTCACGCTCGGTTTCACCGGGGAAGCCGATAATAAAGTCCGAAGACAGGCAGATATCCGGGCGGATCGCCTTCAGTCGGCGAATTTTGGACTTGTACTCCAGGGCCGTATGGCCGCGTTTCATCGCCATCAGGATGCGGTCGGAGCCACTTTGTACCGGCAGGTGCAGGTGGTTCACCAGCTCCGGAACCTCGGCGTACACATCGATCAGCGCATCGGAGAACTCTACCGGGTGTGAGGTGGTGTAGCGAATGCGGTCGATACCATCGATGGAGGCTACATAGGTAATCAGTTCGGCAAAGTCCACAATCTGGCCATCTTCGCCGGCTGCGCGGTAGGCATTCACGTTCTGCCCCAGCAGATTTACCTCGCGAACTCCCTGGCCAGCGAGGTGCGCCACTTCTTCCAGCACGTCGGCGACCGGGCGGCTCACTTCCTCACCGCGGGTGTAGGGCACCACGCAGAAGGTGCAGTATTTGGAACAGCCTTCCATGATGGAGACGAATGCGCTCACGCCATCCGCTTCTGGCTGGGGCAGGCGGTCGAACTTCTCGATCTCCGGGAAGGACACATCCACCACGATGGCGCCGCTTTGCTGTTTCTTGGTTTCCATCATTTCCGGCAGGCGGTGCAGGGTCTGCGGGCCGAATACCAGGTCGACGTAGGGGGCGCGCTTGGCGATGGCCTCGCCTTCCTGACTGGCCACACAGCCGCCCACACCAATCACCAGCTCGGGATTCTTTTCCTTCAGGTGCTTCCAGCGGCCCAGCTGGTGGAACAATTTTTCCTGGGCCTTCTCGCGGATAGAACAAGTGTTTACAAGAAGGACGTCGGCTTCTTCCGGGTCATCCGTGGGTACCATCTGGTGGGACTCACCCAGCAGGTCCCGCATGCGCGCAGAGTCGTATTCATTCATCTGGCAGCCGTGGGTCTTGATGAAAAGCTTTTTCACCGGTTTTTCGGACAGTTCGGAGGACATAGTGGGCCTGGTTAAAAACTGGTCAATTTGAAAGGTGGGGCATTATACCGGCCCGACTTTGGGCTGCATAGACGGGGATTGGCTCCAGTGGTAACCTTCCGCGCTTTTTCGGGGTGAGCTCGTCCCGGACCAGTCCCGAGACTAGAATTTACCGGCGCTTGCCTTTATATCCCAGTGGCGCAGCCTTTCAGAGAACTACATGGCCAACCCAATCTACAAAGTCATTTTCCACAACCAGAATCAGGTATTCGAGCTCTACGCGAGGGCTATCTACCAGAGCGAGATGTATGGCTTTATCGAAGTAGAAGAATTCGTATTCGGGGAGAAGTCCCAGCTGGTGGTGGACCCCAGCGAGGAAAAGCTGAAGACCGAGTTCTCCTCGGTCAAGCGCTCCTATATCCCTATGCACAGCATTGTGCGTATCGACGAGGTGGAGAAAGAGGGGGTCGGCAAAGTGCATGATGTGAAAGGCGACAAAATTGCCCAGTTCCCTTTCCCGACACCGATGCGTCACCCGTCGGATTCTGAATAACGACTCATTCGTGTATGTAAAAAACGGGCCCTGGGCCCGTTTTTTTATGCCTGCCAGTATGACTGCCAGTATGCCTACTAGCAGTAGGCCTACTAGATAGTGCCGTGGTGCGCGAATTTGCGCATGTTGTCGATGGCGGTGACAAAAGCGCGGTTTGCTGGCGCCGGTATCTGCTTTTGACAACAGTTTGTCGCAACGGCAGCGGCGACAATCACGAAGCAGCTATTCTGAAGGAGGGAATATGGATATTGCCCTGAGCTGCAAGTCCCTGTGAATCCCAAAACCTAAAATGTAGTGGAAGTTTTTAGGTGACAGCATGACTTCAATACCGGCCACCAAAGCCGCCATCTCTGCCCTCAAGATTGAGCAGCGTGTCGAACGCGATGTGAAAGCGGGCATCCCGGAACACGACCGCCGCAATCATACGGAAAGCGAAGAGGGTCTGCGCTCCTATGTTGTGCGTGAGATCATCGGGCGTGTTCACGAAAATCGCCAGACCGAACTGGACAAAGAACTGGCCGACCGCAGTGAGGTGGAGATTCGCCAGCTGTTCCAGGACCTGAAGAATACCGATGCCCTGGTCGAGAAAAAAATCAGTAGCCGCATGGCAAACCTGGTGAGCGGGCTCAAGCGCAGCGCACAGGATTATTCTGCGGTGCGTATGGATCTGGAGATCTTCCGGCACCGGAATGGCCTCACCCGTGAGGCGGTCTACCGGGAGTCCAGGATTCTGCATCACTCGGTGATTTTCTTTATCGTCATTCTGGAAACCGTACTGAACGCCTTCTTTCTCTCCAAGGGCAGCGACCTGGGCCTTGTCGGTGGTTTCTTTCAGGCCTTTATCATCTCTCTCGTCAATCTCGGTTTCGCCGCGTTTATGGCGTTTTCCCTGAGGAACTGTTTTCACCAGAACCTGGTGAGGAAGGGCGCTGCGGTACTGGTGTCTGCGGCGGTGCTGGCGGTGGCGATAATCTTTGTGCTCGGTGTGGGCCACTATCGTGAGGCGCTGGAGCAGAACCCGTTTACCGCCTCGCAGCTGGCGATGACGAGTCTATGGAACCAGCCGCTCGGTATTCAGGACTTCAACTCCTGGATCATGGTTGTGGTGAGTGCCATTGCCCTGATACTGCTGACAGCCAAGTTCTTCGTGGTAGACGACCGTTACCCGGGATATACCGCCATTACTCGCCGGGTGCGAGCGCTGCAGAAATCCTGGGCAGAAACCTTTGAAGAGGCGATTGAAAGCATCAATGAGCTGGGGGAAGAGGTACACGAGCTGCTGGCAGAAAAGGAAAAAACCATCCGCGCACAGTTCATCCAGTTCAAGGCGAGTATCGAGCGCAGCGAGGAAATCCATCGTCACTATCACGAGGATATCGCCAAGGCGCAGGGGTTGCTGGACGAGCTCATTCGCTATTACCAGTCATATTCTGCGCGCATGCTGAACCGGCGCGCGGCTTATTTCGGTGAACTGTTGCGCTTTGAGCTGGATAAATTGCCGCGCCTCAATACCACCGGACTGGAGCAGCATCAGCAGGACCTGGCAGCATTTGAAGCGCTGATGAATGAACTCGACGAAGCGTATATCGGGGCGATCGATACGGTGAACGCCCGCTGTGAATCCGTGCAGGAATCGCTTGCTGCACTGGTGGATAAGCTCGAGCTTGATTACGGTCTGCGGAGAGCGTAATGGCACTGTTCGGGAGCAGCAGGAAACGCGGTAAACCGGCGCGCCGTCAGCGGCTGACCCGGGAAGACAGAAAGGGGGTCGCGCTATTTTCCCTGGGTGTGCTGGTGCTGGGTGCGCTGGGCGTATTTGCCGTGCAGGTGGTGCGGGCCCCGGAGCGGGATTATGACCGGGTGACCCTGTGCAACCCCAACCTGCCGCGGTTTTCCCAGCACATCGTGGTCATCGATGCTTCGGATACGCTGTCCCCGCACCAGACGCACTTTCTCGATACCCACCTGGCGGGTCTGCTCGAATCCGCAGCAGTCAACGACCGCTTTTCCATTTTCGTGCTGGACGATCACTACAATGGCCTCTCAAAGCCGGTGGTGGATCTTTGCAAACCGCACTCTGGAGAGGATGTGAGTGCGCTGACGGCCAATCAGCAGTTTGTGCAGGCGTTGTACCGGGAACGCTTCGAGCAGCCGCTCGACGAGGCCATCAACCGGGCGGTTTCCGCTGGCGAGCAACCGGTGTCGCCTATCTATGAGGCGCTGTCTGATGTGGCGGCTCTCAATCATTTTGATCCCGCTGCGAAAAATGTACACCTAACCATTGTCAGCGACATGATCCAGAACTCGCGTGCAGGCTCGGTCTTCAAGCGTGGCTCTGCCGCCATCGACCAGCTTCCGTTGATCGACCTGCGCCGGGCCAAAACCCGGGTGTTCTGGCTGGACCGGGAAAAGTACCAGCGCTACCAGACTGCCGAACTGGAGGCCAGCTGGCAGGATTACCTGGGCAGCGTCTCCCGCCTCGAGCAGATACAGCGGGTGAGGGATTAGCGCCGCTCCACGACGCACCCATCACCTGTCACGGTTTTCCCTCGAGGCGCTTGCCTGACACAGAAGCTTCAAGAAACAGCCGGCGCCTTCAAAAAATACGCTGTGGTGACCCTGGCCGGCGCTACCGGGCTGCCGGTTGATGGCATGGAATGATCCGGCGCCGATTTCCCTGTGCTGCGGCTCTGTTCTGTTACGCTTGTATACCCTTTCCCTCTTTCGCACCCGGGATAATGGATATGGACAAGCGGTTGTCGAAAGGAGTACTCACCTGCCTGCTGCTTTTGCTGGCGCAGCTTTTTTCTGTTTATGGTTTTGCGCAAGAAACCGAACCGGGTGACGGGGAGCAGCGCCCGCATATCGCCGAGCTCTCCATCAATGGGCCCATAGGGCCCGCCACCACCGATTACCTGATCCGCACCAGCGAAAAGGCCCGAGCGCAAGGGGCGCGCCTGTTTATCCTTACCATGGACACGCCGGGTGGCCTGGATGCCGCAACCCGCGACATCATCCAGCACATCCTTGCCTCCGAGATCCCCTACGTCACCTATGTCACGCCCGCCGGCGCGCGCGCCGCCAGTGCTGGCACGTATATCCTTTACGCCAGCCAGGTTGCGGCGATGACACCATCGACCACCCTGGGCGCGGCCACTCCAGTTCAGATGGGCGGCATGCCCGGGCAGGGCCCGCCAGCACAGGATGAAACGGAAAAAAAGACCGAGGGCGATGGCAAAAGCGAAAGCAAGCCTGACGAGGAATCCGCGAGCAAGCCCGGTACCGCGATGGAGCGGAAGGTTATCAATGACTCCGTAGCGTATATCCGCGGTCTGGCAAATCGTCACGGGCGCAATGCCGACTGGGCGGAAAAGGCGGTGCGCGATGCAGCCACACTCACGGCCAACGAGGCGCTGGCGGAAAACGTCATCGACGTGGTGGCGGACAATCGCGAGCAGTTGCTGAAACAGCTACCCGGCCGGCAAGTATTGCTCGCCAGCGGTAAAGAAAAAATAGACGCGCAGACGGCCGAGCTTCCGGTGGTGGCCTATGCACCGGACTGGCGCAACGAGTTGCTCTCCCTGATTACCAACCCCCAGGTGGCCTACATTCTGCTCTTGGTGGGCATCTACGGCCTGATCTTCGAAGGCTATAGCCCCGGCGCCATTGTGCCCGGTGTGGTGGGCGTCATCTGCCTGCTACTGGCGTTTTATGCGCTGCAGGTGTTACCCATCAACTATGCGGGGCTGGCGCTGATCGTCGTAGGCGCACTGTTGATCGCGGCGGAATTGTTTGTGCCAAGTTTTGGCGCACTGGGTATTGGTGGTGTGGTGGCGTTGGTGATTGGCTCGGTGATGCTGATCGACAGCGATGTGCCGGGTATGCAGGTGTCGAAGGGACTGATTGGTGGTATCGCCGGTGTCAGCGGTCTGGCCCTGCTCGGAATTTTGTACGCGGTGGGGCGCAGCCTGCGCAAACCGAAAATCGCAGCCAATCAGGCGATGGTCGGGCGCACTGCGGTAGTCACGGAAGTTGAGCCCGTGCTGCTGGTGAAAATCGACGGAGAAATCTGGCGCGCGAAGTGTGAAAACCTGTTGACCGAAGGGCAGCTGGTGCAGGTTATCGGAGAAAAAGGTCTGATGTTGCAGGTACAACCGGAATAACGAATAACTGGAGCAAAGTTATGGTCAGCTATTTTGCGAGTCTCTTGATGCTGGCAGTGGTTCTGCTGGTGATGTACGCGATCCGCGTTTTGCGGGAATACGAGCGGGCGGTGGTTTTTTTCCTGGGGCGCTTTCAGTCGGTGAAAGGCCCGGGACTGATCATCATCATTCCGGTCATTCAGACCATGGAGCGGGTGGATTTGCGCACGGTGGTGATGGATGTGCCCACCCAGGATGTGATCAGCCGCGACAACGTATCGGTGAAGGTGAATGCGGTGGTGTATTACCGGGTGATCGATCCACAGTCTGCGATCATCAATGTGGAACATTATGATGAGGCGGTTAGCCAGCTTTCACAGACGACATTGCGGTCGGTGTTGGGTAAGCATGAGCTGGATGAGATGCTTTCCGAACGGGATAAGTTGAATGTGGATATCCAGAAAATTCTGGATGAGCAGACGGATGCCTGGGGGGTGAAGGTGACCAATGTGGAGATCAAGCATATCGATCTCGACGAGAGCATGATCCGGGCTATTGCCAAGCAGGCGGAGGCGGAGCGTTCGCGGCGGGCCAAGGTGATACATGCCGATGGTGAGGCGCAGGCGGCGGTGAAGCTGACCGAGGCGGCGACGGAGCTCTCCAAGAACGCCAATGCCATGAGTCTGCGTTATATGCAGACACTGATTGATATCGCCGGGGAGCAGAACTCCACGATTGTATTCCCGTTACCAATGGACCTGATCAAGCCATTGCTGGAGAAGCAAACCAGGCAAGGTGATTGAAGACTCTGGTCTGGTTAACTCTGGATCAAAGTGACAGGTCTCGGTTTTGCAGTTTTGCAAACCGAGACCTGGTGCCGGGTCCGCCAGCAAACCCACCAAGTGGATCCGCTGGTTTGAGAAGCGTGTCGAGTTATTTGAGAAGCAATTTCAGCAGGTGGGCCGTAGAGCCATCCCAGTCCTCTGGAATCTCCCCCTCAATGGCATCGTGCACTGCATTGCCGAGCACCTTGCCCAGCTCCACGCCCCACTGATCAAACGGGTTGATATCCAGCAGGCAGCCAAAGGTAAATACCTTGTGCTCGTACAGGGCCAGCAGGCTGCCAAGGTGGAACGGGTCAAGTTTGTCCACAATCAGTGTATTGCTCGGGCGGTTGCCCGGGATCACCTTGTGTGGTGCCAGTTGGTGTACTTCCTTGTGGGTGTGACCGGAAGCTTCCAGTTCTTTGCGCGCTTGCGCCAGGGACTTGCCCTTAAGAAGTGCCTGACTCTGGCTCAGGCAGCAGGCCAGCAGCCACTGGTGTTGTTCGGCCAGTTCGGAGGTGGGCTGTTTGATCGCGACGAAATCCGCCGGAATCATGTCGGTGCCCTGGTGCAGCAGCTGATGGAATGAGTGCTGTCCGTTACTGCCTTCCGCACCCCAGATCACACTGCCGCTGGGGTAAGGCAGGGGCTGGGCGTCGCGAGTCACACTTTTACCAAGGCTCTCCATATCCAGCTGCTGTAACCACGCCGGGAACTTGGCCAGGCGCTGGGCATAGGGGAGTACCGCAAGGCTGCCGGCGCCCCAGCACTGGCGATACCAGAAGTGGATCAGTGCCATCAGCACCGGCAGGTTTTGTGCAAAGTCGGCCTCGGCAAAGTGGGTGTCCATGGCGTTGGCGCCTTTCAGCAGCTCGCTGTAGGCATCGAAGCCGCACGCCAGCGCGATGGGCAGGCCAATGGCGGACCACAACGAGTAGCGCCCACCTACCCAGTCCCACATCGGGAATATGTTCTGGGCGGCAATGCCAAAATCCTGGGCGGCGACAATATTGCTGCTTACGGCCACAAAGTGCTTCGCAAGGTCTGACTCCGCACAGCCAGCATCCAGTACCCACTGGCGCGCTGAGAGGGCGTTCTGGCGGGTTTCCAGGGTGGAGAAGGACTTGGAGGCAACGACAAATAAAGTCTCGTCAGCGGGCAGGGAGGCGATGGTGTCGCTCAGGTCGGCGCCATCAATATTTGCCACAAAGTGCACGCTGAGATCTTGTTTATGCCAGGGGCGAAGCGCCTCACATACCATGCGTGGCCCCAGGTCCGAGCCGCCGATACCGATGTTGACCACGTGGCGGATGCGCTTGCCATTAAAGCCTGTCCAGGCACCGCTGTGCACCTGCTCCACAAAATTTTGCATCTGCACGCGACAGTCTGCTACTGCCTGCTCGTGCTCCGTCTGTGGCGCTCCCTGGAAGCGGAGGGCGGTGTGCAGGGCGGGGCGGTGCTCGGTATTGTTGATCGGGGAGCCAGAGAGCAGGGCCTGGATACTACTTTTGAGCTCGGCGGTATCGGTGTAGCTGAGGAGCTGCTGCAGAGTTTCCGTGCTTAGCAGGTTTTTGCTGTAGTCCAGATAGATACCCGCGGCTTCGGCGCTGAATACCTGTGCCCGATCGGGGTTGGCAGCGAACAGGTCGCGCAGGGACCAGGTCTGCTGGTCCTTGTGTTGTTGCAGTTTGGCGATGGCGGCAGAAAGGGGGAGAGCATCCATGATCAAAAATTCTTCGCTGAAGTGAGAAAAGGGAGAGGCGCAAATTTTAACGGCATTTAACCTGTACGGCCAGTTTGTGCCCGAATCAAGCGGTTGTGGGCAGCCAGGCACAATGCAGCGGCAATATTACGCAGCGGTGCACACGTTTAATGCAGGAGAGCCTGAGTGAAGTCGGGAAGCTCTGTCGATGGCTTGTCGGCGGCGGGTGTGTCGCGGAGTGATTGTTCGGGAATTAAACGAGGAGGCGGAGCGAGCCTCAAGGTCCCAAGGATTGGGTTCAGGCTTGCTGTCGCTAAAAAAGGGCATGGGCCAAAATGCAAAATGCCGCTCCTAGAAGCGGCATTTGCATGAACCTGTTATGAAGGTGGTTATTTAACCACTTTCATGCAGCGAACATTATCGGATGCCATCCAGCAATCCGCGTCCGCAGGACAAGCCATGGAAGTCGGAATCTGTTCTGACCCCGGAGGGCAGGCGGCCGGCATCGGAGCCGGTGCACAACAACCTGCGAGGACCAGTGCACATATAATTCCGGTTAAGTACTTGGCTGGAGTGAAATTCATCCCCTAACTCCTTTCCGTTGATGTTAGTCAATAGCATAGACAATAAAACGTCACCTGTTTGGTGTGCTTTGTAAAAATCTTTTCTACAAACATACCGCCCAATGGAGTGTAATAGGCGCGCGGTTAAAATAGCCGCCAGAGGTCAATTCAGGATAAAACCGCCGCCAGTTTGTCGCGGCGATAAGCCTGAATTCGAAGGGTTATCCGCCAAATTGCATGCTGGTCCATTGCAGGACGGGTGAAATTTTTTTTCAGCGGCATGAAAGAGGATTAATTTTCTTCTTTCAATAAACGATTCTGCAGAAGCTCACGCCAAAAAGTCGAAATTTTGACTTGAATGATCGAAATAAAGTCGATGAATTGCGCGTATATTTTTTACACGCGGTAAAAACAGGTTAGGAAAAAAGAGAGTTTGGCGCGCGATTTTTTGGCTAGTTCCCGCTGGGCTGTAAAAATTCACCAAACGCGCGGGCTACCGATTCCTTTCTTTCCGGGTTGCGCAGGACCTCGAGCAGGTCATTGCGCAATTGTGGAAGAAACAGCAGGTCGGTGAGCAGCAGATTAAAGGTCTGTTGGGGTTGGCTGGCGCTGAGATTTTCAAGCCAGAGTTGTGCCAGTTCTGGCACCTGCAGATCGTCACTGCAGCGGCTGCCGATCGCGGCTAGTACTTCGCCATCTTTTCCGGCGTCGCTTTCCAGCACCTTCAGCAAAAACATCTGGCGCATACCGGTCGCAATACTGTGGGAGATCCCGCGAATCACAGCGGTGACCAGTTTCAGGTCGGGCTCGCTGCTCTCCAGGGTTTGTTCTGCGCGCTGAATCAGAGGCTCTGCCAGCTGGTGGTCGATGGATTCACTTTCCAGGCATTGGCACAAAGGAATCAGGGCCGGTGCGGCAAACCGGTGGAGATTCGCCTTGAGTGGGCCATGCTCCTCCTCCCAGCGCACGGCCAGATCCGCAATGCCCTGCAATGCCAGTTGGTCCCACGGAAAAGACGCCGGATCTTTTGCGTAGGCTTTGGCGGCGGGGAAGTGGTCGCTGGCGGGGCGTTTCAGTAGCCGGCCGGCTTTTGCGTGGAAAATCGCGCGCCTGTCGGCTGGAGGCGTGAATACCAGGCCGCTGTCCTCCAGCGCCTGCTGCAGGTGCTTCCCCGGATCCTTCGTCTCATTGCCTTCCGGATAGAGCGCACTGTGCAGCTGTTTCAGAAAGCGGTCGCGAATGGGGAGCAGCAGTTTTCCCTGTTCGTCCAGAGGTAACCGCAGGAACCAGACCACGGGATTGCTGTCAGCTGCTTTGTCGATCGGCCACAGCAGCAGTCCGCACCAGGCCTGGCGAAGATATGGGTAAGGCCAGGAAGCGGAGCCCTCTTCAAAAGCCTGCGCAACGTTCTGTCCAATCGGCTGGATGCGACGACCGACGTCAAACCAGCGCAGATTGAAATCAGCAGAGGCGATCAATGCGGTCAGAGTAGAGGGTAACTGGTTTGCTGGGTCGTTCTGGCTCACGGATTAACACTTGTTAGTGGTACAGGGTGTTTGTGGACGAAGCACTGACAGTGGATCGTCCATTTCTACAAAATGAAGTCGAAGGCTGGCGCGGTTACGCGCGCTCCTCGGCCACCGGTAGTTGCACCTGCTTGCCCAGCGGCATCTGTTTGAAGTGCAACCAACCATAGGCGATGGCAAGTAGCGGGCAGATGATGTTGAACAGGGCGAATGGCGCGTATGTGAAGGTAGCAATACCCAGGGTTGCGCTCATATAGGCACCGCACGTGTTCCAGGGAATCAGTACCGAGGTGATGGTGCCGGAGTCTTCCAGGGTACGCGACAGGTTCAGGCCGTGCAGACCCTTGTCCGCAAACGCCTCGCGGAACATGCGGCCGGGAATGATGATGGCCATGTACTGGTCGCCCGCGGCGGCATTCATGCCAAAGCAGGTAAGCACCGTGGAGGTGATCAGGCCGCCCACGGTTTTCACGCCGGAGAGCGCCCAGTTGACGATGCGCTCGAGGAAGCCGGCACGCTCCATTACACCGCCGAAGGCCATCGCGGAAATGATCAGCCAGATGGTATTGAGCATGCTGCTCATACCGCCTTTGGACAGCAGCGACGCAACCGCTTCGTTGCTGGATGTGGACTTGTAGCCGTCGAACAGACTGTGCCAGGCCCCTTTCAGCAGGCTCAGGTTGCCTTCACCGCCGGCCAGTTGACGTGTCGCATTGGGCTCGAAAATCATTGCGATCATACAGCCCACCAGAGAGCCGATAATCAGTGTGGGATAGGCGGGGATTTTCTTCCACGCCATAAACAGCAGCAGCGCCAGGGGCAGCATGCTGATGATGGAAATATTGAATTCGCCCTGCAGTGCGCCGAGCAGCTGCTGGATATCCTCCGCTGAGGCATGTGTAGTGTCGGCGCTGAGGCCGATGACGGAGAAGATCACCAGCGCAATCACAAACGCGGGCATGGTGGTCCACAGCATATGGCGGATATGCAGGAACAGGTCATTGGAGGTGACCGCTGCAGCGACGTTGGTGGTGTCTGAAAGGGGAGACATCTTGTCGCCAAAGTAAGCGCCAGAGATGACCGCGCCGGCGGTAACCGCCGGGTTCAGGCCCAGTGCGCCGGCGATACCCATTAATGCCACACCCAGGGTGCCTGCGGTGGTCCAGCTGGAGCCAATACTCAGGCCGACGATGGCGCAGATGATACAACTGGCGGCGTAGAACCACTGCGGCGACAGTATCTGCACGCCGTAATAGATCATCGACGGCACTGTGCCAGCGAGAATCCAGCTGCCGATCAACGCGCCGACCGCGAGCAGGATCAGAATGGCACCGAACACCAGGCCGATGCCGTGCAGCATGCCGCCTTCCATCTCCTTCCAGGTAAAGCCGTTTTTCATCCCCATCAGTGCAGCGACGCCGGCACAGAGCAGCAGGGCGATCTGGTTGGGGCCGTAAGAGGAGTCGGCGCCGTAGAAATAAACGGAGAGGGAAAGTAGTGCGATGAGAATCAGCAGGGGGATCAGTGCATCCAGCAGGCTGGGAGTGCGGTGCTTGTGCTGCGGGTCCTTTGGATGAGACTCGCTGGCAGTGCTGGAACTGGTCTGGCTCAAGGTGTTCTCCTAAGTCTGGCCTAAGCCTGGCTGCCCCGCTTGTGGCTGGGCTGCCTGGTCAGTTTCTTGTTATGTATGACGCAAAGCGCTCTATTCTCGGGGGCGGGCCTGTATATGTCTATAGTGGTCGGGAACCGGGTGTTTGCCGTGGGGTTAACCGCCGAGTCTGCCTCAGCGCTGGCAGTTATCCCTCGCTTCCGGTATGTTCTGCGCCGGTTTTGTCCACGGCTCCTTCGCCCGGAGCTGGCTGGGCCACAATAAGAAAGAGCCAGAGCGCGGCGTCCGCAGCGATTGCGCGCTGATGTTGGCAGGTAATTGAATCCCATGAATGCGAGAAATCTGGACACTAGTCAATTCGATGAAATTCGCCCGTATCGGGACGATGAAGTGCGCCCGGCGCTCCGTCGCCTGATAGAAGACCCGGAGATGTCCCGGGTGGTGGCGCACTTTTTGTTGCCCGGGATGGCGGGCAAGCTCGAGCGCCCGCTAGCCTGGCTGGTGCGCCAGCTCGTACGCTTTGAATTCCGCAATGCCAACAATGTACGTGGTGTTCAGGATGTAATCGCCAAATACCTCGAGAAGGCGGTCAATCGCACCAGCTGTGGCCTGAGCATTTCCGGCCTGGATACCCTGCCCAAGGATCGCGCCTGCCTGTTTGTGAGCAATCACCGCGACATCGCCATGGACCCGGCCCTGGCGATCCTTGCCATGTACAAGGAAGGTCACGAGACCTCCCGGATTGCCATCGGCGACAACCTGCTCTCCAAGCAGTTCGCGACCGACATCATGAAGCTGAACAAGTGTTTTGTGGTGAAGCGCAGCTCCGGCAGCCGCCGCGAGAAGCTGATGGCAGCGACCACGCTGTCCCGATACATCCACCATTCGATCGTTAACGAGAATGAGCATGTGTGGATTGCCCAGCGCGCCGGCCGTGCCAAAGATGGCCGCGATCGCACCAATCCAGCGCTGGCCGCGATGTTCGGAATGGCCAAGCCGAAAGAGCAGTCGTTTGCCGAGTTCTGGCGCGAGCTGCACATTGTGCCGCTGTCAATCTCCTACGAGTGGGACCCCTGTGATCGCTACAAGGCCCGCGAGCTGTACATCACCGAGCACCAGGACGAGTACCAGAAACAAGCGCACGAGGACCTGGGCAGCATCGCCAAGGGCGTGGTGGGGCACAAGGGCCACGTCCACGCAGCGTTTGGCACGCCGATCGAGAAAGACTTCAATGATGTCACCGCTCTCGCGGATGAGATCGACCGCCAGATCATCGGCAACTACGTCCTGCATCCCACCAATCTCATCGCTTATCAGATGATCTACGGTGAAGCGCCGCAGCTGCCGGTGGGCTACCCGCCCAAGCCCTGGCATCCTGACGAGCACCAGGAGATTCGTGAGAAGTTTGAGCAGCGTATGGCGGCCATTGATGAGCGTTGGCGGGACAAGGCCATTCAGGGTTATGCCAATCCGGTGGTTTCCCGATTGGCCTACGAACAGTAGCACTCACTGGCTACCCGCAGCGCAGCCGCTGAATCGAAACTGAGTTGGCTAAACCCTGAGCAAGCGTGGATAATGCCCGGCTGATTTAACTCCCAAAGCGAATCCAGCCGGTCCCCAGTGCTCAGCGAAAAAGACAAAGAATCCATCCAAAACGCCTACCGCCAGTTTCTCAACGGCCGCGAGCTAAAGGCCCGCTACGGCCAGAAGCTGATGATTGCCGCTATTGCCCGAGCCCTCGGCGGGATCGAGCGCAATGGTGCCGGTGAGCGTGACCACGGCAAGACTGACGGGCAGCACATCTGCGTGGTGGAGGCAGGTACCGGTACTGGTAAGACAGTGTCGTATCTACTGGCCGCCATTCCCCTCGCCGTTGCCCACGATAAAACCCTCGTTGTCTCTACCGCCACGGTCGCCCTGCAGGAACAGATCATCAACAAGGATCTGCCCGAGCTGATCCGTCATTCCGGGCTCAAGTTTGAGGTTTCCCTTGCCAAAGGGCGCGGGCGCTACCTGTGCCTGTCCAAGCTGGACCAGCTGCTCACCGAACTCACCTCCAGCGGTGTCGGCGCATCCATGGCGCTGTACGAAGATGAAAAACCCCAGGTGGACGATGTCGGGATCAAGTTGTACCGGGACATGGCCGACCAGCTCGCTACCGGCAGCTGGGATGGGGACCGGGATAACTGGAAAGACACCATCGAAGGTGAAGACTGGAGCCGGGTTACCACGGACCATCGCCAGTGCAGCGGCCGCCGCTGTCCCCATGTGAGCAGCTGTAGTTTTTTCCGCGCCCGCGAGAGCCTCGGCAAGAGCCGGGTGATCGTCGCCAACCACGACCTGCTGCTGGCGGATCTGGCCCTCGGTGGGGGTGCGATCTTGCCGGCGCCGGAAGACTCCATCTATGTGCTGGACGAGGCACACCACCTGCCGGACAAGGCTCTCAACCACTTCGCCCACCACAGCCGGGTCGGCGCCACCACCGGCTGGCTGGACCAGGCCAACAAGAATCTGAGCCAGCTGCTCGGTGAGATCGGTGACGGTGCCGAGCTGGACCGTGCCGGGGAGGAGCTGCCCGCGCTGTTCACCGCCGCCAAGCAGAAGCTGGAGATGGCATGGCCACTGCTGGAGGACCTGTGCGAGTTTGACGAGGACCGCCGCGGCGGCGGCTCGGGGCCCGGGCGCAGTGCGCGCCACCGGTTTGAGGGTGGGGTGGTGCCGGAGTCGCTGATGCAACTGGCGGACCAGCTGCGGGAAGATTTTGACGAGATGGAAGCGCTGCTGGGCAAGATGGTGCAGGTCGTCCAGCGCATGATGGAAGATGCCCACAGCCCGGTGCCGATCGTAGATCTGGAGCGCTGGTATCCGGTGCTCGGCAGCTGGCACGGCCGCGCCGAAGCCAACCTGGAGCTGTGGGCCAACTACTCCCGGGAAGATCAGGGCTCGGTGCCCCAGGCGCGCTGGGTAACCCTGGTGGACTGGGGCGGCTCGTTTGATTTTGAGGTGTGCAGCTCACCGATCCTGGCCGGCAAAACCCTCGAATACAGCCTGTGGCGACGCTGTTATGGCGCGGTACTGACCTCGGCCACACTGACGGCGCTGGGGCGCTTCGACCGGCTGAAAATGCGCGCGGGCACTCCGGATAACGCCAGCTATGAAGTTGTTCCCAGCCCGTTTGATTTCTCCAATGCAGAGCTGCGGGTACCGAGGGATGCGGTGGAAGCCAACAATGCGGATCTGCACACCGATGCGGTGATCAATGCGCTGCCCGGGTTGTTGAGCGACAAGGAATCCGGTGGTGGCAGTGGTGGCGCATTGGTGCTGTTTGCGTCCCGCCGGCAGATGGAAACCGTGTATGAATCCCTCCCGGGTACCTGGCGCAATCGTATCCTGATGCAGGGGCAGCAGTCCCGCCAGCAGTTACTGGACAGCCACAAGAAGAGTGTCGATAGCGGTGGTCACAGCGTGCTGTTCGGTCTCGCCAGCTTTGCCGAGGGGCTGGATTTGCCCGGCGATTACTGTCGCCATGTGATTATTGCCAAATTACCCTTTGCGGTGCCGGACGATCCCATCGAGGCGGCGCTGGCAGAGTGGATTGAAGCCAAGGGTGGCAACCCCTTTATGCAGATAACTGTGCCGGATGCGGCACTGAAACTGGTGCAGGCCTGCGGCCGCTTGCTGCGCACGGAAAAGGACCGCGGCATCATCACCCTGCTGGACCGGCGCATTGTGACCAAGCGCTACGGGCGTGCCATGCTGGATTCGCTGCCGCCGTTCCGGCGCATGATCAATTGAACTTGTTGGGCCCTATGAAGTCGATTTACCCCGATATCGCCAGCCTGTTGCTGGAGCTGGAAATGGAGCTGCGGACGCTGGAGTTGTGGGATGCGGAACCGCCAGGCCCGGAGGCACTGGCCAGCACCCAGCCGTTTTGCGTGGATACACTGACGCTGCCCCAGTGGTTGCAGTTTGTGTTTCTGCCGCGGATGAGCCAGCTGGTGGAGCGGGAACACCCGCTGCCCCAGAAGTGCGGGATAGCCCCGATGGCGGAAGAATATTTTCGCGGTCTCGACCTGCCCAGCGCCGGATTGACACGCAAACTGATCGAAATCGACGAGCGGCTGGAGCGGGGTTGAAAGTCCGGGGGGTATCCCGCTGTCGCTTGATTCGTTGTGACTAGTTGGTACCATGCAGTTCGGTAATCTGTCCGCGACTATGCTTCTCTACGCCGAGCCGTCCCTGCCACCCTGTTTATGGGGGGCGGTGCAGTCGCTTGGCGGATAAGGTAATATCCGGGCTTTGCAAAATTCGGGCAGCATGGATGGCCCGGGTCCGATACCGCCAGGATTACTTAAAAACAGCACACAAAGGGCAGGACTCTCGCCCTAAGGTAGTAATAAAACAGATGCGGTTTTTGCCTTCAATTTCCCTGTTGCTGGTTATGCAGCTGCTCGCCGGCTGTGAAAGCCTGCGCCAGGCAGGAACCCCGAGCCCGGTTGCCGAGCCCTCCCCGCAGCCTGCCGAAACGCCCCTGGATCCCGCGCAGTGCCCGCCGGTTGAAACCGTGGTGTGTGCGGAGCCGGAAGTAAAAGTGGTGGAGCGGGTGATCGAGCGCAACTTCGAGAAGGTTGTGGAAGTGCCGGTGGCCAAAGACAAGCTGGTACTGGGCTCGGAAGAGTTCTTCACCGTTGAGCCGGGCGACCTGCGTCTGCGTGCCCTGGTGGATACCGGCGCGGCAACCAGTTCCCTCAGTGTGCTGGAGTTGACGCCCTTCGAACGGGACGGCAGCGACTGGATACGCTTCAAACTCAGCGATGGCAGTGACGCTGAGCCGAAGAAAATCGAATTACCCATCAAACGTCACGTGCGGGTCGCCCGCCCGGGATTTGACCGCCAGCGTCGTCCGATTGTGGATATGAGCCTGACAGTCGGAGGCGTAACCCATATGGTGGAAGTGAACCTGGTCGAGCGCGGTGAGTTCGAGTTTCCGCTGCTGGTAGGGCGCAACTTCCTGAAAGATGCTGCGGTGGTGGATGTCAGCCGCAAGCAGGTACAGGGTAAGCCTAAACTCCCTTCCTTCAGTAAATAGTTCCTCTGAAACCTGAAAATGTGGGTCGGTTACTGGCAGATTCGTCGGTAAACGGCAAAAATAAGCGGTCACAAACTGCGAACAATCATTAATTGGGGAATGGCGAATGTCGCCAAGGGCTCAGGTCTATATTCTTGCCGCGCTGCTCGCACTCATGGGCGCCGGCCTCACCATCTACAAAAGCGTTGAGCTGGGCTTTCCTCTGTTGCCTGGCGAGTACCGCACCGTTTGGACCATCGAAGCCAAGGTTCACTTCAACGCCGATGGCGGCCCGGCCAAGGCCGCGCTCACGCTGCCCCGCGCTCAGCGCAATATGGAAGTGTTGGGGGAAACCTTCAGTTCGTCCGGTTACGGCTTTAATGTCATTCGTGAAGACGATGAGTATCGTGCGGTCTGGGCCAAGCGTCAGGCAACCGGTGCGCAGTCGCTGTTTTACCAGCTGGATGTTCACCAGACTCCGGGCGCTGCTCTGGAGCAGCCGCTGGACCTGAGCACCGAAGTGGTGAAGCCATTGCTCGGTGCGCGCGAGCAGGAGGCCGTGCGGCAGGCGATCTACTCACTGGTGGAAACCGCGCGGGAGCGCTCGTCGGATACGCGAACTTTCACCTCTGAACTGCTCACCGCCCTGGGCGACAACCGCAATCAGGATCGGAATCTGATTTTCGGCTACTACAAAGACCGTTCTTTTGTGGATATCGCGCTGCTGGTGCTATCGGCTGCAGATATTCCCGCGCACCGCATTCGCGGCCTGTACCTGGAAGACGATCGTCGCCGCCTGGACCCGGAAGACTTGCTGGAAATCTATGATGGAAAGCGCTGGGTGGTATTCGAGCCATTGAGTGGCTCGCCGGGTGTGCCGAAGAACTTTTTCATCTGGCAGCGTGGTGGCAAGAGCCTGTTGGACGTTGAAGGTGGCCGCAACTCGGGCGTTACCTTCTCGGTGATTTCCAACGATGTTCCCGCACGGGATGTGGCCATGTTGAGTACCAGCCAGGAAAAAGAAGCGCTGGTGGATTTCTCCATTTACAGCCTGCCCATCGAGCAACAGAGTATTTTCAAGCTGATCCTGCTGGTGCCGGTTGGCGCTTTGGTCGTCGTACTGCTGCGGGTATTTGTGGGGCTGCGTACCTCCGGTACCTTTATGCCGGTGCTGCTGGCCATTGCATTCATCGAAACCCAGCTGTTAACGGGCCTCGCCATTTTTGTGTTGATCCTTATCCTCGGCCTGTGGATCCGCTTCTATCTCAGCAGGCTCAACCTGCTCCTTGTGGCGAGGATCGCCGCCGTGGTGGTCACGGTGGTGATATTAATGGGCGCCATCAGCGTGGTGAGCTACAAGCTGGGAATTGAGCAGGCACTGACGGTCACTTTCTTCCCGATGATCATCCTGGCCTGGACCATCGAGCGGATGTCCATAGTGTGGGAAGAAGACGGCCCGTACGAAGTCGTAATCCAGGCCGGTGGCAGCCTGTTGGTGGCGGTGATGGCCTGGTGGGTAATGACCAACCGCTACATTGAGCACTGGACCTTCAATTTCCCCGAGCTGCTGCTGGTGCTGCTGGGCTTCATCATGATCGTCGGTAACTACACCGGTTTCCGGCTTGGTGAACTGGCGCGGTTCCGCCAGCTGGTACGCTGATGCAGCTGCCATCCTTTTTTCGCGGTGGTCTGGTCTCGCCGTTTACGCTGAGAAAACTCGGCGTGCTGGGCATGAACGCGCGCAATGTGCACTACATTGCGCGCTATAACGACCGCGATAAATACCCCATCGTCGATGACAAACTCAATACCAAGCGCCAGGCAAAACGCTACCGTATCCCGGTTCCCGAACTGATCGCTGCGTTCGAGACCCAGCCCAGTCGCACCCGGGTCATGCAGGTGATTGAGCCCTTGCAAAAGTTTGTGATCAAACCGGCGCGGGGTTCCGGTGGTAAAGGGATCCTGGTGATCGTCGGGCGGGATGGCGATGAATATGTAAAGCCCTCGGGCAGCAAGGTCACCGCGCTGGATATCCAACGTCATGTGAGCAATATACACAGCGGTCTCTACAGCCTGGGCGGCAAGCCGGACCGGGTGATGATCGAGGCCCTGGTGGATTTCGACCCGATCTTCGACAATTACTCCTTTGAAGGTGTGCCGGATATCCGTGTGATCGTATTCCGTGGTTTCCCGGTGATGGCCATGCTGCGCTGCTCGACCCATGATTCCGATGGCAAGGCCAACCTGCACCAGGGTGCGGTGGGTGTGGGTGTGGATCTCGCCACCGGTAGATCATGCCATGCAGTACAGCGGGGACTGCGTATTGAAAAGCACCCGGATACGGAGATGCCTTTTGCGGATCTGGTGGTGCCGGGGTGGCAGGAGCTGGTGCGCCTGGCGGCCAGTTGCTATGAAATGACCGGGCTTGGGTACCTGGGATGCGATATTGTGCTCGATCGCAAGCGTGGCCCTTTGCTGCTTGAGGCGAATGCGCGCCCGGGCCTGGCGATCCAGATTGCCAATGGCATCGGTCTGCGTACACGGCTTGAACATATCGAGTCCATGGATATGGAGCAGCTGGAAAAGAATGCGGAAGAGCGGGTGGCTTACTCTATGGATTACTTTGCGGCGAAGCCGCTGGTTTGAAAATATCTCCCCGGCGTTAAGATAAAAAAAATGGCGAGCTTTTAGGGCTCGCCATTTTTTTGCGTGGAAGAACCGGAAAACTTACAGGTTCTTCAGTGACTCCAGCTGCTCGACAAAGCGTGCACGGGTGCTTTCCAGGTCCGCCAGTCGCTGCTTTTCCTTGTTGACCACAGCTTCCGGCGCCTTGTCGACAAAGTTCGGGTTCTGCAGTTTGCCCGCGACCTGCTTCAGGTCCTTGTCCAGCTTGTCCAGTTCCTTCTGCACTCGCGCGCTTTCCGCTTCCACGTCGATCAGGCCGGCCATGGGTACCAGCAACTCCAGATCACCCACAAAGGCGGTAGAGGAGGCTGGTGCTTCGACGCCTTGGCCCAGCCAGTCGATAGAGTCGAGGCTCGCCAGCTTGGTGAGCAGGCCGCGGGTCTGCCTGAGCAGGTCTTCATCATGCTTGGAACCACCGCGCAGGATCAGCGGGATCTTCTTCGCCGGGGAAATATTCATCTCTCCGCGAATATTACGCACACCTTCGATCACGTCTTTCAGCCAGGCAATGGCCGCCTCAGCGTTCTCATCGATCCGGTGCTCGTTGGCCTCCGGATACGGCTGCAGCATGATGGTGTCACCAGTCTTGCCGGCCAGCGCACTAACGCGCTGCCAGATTTCCTCAGTGATATAGGGCATCAGCGGATGCAGCAGGCGCAGGATGGTTTCGAGTACACGGATCAGGGTGCGGCGGGTGCCTTTCTTCACCGCGTCGGACGCGTTGTCGTCCCACAGTACCGGTTTGGAAAGCTCCAGGTACCAGCTGCAGTACTCGCCCCAGGTAAAGTCGTACAGGGCCTGAGAGGCGAGATCGAAGCGGTAATTGCTGATTGCTTCCTTCACGGTAATTTCAGTGCGCTGCAGCAGGGAGATGATCCAGCGGTCGGCGATCGTCAGCTCGAAATTGTCGCTGCCATCTTGGCCGCAGTCCTGGCCGTCGCAGTTTTGCAGCACATAGCGGGAGGCATTCCAGATCTTGTTGCAGAAATTTCGGAAGCCCTCGATACGGCCGACGTCGAACTTGATATCGCGGCCGGTGGAGGCCAGCGAGTAGTAGGTATAACGCAGCGCATCGGTGCCGTAGGGGGCGAGACCTTCGGGGAACTCCTTGCGGGTCTGCTTTTCGATCTTATCCCGCAGGTGCGGCTGCATCATGCCGGTGGTGCGCTTGGCCACCAGGCTCTCGAGGTCGATGCCGTCGATCAAGTCGATGGGGTCGAGCACGTTGCCCTTGGACTTGGACATCTTCTGCCCATGGCTGTCGCGCACCAGACCGTGTACATACACGGTGTGGAACGGCACTTCCTTCTTGAAGTACAGGGTCAGCATCATCATGCGTGCGACCCAGAAGAAGATGATGTCGAAGCCGGTTACCAGTACCGAGGTGGGGTGGAACGCCGCCAGCTCTGGGGTTTCTTCCGGCCAGCCGAGGGTCCCGAAGGTCCACAGGCCGGAGGAGAACCAGGTATCGAGCACGTCGTCGTCCTGGCGCAGTTCGATGTCGCCCAGGTTGTGCTTCTTGCGCACTTCCTCTTCACTGCGGCCGACGTAGACTTTGCCGTCGTTGTCGTACCACGCCGGAATGCGGTGACCCCACCACAGCTGGCGGGAAATACACCAGTCCTGGATATCGCGCATCCACGAGAAGTACATGTTCTCGTAGTTCTTGGGTACGAATTCCACGCGGCCGTCTTCCACCACCTTGATGGCTTCTTCCGCCAGCGGCTGGGTTTTGACGTACCACTGGTCGGTGAGCCACGGCTCGATGACCACACCACTGCGGTCACCGCGGGGGACTTTCAGCGTGTGCGGCTCGATTTTTTCCAGGCAGCCGATGGCATCGAGGTCGTCGACGATCTGCTGGCGCGCGGCAAACCGCTCCATGCCGCGGTATTTTTCCGGCACGTTATCGTTGAGGTTGGCGTCCTGATCGAGGATGTTGATCATCTCGAGGTTGTGGCGCTGTCCCATTTCGTAGTCGTTGAAGTCGTGGGCCGGGGTGATCTTCACGCAGCCGGTACCGAACTCCAGATCGACGTAATCGTCGGCGATGATCGGGATTTCACGGTCCGTGAGGGGCAGCTTGATGGTCTTGCCGATCAGGTGCTTGTAGCGCTCGTCTTCCGGGTGCACTGCGACGGCGGTATCGCCGAGCATGGTTTCCGGGCGGGTCGTGGCCACGACAAGATGGCCGGAACCGTCAGACAGCGGGTAACGGAAGTGCCACAGGTGGCCCTGTTCTTCCTCGTTCAGCACTTCCAGGTCGGAAATGGCGGTGTGCAGTTTTGGGTCCCAGTTCACCAGGCGCTTGCCACGGTAGATCAGGTCGTCTTCGTACAGGCGGATGAAGACTTCCTGCACGGCCTTGTAGAAGCCGTCGTCCATGGTAAAGCGTTCGCGGGACCAGTCCGGGCTGGCGCCGAGGCGACGCAGCTGGCGGGTGATATTGCCGCCGGACTCCTCTTTCCACTCCCATACCTTCTCGATGAACTTGTCACGGCCCAGCTCATGGCGGGACTTGCCTTCGGCGGCGAGCAAACGCTCCACCACCATCTGGGTGGCGATACCGGCGTGGTCGGTGCCAACCTGCCACAGGGTGTTGTCGCCCTTCATGCGATGGTAGCGGATCAGGGCGTCCATGATAGATTCCTGGAAACCGTGGCCCATATGCAGGCTGCCGGTGACATTGGGCGGCGGAATCATGATGCAGTAGGGATCTGCCGTTGTGTCACCGGAGGGCTTGAAGTAGCCGTTTTCTTCCCAGGTTTTGTACCACTGCTGTTCGATGGCGTTGGGCTGGTATGTCTTGTCCATGCGCGGGGGAATGCCTTGCTTTGAATCGCTTTGCCGCCCGGGGCCGGGTATGCGGTCACACCGGGGCGATGAAATGAATCGATGAGTATATGAAAAAGGGGCGGAATTATACCGCTGGGGCCGGCCGGGGCAAAAGGTGCTCGCCGCCGTGTGGCTGGTTCAATCCGATTCCGGGACTTCCGGGTAGATTTCGTTGACCATCAGGGTGATGTTGGCGCGCAGCTGGCGCTCGAGCTCGGGTAGCTGCTCGGACATCAGCTGCTCGATCAGGCGCTCGCGGGCGCTGGCTTCCGCAGCGTGCGCCGCATCGCTCTGGCTTTCTAGCGGGGCGCTGTCAGCCTCCGGAGGCTCGGCTGATACGGAGGGCTCCTGTGGCGTCACGTCTTTTGCCTGGGTGCCTTCTTGCGAGCGTGGAACCCTGCCGCCAGTCAGGCGGGCACGGATATGCGGTGGCAGGAAGGGATTTTCAGTGACGGCAGCAGGCAGCGGACGTTGTGCTTTCCCGCTGGCTTTTTGTGGTGCCTTCTTTACCGGTTCCTGAGCGGCCTCGGGCCCAGCTGCTGCAGTACCCGCTGGAGTAGCTGCCGGAGTAGCCGCTGAAGCTACGCCTTCTTCTGAATGGTCGCCAGAGTCTTTGCTGCCGTTGGTGACTGAAGCCGTTGTCGACTTTTGGGGGCCGTCGAACAAGCTGGGCTGGAATTCCTCGCGCGCGGGCTCAGGCGGCAGTTCTACGGGCTGTACCTTGGCCTCTCCGGTAACGGCCTCATCGTTTGAACGCTGGGGTTCTCGGGTGGCGCTTGCCGGGGTGGCATCTTCGCGCGGCAGATTCTGCAGTGGGCGCAGCAGCTCGCGGTCGGCATCGCTGAGCAACGGGGTGTAATCCTCTACCGGTTCCTCGTCCACGGGACTGAACAGGATGGGCAGGTCGGCCTCCTGAAGGGGGCGCGGTGGTGCGATTGGGGGCGGCGTTGTCAGTGGTTTCGGCGCTGCGCTCTGGTAGGTTTTGTCAGCCCCACCGGATTTGTCTGTTTCGGCCACCTGGTCGAGCAAGGGGATGTCAGCCTCTTCTTCGCTGCCGAGGAGGTCCCGCAGGGAGTTGAGCTCATTGAGCAACTCATGGGGAGGCTGGCCGTGGCGATGTTTTCTGTTTTTCTTGCGACCGGACATGGAGCTGGCTTTCGTTTTTGCTTGGGATCAGTTGGGTATCTTGTGGGATTGTAACGGATATCCCCTGTCGCGGAAGTGACTGTATCGTGTTCTCGAGCGGGCGAGGGAGTCGGGGTGCTGGCAGACGATTTCGGCCAGGCGGTCGAATTGGCTGAACCAGCCGGGAATATCGCTGCACAGGTTGATGAGCAGGCCGTGGTGCTGGCCGGGGTCTTCTCCGCTATTGACCTCAATGGCGGCCTGCTGGTCGAGGCTCTGGGGGGCGTGGGGAAGGAAACTGTCCTCGCGAAAGGTCCACAGCAGCTCATCCAGCTTCGTTGCCTGTTCGGCGTCATCGACGGCAATCAGCACCCGCAGGCCGTTGCGAAAGGCTTTTTCTGCCAGTCGACAGGCAAAAACCGGGATCTCGTCCGGGTTTTCGGAGGGGAGGACGTAAAAGTCTATTCGGGTCATATTGATACAACGAGGCCACAAGAGTTAGACGCGAAGGTGTCGATAACGGGTAAGTTTTGCGAGACCCAGCGCACGGAGTCGCTCGCAGTGGCGGCCCTGCTACCGGTAACGGTTCACAGGACACGCCGTGAACCCATCCATGGGGGCTCTTCCGCGAGGTCCCTCTCGCAGAAGGTCCTGTGAACCGTTACCGGTAGCAGAACCTTCGCCCGAAATGCACAGCTTCGCTTTAAGTTGTGCTTACTTTTTGTTCAGAATGTATTGCAGCAACAGCGGTACCGGACGCCCGGTAGCACCTTTGGCGGCGCCGGATTTCCACGCGCTGCCGGCGATATCCAGGTGGGCCCAATCGTAGTCTTCGGCGAAGCGTGCCAGGAAGCAGGCAGCAGTGACAGAGCCAGCCTCGCGACCGCCGATGTTCTGCATGTCGGCAAAATTGGAATTCAGCATCGGCTGGTACTCATCCCACAGGGGCATACGCCAGGCGCGGTCGCCCGCAGTTTCGCCGGCGGCGATCAGGTCTTCCGCGAGCTTGTCCTGATTGGCGTAAAGGCCGGTGGCGTGGTTGCCCAGGGCGATCACGCAGGCGCCGGTCAGGGTCGCCACGTCGATGACCACGCTGGGGTTGAACTTGCCAGCCCATGTGAGGGCGTCACACAGCACCAGTCGACCCTCGGCATCGGTGTTCAGAATTTCAATGGTCTTGCCACTCATCGAGGTGACAACGTCGCCGGGCTTGCTGGCGCGGCCACTGGGCATGTTTTCAGCGGCAGCGACCACACCGACGACGTTCACGGGCGCATTCATTTCGACCAGCGCGTTCATCACGCCAAATACACTGGCGGCGCCGCACATGTCGAATTTCATTTCATCCATCTGCGCGCCGGGCTTGATGCTGATGCCACCGGTGTCGAAGGTAATGCCCTTGCCTACGAGTACGATCGGTTTCTGGCCGGCTTTGCCGCCCTTGTAGTTCATGGCGATCATCGCTGCAGGTTCATCACTCCCCTTGGCCACGCTCATGAAGGCGCCCATACCGAGGGCATCCATTTTTTTGTTGTCGAGCACAGTAGTGGTCAGTTTTGTGTGTTTTTTAGCCAGCGCCTTGGCTTCCGAGGCCAGGTAGCTGGGAGTGCAGATATTGCCGGGCAGGTTGCCCAGTTCGCGGGCAATATTGCTGCCAGCGGCTTGGGCGCTGCCGAGCTCTACGCCGTCCTGAATGGTTTTCAGCTGCTTTTTGTCGGGTGCGTGCACCGTAAATTTGGCCAGGGGGTAGGGCTTGGCATCACTGTGACAGCGGGTGAATTTGTACCCGGCCAGCCCGGCGGCCAGGGCCAGCTGCTGTGCCTGCCAGCTGCTGTCGGCATCCTGCACGGGGACTTCGGTGAGGTAGCTGGTGGCGTCTTTCAGGGATTTGATCGCACTGGTACTGGCGTCGGCCAGTTTACGGAATTCAGCCTGCGTGACCGGTGTTTTACCGGTGCGAACTAGCAGAATGCGTTCCGCACCACCCTCCAGCGAAGGCACCATCAGGGTGCTGCCGTTTGCGCTACCCAGATCGCCGCGTTTTAGCAACTTGGCCAGGCTGCCGCCATTTGCCTTGTCGAGGGCGCTGCCGCTGTCGGTGAAGCGGTTTTTGTTGTCGACGGCG
Source organism: Microbulbifer hydrolyticus (assembly GCF_009931115.1). NCBI lineage: Bacteria > Pseudomonadati > Pseudomonadota > Gammaproteobacteria > Cellvibrionales > Microbulbiferaceae > Microbulbifer > Microbulbifer hydrolyticus. The sequence goes on along the minus strand of NZ_CP047491.1, from coordinate 2,938,019 downwards.
ATAATGGCGCAGGCACTGCGCTGTTTGCTGATGTCGGTGACCTTGGCATTGAACTGCATGTAAATGGTTCCTTGATGTTCTGTGAGGCCCGCGGCTTTCGTTTGCTCGGTGAGAGCGGGGTGTCGATGGCTCCGGATGGTTCTGGGCCGAGACATTGCCGGGCTTTTTGGTGATAATGCGCCGCACAAGTTTAACCCGAGAAGGATCGGATTGCTTGAGCCGGTGTCCTATGCTGACACCGCTTGTATCTAAATCGGAATCTCGACTTCCATTCGTTTCTTTCTTCGAACCGCAATCAGGGAAGCTGGACGCTCAGTGATTATTTTCCGCTACCTCTGTCGCGAACTGCTTGGCGCGACGCTGGCCGTCAGTGCCGTGCTGTTGCTGATGGTGATGAGTGGCCGTTTTGTGAAGTATCTGGCGGAAGCGGCAGCGGGCGACCTGTCTGCGGGTATTCTGTTTTCGCTGATGGGATACCGCCTGCCGGGCTTTCTGGAGCTGGTGATACCGCTTGGGTTTTTCGTCGGCATTCTGCTGGCTTATGGCCGCCTGTATATAGAAAGCGAAATGACCGTACTGCACGCCTGTGGTTTCAGCGAGCGCCAGTTACTGCGCTATACCCTGGTGCCCGCACTGCTGGTGGCGGCATTTGTAGCCGCCATGAGCCTGTACCTGACCCCAACGGGTATCGAGCGTACCTCGCACCTGCTGACGGCTGATAAAACCCGCAATGAGTTCGATCACCTGGTGCCAAAGAAGTTTGTTGCCACCGGCGGCGGTCGCGCTGTGTATTACGCCGATGGGCTGAGCGACGACAAGTCCACCATGCACGATGTGTTTCTCGCCGAGCTGGGTAACTCCCGCGGGGATACGGATACGGATCACCAGATCGTTACCGTGGCGAGGGAAGGGGTTCAGCAGATCGACCCTGAAACCGGTTTGCGGTATCTGGTCCTGCGTGATGGCTACCGCTACGAGGGGGTTCCCGGGCAGAGTGATTACCGCCAGATGGCCTTTGACAGCTACGAAGTGCTGCTGGATATACCGCGCCTGCGCAGCAAGGCCAGTGAAAAGCTGCAATCCATGTCCACCGCCGCGCTGTGGAAAAGTGACAGTCCCCGTGAGCGGGTGAACCTGCACTGGCGTTTCAGTCTGCCGGTGCTGGTACTGGTGGTGGCGATTCTCGCGGTACCGCTAAGCCGTACCAACCCCCGTCAGGGCCGCTATGCCAAGATGATCCCGGCGGTGTTGCTGTACATCATTTATCTGGTCGCGCTACAGGGCGTTCGCGGTGCCATCGAAGATGGCAAGATCGAGCAGGCGTGGGCGATATGGCTGGTGCACCCGCCGTTTCTGATTCTGGGGCTGCTACTGTTGGGCGGGCGCAACCACAAGCCGCGCAAGCGCCGCAATCAGCCGGATGGCAGTGGTGGTGATAATGGAGGTGCCAATGTCCCGGCTTGACCGCTACATCGCCCGTACGGTGACCGTCTCCATTCTCGCCGTGTTGCTGGTCATCCTGGGTCTGGATGTGATCTCGGCGATTGTCGACGAACTTGAGGATCTGGGGGGGAACTACCAGTTCGGCAACCTGCTGGAATACGTGCTGTGGACACTTCCGGAGCGCGTATACAGTCAGTTGGGTTTTTCCGCGCTGGTGGGTTGTATGGTTGGCCTGGGCACTCTGGCGGGAACCAGCGAATTGACCGTGATGCGTGCCGCGGGGGTTTCTATCGGGCGGATTGCCTGGGCGGTGATGAAGCCGGTAATGGTTCTGATCGTGCTGGGTCTCGCGCTGGCCGAGCTGGTGATACCGGTAACCAACCAGACCGCCGAGAGCCGCAGGGCCATTGCCCAGGGAGAGCTTGAAAACTCCGGGCTTGAGCAGGGGTTGTGGCTACATGACCGCGGTGAGTTCGTCCATTTTAATGCCGCGCTGCCGGGAGGCACGTTGTTTGGTATTACCCGCTACCGGTTTGATGCCGATCGCCAGCTGGAGCGGGTGGTGTTTTCCGAGCGCGGCCATTACGAATCGGAGCGCTGGGAGCTACAGAACAGCCGCCAGACCAGCCTGACGCCGGAGCGCGCATCCAGCAGTCGGGAGGCCCGCTCATACTGGGATTCGGATATATCACCAGATCTGTTTTCGCTGGTTGTTCCGATGCCATCGGACTTGTCCCCGCGCAACCTCTGGTCCTACGGCAAATTCCTCGATCGCAAGGGCGAGGAATCCTCTCGCTACTGGTTGGCGTTCTGGAAGAAAGTGTTGCAGCCACTGACCATCGCTGGCCTGGTGATGATGGCGATTTCGTTTATTTTCGGGCCGCTGCGAGAGGTGACTACCGGTCTGCGCGTGTTTACCGGGGTGATTGTGGGCATCGTTTTCCAGACGGTGCAGGATATGCTCGGCCCATCGTCAGTGGTGTTTGGGTTCCCGCCATTTGTCGCCGTGTTGATTCCCATTCTGGCCAGCTTCCTGCTCGGCTGGCTGCTGTTGCGGCGGGCGCGTTAGATACAGGCGTGTTGTGAGGCCTGCGCGGGGCGTCAGCCCCGCTTCAGCCCGCATTGTTCAGCCGAGCTTCTTGTCTTTCTTCTTTTTCGGTAACTGCCGTACTTCGGAATCCGATACCAGGTCGTGCCAGGTGGCGCGGTCCACCCGGAAGTAGCCCCACAAAAAGCCCAGGCAGAAAAAGCCCAGTGATACCGGGCCCACCAGTGCCCGGAGAAAACACTGGTACCAGCTCAACTGCATGCCGTTGTTATTCGCCACCATCAGTCGCCACGCGCGCATGCCGATGGTCTGTCCGGCAGCCCGCCAGGACCAGAAAAAATAGCCCGCAGTAACCAGGACAAGACCCAGCTGATACAGCGGGCCGCCCACGCAGGGGGTGTAATCCACATTCTCCGGTTGGCAGTGCAGGCCACCGAAGGTTGAGGCGATCAGCATCGCGAGGAACCCATATACCATCCACAGGCCTGCGATGATCAGGGCGTCGTAGATGAGAGCCATCAGTCGCGGCAATACGCCGGCGCGCGGGAGCTGGTTGAACTGGGTGGGGGCCTGGGTTGAGTCGGGCACGGGGGTCTCCGCCGGTAGTAGTTGGCGGGGATTCTAGCAAAAAGGCAGGTATATAAGGCAGGGTTAAGAGAGGAGGGCGCTCGCCCTCCGGCTCAGAACTCGTATTGGACCGAGATCCTGAACTTGTCATCCGACAGGCGGACGTCGTAGTCGAGCGCACTGTTCAGACGGCCGCCGCTCTGAGTGTAACGCAGCAGGGGATGCTGCTTGCTGCGCTTGTGCTGCTCCATGTAGGTTTTGAAGCCCATTTTGAGGATTTCGTTCACGGCGCGGCCGCCGGTGGCGTTCTGGGTTTCTTCCGGGCGAGTATGCAGCTCCAGCCACTGGTGGTTAAGCCGCCGCTGCACCATGCCCATGGAGTTGTTGCGCAAGTTTTCGGCGGATTCGTACAGGGCCCTGTTGTCCATGCCGAAGGCGCTGTCAATGAAAAACGCGTTGTCGGCCTGGAGGTTCAGTGCGCTGGTGGAATCTGGGATGAAAATATCGTCGGCGAGCAGAGGAGCAGAGACGGAAAAGAATACAAGCGCGGTCGCAGCCGAAAGACTGCATACGAGACGCTTGTTGGAACGAAACCGAATACTGCGAGTTTCCATCTTTCCACCTTGGGGCGTTTTACTTGGCTCAGATTACTGATGAACAGCTACTGAATTTATTATGGCTCACCCTTTATAAACCGTTGTATCTCACAATTTCAGGCGTTTTGCCAATCGCAGCTCGGACCATTTCCTCTATTCCAGTCATCCTTCTGTGAGCCCCGCTGTTGTTGATATCTGAAGTTTCGCCCAGTCTGCGGGTGCTGCGCGGTGGTTTCCGCCAATGTTTTTTAAGACCAAAACTATTGGGTCAAAAATCTCTTTATAAAAACTTTGTATAGTTGATTGCGACTTGGATCATTAAATGGAGAGGTGGTTCACCGGTCATGTGACGAATGGCGTGTAAATGGTCATGAGTCGGGGGTAGTTGCAGGAGGGAAACCTATCGCTGTTGACAGCGCTGTCTTTTACGCTAAGGTGGACGGTCGACCGGGACCCGTTTTCCCGCTCAGACACATAAGAATTCAATGGTGCATCTACTCAGGTGCGTGTATCTAAAAAGAGAAGATCGATGAAACGGCTCCCCCTCTTTGCCAGCCTGGCGCTATCCGCCTTTATAGCGTCCTGCGCAGACCCCGAATCCACCGCCCCGGCAGGCACTACTGGATCTGCAGTACCAGCGCCGGCACGCATTGCGGCCAACTTTGATGTCACCCAGGAGGTGTTGATCAATTTTCAGGGCGTGGACGATGGGCTGCGTGCCCAGTGCAAGAAAGTGGGGGGCAGTGAGGCCACCTGCTCCAAATACCGGATCAGCCTGATCAATAATGGCCCCGACATCGGTGCCGATGAGCGGGACTGGCAGCTCTATTTTCACAGCGTGCGCCGCTCTCTGGCGTTGTTGAACAGTGACGCGTTCACGCTTGAACGTGTCAATGGCGACCTCCACCGCCTCACCCCAACGGAGAACTTCGCCGGTATCGCCAGCGGCGAGACGCTGCCTCTGGATTTTCTCTCGGAAAGCTGGATGCAATTTGAGTCAGACTTCCAGCCGCGGCTGTTTGTCGTGGATGCCGACGGCAAGGCGAGTGTCATCCAGTCCACGGATACGGATGACCTGAAAGACATTGTCCTGCCCATCAATAAAAACCATCCGGACAACTGGAAGCGGGTGGCAAACGATGCCAACACTCTTGCCACCGCCGCCAGCCGCTTTGAGCGTTTTACCGGCGATTCTGAATCGATCGGCGACACCGGAAACGACTGGCGGGGACGAATCATCCCGAAACCGTTGTCGGCAAAAGTACAGCAGGGTGCGCCGGTAGAGCTGGCTCACGGCCTCGCTCTACAGGCAAAAGGGCTGGGGCAGGGTAGTGTGGCAGCGCTGGAACAGAGAATTGAAACCCTGGGCCTGGCGGCCAGAGGGCCCGATGCTTACCCGGTCGCGGTCAGCATTGATGCGTCCGGGTTTGAGGGGCAGCCTGCGGGAGCCTATCGATTGTCTGTTGGCGCGGATGGTGCGCAAGTGACGGGAGTTGATGAAAGTGGCGCCTTTTACGGTGTCCAGTCTCTGTTGGCGGCGACTGACCTGAAAAGTAATAGCCTGCCGTTAGTGGTTGTAGAAGATGCACCACGCTTCCCTCACCGCGGGTTCTTCCTGGACGTGGGGCGCAACTTCCACAGTAAAGAAGTGGTGCTCAAGCTGCTCGACCAGATGGCGGCCTATAAACTCAACAAGTTCCAATTCCACCTTTCTGATGACGAGGGCTGGCGGCTGGAAATCCCGGGACTGCCGGAGCTGACCGAAATCGGCAGCCAGCGCTGCTTTGACCTTGAAGAAAACCGCTGTCTGTTGCCCCAGCTTGGTTCCGGGCCCAAGGCGGACAACTTTGGCAGCGGCTTTTACAGCGTGAACGATTATGTAGAGATTCTGCGTTATGCCGCCGACCGTCAGATCGAGGTGGTACCAGAATTCGATATGCCGGCGCACGCCCGCTCTGCGGTGGTGGCGATGGAAGCGCGGTATCGCAAGCTGAAAGACGCAGACCCGGCTGCCGCGGAAGCCTACCGACTCATCGACCCGCAAGACGATACCCAGTACCTGTCGGTTCAGTTTTATGACGACAGCTATATAAACCCCTGCGTGGACTCGACCTACAACTTTGTCGGCAAACTGATCCGGGAAGTCAAAGCCATGCACGATTCCGCCGGTCAGGCATTGAAAAGCTGGCACTTCGGCGGCGATGAAGCAGTGAATATTCTCGCGACGGCCTCATTTGAAGTGGGCCCGGGTGAAAACCCGGCAAAGGGCGATGTAGTGGCAGAGCAGCGCAACAAGCCGTGGACCAACTCTCCCCAGTGTCAAAAGCTGATTGCCAATGGTGAAGTGAAGGCCATCGATGAGCTGGGCGAGCTTTATGCCAAGCGTGTGAGCAGGCTGGTGGCGGACGCCGGTATTCCCACCATGGCTGCGTGGAATGACGGGGTAAAGAAAATCAATGATGCCGACGAGGAACTGGCGACAGAAAACAACTACGTCAATTCCTGGGCGCCCCTGTTCTGGGGCGGTGGTGACGAAAGTGTGCACTTTGCAGAGACCGGGTTTGACCTGGTTCAATCACACTCCGATTACCTCTACTTCGATATGCCGCAAGAGGTAGATCCTAAAGAGCGTGGCTACTACTGGGCATCCCGCTATACCGATACCCGTAAAACGTTCAGTTATGCGCCGCTGAATACCGCACAGCTGGCAGAGCTCTACCCCAATCGCGACGGCCACAGCTGGGCCGCTACCTCTCCATCCGCGGAGTTTGCCGGCAGCGTGCGAGGTCTGCAGGGGCAGCTTTGGAGTGAAGTGGTGCGCACCGATGAAGCGGTGGAGTACCAGGTGTTTCCGCGTCTTCTGGCACTGGCTGAGCGCGCCTGGCACAAGGCCGCCTGGGAGCTGCCGATTCAGGAAGGCCAGACGTTTTCTGGCGAGACCACTTTTGTCGACAAACAGGCCCTGGCCCGGGACTGGCTGGATTTCTCCGCCGCGCTGGGTAACAAGGAGTTGCTGAAACTGGATCGGGCAGGAATCGGTTACCGAGTACCGGTACCCGGTGCTGTGGCCGATGGCGACAGTGTGAAAACCGCACTGCCTTACCCCGGCTTGGCGCTGGAGTACTTCGATGGCGAGAGCTGGAAGCCCCTGACCGACGATATTGCCCCGCAAGATGTCGAGTCCCTGCGCGCGCGCAGTGCCGATGGCAAGCGCGCCGGTCGCGCGGTGTCGCTGGATTCCTCCAAGGGGTAGCCCTGACGACCCCAACCTGACTTGCCCGGGGCTCCCGAGAGCCCCTTCGCGCCCCCGGTCTACAATGTTCTGGGTATTGACCTGAGCCGGATTGCTCGGTACGAATCCATAACAACATTGAAAAGGGCGGGAGCTGGGCATGGCAAAGACCAAGGTGTACGACTATGTGATCGTGGGGGGCGGCTCTGCCGGATGCGTGTTGGCCAATCGCCTCAGCCAGGATGAGCAGAACCGTGTCTGCCTGCTGGAGGCCGGCCCCTCCGATCACAATCTCCTTATCCAGATGCCGGTCGGCATCGGTTACCTGCTTCCCGGCAAGCGCTTCAATCTGCACCACTATACCGAGCCCCAGGCGAACCTCGATAATCGTCGCCTATTCTGGCCTCGCGGCCGAGTACTCGGTGGTAGCAGTGCCATCAATGCAATGATCTATACCCGCGGAAACCCCGGCGACTACGATGCCTGGGAGCAGGCGGGAAACCCCGGCTGGGGCTGGTCGGGAATGTTGCCGTACTTCCTACTCGCAGAAGGGAACCAGCGTGGAAGCGATGCCTATCACAGTGGCTATGGGCCACTGGCCGTATCTGACCTGAAATGGAAGTCGGCGGCCGGGCAGGCATTTGTAAGTGCCGCGGTCGAGGCTGGGCACCGAATCAACCATGACTTTAACGGTCACCACCAGAACGGTGTTGATTTTTACCAGGTTACGCAGAAATTTGGCCGGCGCTGTTCGGCCGCCACCGCTTACCTCTACCCGGTAAAGAACCGGCCCAACCTGAGTATTTTCACCAGCGCTGCGGCCGCCGGACTTGAGCTCAAGGGCGACCGGGTAGCTGCTGTCACTTTGCGCAACGGGCAGCGCATCGTCGCCAACAAGGAGGTCATCCTGTGTGCGGGCGCGATACAGTCTCCACAGTTGCTGATGCTTTCCGGGATAGGCCCGCAGGACGAGTTGAAAAAGCTGGGTATTGTTCCCCAGTGTCACCTGCCTGGCGTAGGGCAGAATTTACAGGACCATCTGGATATTACCCAGGTGGTAGAAACTAACCGGGCGGTGGGTTTTAACGATGCGCTGTGGCCGAAGCTCAAGGCTGCGCTGCGGCTGCCGGAATACCTGCTGTTGAATCGCGGTATGCTGACCAACAATGTGGCCGAGGCGGGTGGGTTCGCAAGCTCCAGCCTGGCCGCGGACTTTCCGGATATCCAGTTTCACCTGAGTGCTACGCCGCTTTTCAACCACGGAATGACCAAGAAGCCCGGCAATGGCTACTCCCTGCACGCGTGTGCGCTCAGGCCAAAAAGCCGCGGAACCATCACCCTGGCTTCCCGCGACCCCAAAGCGCTGCCGCTGATTCAGCCGAATTACCTCTCGCACCCGGACGATTTGCAGGTGCTGGTAGAGGGATTTGAAATGGCCCGGGACATTATCGAGAAGGCCTCTCTTAAAACCCTGCACAAACGTTGGTGGTTACCTGGCGAAGCAATTCGTCAGCGCGACGAGATAGCCAATTTTATTCGTCAGAATGCGGAGACCATTTATCACCCGGTAGGAACCTGCAAAATGGGGCAGGACGAAATGGCGGTAGTGGATAGCCATCTGCGCGTTCGCGGCGTGAATGGACTGCGTGTGGTCGATGCCTCCATAATGCCGACCCTTATCAGCGGCAACACCAATGCACCGGTGATTGCGATCGCGGAGAAAGCAGCAGAGCTGATCCTCGACAAGCCCACGTTACGACAGCAGCAGGAAATTAGCGAAAACGCATGATTTGGCAGTGTCCCCATTGCAAGCAGCCTCTGGAATTGCAGGCCCAGAGCTGGCGTTGTGCCAGCGGCCACAGTTTTGACCGGGCCAAAGAAGGATACGTAAACCTGTTACCGGTACAGCAAAAGCGCAGCCGGGAGCCGGGCGATTCCGCTGACATGCTCAATGCCCGGCGACGCTTTCTCGAAGCCGGCTGCTACGAACCTTTGGCGGAAGCTATCTGCGCACAGCTGTCGGGTAATGCGGTGGGTCAAGGCCGGTTGTTGGATGTGGGGTGCGGCGAAGGCTATTACACGCGCAGGCTTGCAGAGAATGGCTGGACGGCTTCTGGCATAGCCGGCATCGATATTGCCAAGGCCGGTGTGCGCCTTGCAGCGAAAAAACAGCCGGACGCACATTTTGCGGTGGCCAGCAGCTACCACCTTCCGGTAGCGGATGACAGTGTCGATGCCATTTTACGTGTATTTGCTCCCGGGCCAGCAGAAGAACTGCTGCGGGTTTTGAAACCGGGAGGGCTCCTGCTGGACGTGTCGCCAGGGCCGGACCACCTGTGGAGTCTCAAGGGCAGGCTGTATGAAAGCCCGCAGCGCCACGAGTTGCCGGTATCCCTGTCGGAATTGTTGCCGGGCCTGGAAATGGTGAGTGAGTTACGCTGTGAATTTGCATTGGATATCGACAAGAATGAACAGGTACGGGACTTTCTCTCCATGACCCCGTTTGCCTGGAAGGGGCGGCCGGATGCTCGCCAGCAGCTGGAACAGCAGGATACATTGACGCTGGAAGCGGACTTCCTGCTACGCAGTTTCAGGAAAGTTGAACAACCGGCTTTCGGTACGGAAAAGACAAACACAGACTCTGGACAGGAATCAGGACGGGAATCACGATAGTGGCAACGCCGCGGGATTTTATGTTTATGCAGCAGGCGCTTTCGCTCGCTGCCAAAGGGGCCGCATTGGGCGAAGTGCCGGTTGGGGCGCTGGTAGTGCTCGATGGTGAGGTCATCGGCGAGGGGTTCAATCGGCCCATTTCTGCCTCCGACCCCAGTGCGCATGCGGAAGTGAACGCGCTGCGCGATGCTGCAGCACGCCAGAACAATTACCGGCTACCTGGCGCCACGCTGTATGTGACAATCGAGCCCTGTACGATGTGCTTCGGCACCTTGATTCACGCACGTATTGCGCGGCTCGTGTACGGTGCTGCCGAGCCCCGTGCGGGCGTGGTTGCCAGCCAGCTGAAGCTGGCGGAGCAGACTTTTTTCAATCACAAAATAGAGGTAGAGGGGGGCGTTCTGGCGGAGGAGGCCGGCACCCTGGTCCGGGAATTTTTTCAGAAGCGGCGCTAGATATGCTATTGGCTTTCGTGATCAATTCGCTGTTGGTGGCTCTGGCGGTAGTGATTCACCACGAAGCGCTGAACTTCCTGTTCTTTTTGGGGCGGAGGTTGAGCGTGCGGCGCAACGTGAGTGTGCTGATCGGCGTATTTGGGGCGCTGGTCGCACACGTGGTCGAAATCTGGATGTTCGCACTCGGATATATGTATATGTATCACTCGCCGCACTTTGGCACCCTCGAGGGAAACTTCACTGGAAGTCTGCTTGACAGCGCCTACTTTTCCTTCACTACCTATACGTCGCTGGGGCTGGGCGATATCGAGCCTTTTGGTGCACTGCGTTTTACCGTAGGCCTGGAGGCACTTACCGGCCTGGTGCTGATTACCTGGACCGCGTCTTTCCTGTTCCTCAAAATGCAACGCTTCTGGAAACTGGGCCCGGATCAGTAGCGGGCCCTTAATCACAGAGGTGTACGGCTCCGGCTGCATCAAGCAGTAGCCTTCTCCAGGGCAATGGCATTCAGTGTTTGCAGCACCACGGTTTGCAGTTGTGCAGCCATTGCCTCATCAATCATCTCGCCTTCTTCGTTGAAAACGTTCATGGATCCCGGCACGGCCAGCATGGTTGGCGTTATCCAGGTGCCCAGAGGCTGCAATATATCCCGCAGGTGATTGAGGCCGCGCATTCCCCCCAGTCCACCGGGTGATGTGGCGAAGAGAGCGGCGCGGCGGCCCTGGAACAGTTCTGCCCGGCCGTAGCTGGCATCCGGGCGGGATACCCAGTCGATCAGGTTCTTCAACGCAGCAGTCACCGAGCCATTGTACTCGGGGCTTGCGATCAGCAGACCGTCGGCGGTGGAGAAAAGATCCTTCAGCTCGGCCACCTTCTGCGGCACACCTGCCGCTTCGACGTCTTCATCGAACACGGGCAGCGGATAGTCCCGCAGGTTCACCTCAATAACTTCTGCGCCGGCTTGCCGAGCCATCTGTGCAGCGGCCGCTGCCAGCTGGCGGTTGTAGGAATCTTTGCGCAGGCTGCCGGCGAACGCCAGCAGGCGGGGGCTCTGGTTCATGCTCATGAGTAGCGTCCTCTCGGTATTTCTGTGCCCGGGCCCGCGTTCTCATTTTTGCGGCCTGGACATGACTTGGCTGTGAATGGCAGCCATTGTGGGGAAACACTGCTGGAACAAAAATAGAGATTCTGCAATGCTTCTGTGCATATTTGCACAGAAGTACGATTGTCCGTTGTTGCGCGCAGGGTCTGTTGCGCGCAGGGTCCAATGGCTTGCAGCGTGCTTTATAGAGAGGGTGGAAGGGCTGATGGCGCGGAATTCGGTCAAAGATTGGAACAATCTCCACTATGCACTGGCAGTGGCCAGGGCGGGCACCTTGTCGGGGGCTGCGCTGGAACTGGATGTTTCCCACTCCACGGTACTGCGGCGCATAGATGCGCTGGAAAAGGCCCTTGAGACCCGCCTGTTCATCCGCCATCCCCGCGGCTATGTGGCTACCGAGGCGGGGCAAATGCTGATGAACGCGGCCGAGAACATGCAGGACCAGCTGGACCTGATGGTGGGGAGGATTCAGGGGGTGGATGAAGCCCTGCAGGGGACCCTGATAATTACCACGGTGAATACCCTGATCCCGTTGCTGATGCCGATTTTCCGTGAGTTCCGGTCGCAAAACCCACAGGTGCGCCTGCAGCTGGTTGCAGACCGGCGTCATCTGCGCCTGGAGCATGGCGAGGCGCATATCGGAATCCGGCCGGGGGCCAAACCCACAGAGCCGGATTACGTGGTTCAGCCGGGCGCTTCCCTGCAGAGTGCGCTGTACGCCTCGGCGTCGTATTTGAAGGAGTGCGGCCCGTTTAAAAGCCGCAAGAACCTGCAGGGCCACCGCTTTATCGCGCCCATCGACGCGTACGACTTTATTCCCAGCCTGGACTGGATCGCCCGCCAGGTACCGGAGGAGCAGGTCGTATTCCGTTGTAACGAATTCTCCGGGTTCGAAGATGCCGCGCGCTGTGGTTTGGGGATTGCAGCGCTGCACAGCTGGTGTGCCGAGTCGAGGCCGGGCTTGCAGCGATTGATCGACCCACCTCCGGAGTGGCGCACCAACCTCTGGCTTGTGACGCATCGTGATATGCACCGGACACGCAAGGTCCAGCTTTTTCTCGACTGGCTCAAGCAGGCACTGGCCCGCTTGCCGCCGGAAATCGCTGTGGTACCGTAAGCCGTCTATAGTTGACTACTGCCCATTTTCCGCATGTGATTGTCGGTAGAGAGCTTGCTGCAGGCGATAAACAAATAAATCCAAAGGGACTGTCGTGAAACAAATAATTTCAATCGCTGTTGTTTACAGTTTGGCGGTGGTAACTCTGATGGGCTGTGAAAGCAGAAAGGCGCAGGAACCCGAGAGCGACAGCGCAGCGTCAGAGGTGCTGTCGCCGGAGGAAACCGCGGCGCAGGAGGACAGCGAAGACCCTGCCTTGGATCAGCTGGCGCGGGATTACGTACGCCTGGTGCTCACCCTGGGTAATCACGACAAGAGTTACGTGGATGCCTACTACGGCCCGGCAGACCTGAAGGCGGAAGCCGAAGCGGATAAGGCTTCACCGGCAGAACTGGCGAGCCGTGCGGAAATGCTGCTGGCCCGTCTACCACAGACCATCGAGCCTGCCGGGGATTTACAGACCCTGCGCACGCATTACCTAAAAACCCAATTAAAAGCGGTTGCCGCGCACGCCCACCATATCGCCGACGCCAGCTTTCGTGACTTCCAACGCGAGGCCAAAGCACTTTACGACACAGAGCCACCAGTGCAGGAGTATGCGGAGTTTGATCCGGTACTGGCCCAGCTTGAAGAGGAGCTGCCGGGGAGTGAGCCGCTGCATATACGGGTGCAACAGTTTCAGGAGCAATATCGGATCCCGGAAGGCAAGCTGGAGTCCGTATTCAACGCCGCCATTGCAGAGTGCAAGAAACGCACATTGGCGCATATAGAGTTGCCGGATAATGAAAGCTTCAAGCTGGAGTATGTGCAGGACAAGCCCTGGAGCGGTTATAACTGGTATCAGGGCAATGCCCACAGTCTGATCCAGATCAACTCGGAGCTGCCCATTTATATTGACCGCGCGGTAGACCTGGGTTGTCACGAAGGTTACCCAGGGCACCATACCTACAATGCGCTGCTGGAGCAGAAGCTGGTAAAGGATCAGGGTTGGCTGGAGTACAGCGTCTATCCACTGTTCAGCCCGCAGTCACTGATTGCGGAGGGAAGTGCCAACTATGGTATCGAGCTTGCCTTCCCTGATGGAGAGAAAACCCGCTTCGAGCAAGAGGCTCTGTACCCCCTTGCTGGCCTGGATCCGGCCACCGCAGAAAAATATCAGCGCGTGTTGTCACTGTTGGCTGAGTTGAAATTCGCGGAAAACATCGTCGCGCGGGAATATATCGATGGCAAAATCGATCGTGACGAGGCTGTTGCGCGTTTTCAGAAATACACCGCCATGAGCCCGGAGAAGGCCGCGCAGCGCGTCAGATTTGTGGATACCTACGGTGCCTATGTGATCAATTACAACTGGGGCAAGGCGCTGGTGAAACAATACGTTGAGCAGGATGCGGACTTGAGCAATGCCCGCTGGCAGAAGTTTTCCAGGTTACTGTCTTCACCCAGGCTGCCGTCCTCCCTGAACTGGTAGTGGTTGCGAGCGACGGAGCACTCCTGAGCTCGCAGGTCAAAACAACTGTGGAGGGGCGTGTTCGTTGCGCGCCAATATAGAAGCACCAATAGAGAAGGATGTCAGCGAGTGCGTGTTCGCTGGTTGTATTTCCCCGGTTCTTTCTCACTGGTTGTTTCTTGTTGCAGTTTCTTTCCGGCGGTTTTTCTCACTGTTCCTTGGGAATTTTTTCTCAGATTAACCAATCGAAGTCCTCCCGATTTTGCGCGTCTGAACATTTCTTTACGCAGGGTTCGATCCGGCTTTTAAAGCTGAATGTCGCCTGAATAGCTGACGGAAAATTTCCTATTTAGATTTTTTTAAGTTTGGGTTTTCCACAGGGCTGGCGCGAAAAGTCATCTCTGTGGACAAGTTTGGCGTACCAATCTTCAGATGTGGCGTGAAAATATTTATTCCGGTACTGCTTTTTTGATGCGAGGATTTTTACGCCCGGCGGGAGAATTTTTTTTATAGAGGTGTGTGGCGTCACAAACGCGCAAAAGTTCCACGGTTGAAGATTTTTTTTGGTTGTTTTTTCTACAGCTGGTTGTTTCCGTGTCTAGACTGACAAGTGATTGGGTTAATTGCTGTTTAATTTGCCGAATACGATGGAGTTCTCAATGAAAAAGACACGCGTTCTGACACCGCTTGCAATCGCTGTAGCCGCTCTGCTTAGTGCACAACACGCCGCGGCAGATATGTGGAGTGATGGTGATTTTGTTATCCGCGCCGGCGCCAGCTGGGTAGATCCAAATGACAGTGATGACAATCTGCGCCTCACTGAGGGTTGGGTCAAAGAGGAGTTTGATATCGATAGTGACACTACCTGGAACATCTCCGGCGCCTGGCTGCCGGTAGAGCACTGGGGTGTGGAATTGATGTACATCGGTGCTACCGATCACGATATGGATCTGGATCGTGTTCGCGTTGATGATATCATCTATGATATTGACGGCTACGATATTGGCAGCTTCGAAGCTTCTTACTCCAACGCCTATCTGAACTGGTATCCGCTGAGCCGCGACTGCCTGGGTCAGCCTTATGTTGGTATCGGTGTGAACTACACCGACTTCAGTGATGAAGGCTTCTCACGTGGCTACAACGATCTGTTGATCAACAATGATGTGCTCGCCACCGACGCGAGCCTGGGCCTGGGGCACTCCTGGGGCTTCACTGGCCAGGTAGGTGTGGATTTCCGCTTTGGTCGTGACAGTGCGTTCCTGGTAAACGCTGCGGTTCTGTATATCGATACAGACACCGACTTCAATGTTTACTACAAAGATGCGCTGTCTAATGACCCATCCATTACCCGCAGTGCCACAGTGAACGATGTGGACTTCAGCCCCTGGATATTTAACCTGGGTGTTGGTTACTCTTTCTAATCGCGGTGCGTGATTAAAGAGTAACGTTCAGGGAAGAACGGAAAGGCACCTTCGGGTGCCTTTTTCATGGTCGCTGTATACGTATTGCAGGGTGCACCGGGTTCCGTATGGAATATCGTGATTACTACCAGATACTGGGCGTCGAGCGCAGTGCCGCACAGGATGAAATCAAGCGTGCCTATCGCAAGCTGGCGCGTAAATTTCATCCCGATGTGAGCAAGGAAGAGGACGCTGAAAATCGCTTCAAGGAAGTCAATGAAGCCTATGAGGTCCTCAAGGATCCGGAAAAGCGCGCCGCTTACGACCAGCTCGGCAAGAACTGGAATAGTGGGCAGGACTTCAAGCCGCCACCCGACTGGGATCAGGGGTTTGAATTCCACGGCGGCGGATACACCGAGGCGGACCCGGAAGCCTTCAGTGATTTCTTTGAGGAGCTGTTCGGGCGCGGAGGCTTCCGTCGTGGCGGGTTTCACCGTGGTGGCCAGCAATTCCATGCGCAGGGTGAGAACACCTATGCCCGGATCGCCATTGATATCGAGGACAGTTATGCCGGTAGCAAGCGTCAGATAACTCTAAAGCACTCGGAGCTCGATCCGAGTGGTCACCCGGTGGTGAAGGAGCGCAAGCTCAATGTCACCATTCCCAAAGGCGTGACCGAAGGGCAGCAGATCCGGCTGGCTGGTCAGGGCGAGCCCGGAATGGGCGAGGGCAAGGCGGGAGACCTGTTCCTTGAAATTGTCTTCAACCGGCACCCGCGCTTCAGCACCGAGGGCAAGACGGTTTATCTGGATCTTCCCGTGGCACCTTGGGAAGCCGCACTCGGCGCCAAGGTGCTGGTGAAGACGCCGGATGGCTCGGTAAACCTGACGCTGCCCGCCAACAGTAAAAGTGGCAGCAAGCTGCGCCTCAAAGGTCGGGGCTTGCCGGCAAAAGTACCAGGGGATTTGTACGTTGTGCTGGACATTGTCACGCCACCGGCGAACACCGATGCAGAGCGGGCTGCCTACCGTCAGTTTCGCGATGCCTTCACATTTGACCCACGTGGCGGGGCATAGGTCAGAAGCGGGAGTGCGAGCATATGCCGCCTGAGAATGAATACACCGAAACGACCGCAGTGATACTGGACGAGAACAGCCAGCTGACACTGCGTGAACTGTGCATCGCCTGCGCGCTGTCAGCAGAGCAGATAATGGCGCTGATGGAGGAGGGCGTGATCGAGCCGCATGGGAGTACTGACCCATTGAGATTCAGTGGAATCTGCGTGCAGAGGGTCAGGCGCGTGGTGCGCCTGGAGCGGGACCTCGGCGTCAATCACGCCGGTGCGGCGCTGGCGCTGGAGCTGCTGGAAGAGATCGAGCAGCTCCGCGCACGTATCCGCCGGCTGGAGCGGCGATAACCCTTCGCCTGAGAAGCGATTGCGCGGCCCGCCTCAAAGCGCCTTGCTGGTAATTTCGTAAATCAGGTAACCGGTGTAAAGCAGGTAGGCGGCGAGTAATGCTGCGCCTTCAAACCGGTTGATACGTCCGTGCCGTGTGCGAAATCCGTAGCCGAAGATAAACAGGGCGATGGTCAACCCCATTACCATTGGCCAATCCCGGGTAATCAGTTCCGGGGGCACGCTGGGCATGGGTGCAATGGCGCCCGCAATGCCTACAACCGCCAGCAGGTTGAACATGTTGGAGCCCACCACATTGCCGATGGCGATGTCGTGTTCGCCCTTGCGTGCGGCGACAACGGTGGCCGCCAGCTCCGGCAACGAGGTGCCGAGTGCGACGATGGTGAGGCCGATAATCAGATCACTCACACCGAGCTGTTGCGCAATGGTGACCGCGCCCCAAACCAGCAAGCGCGAACTGACGATCAGCAGGATCAGCCCTGCCACCACCCAGAACAGCGCCTTGCCCAGTGGCATGTCGTGTTCTTCCAGCTGGCTTTCCATCTCGCCTTCGATGGCGTCACCCTTGCCGCGTAACGCGGAGTAAATGGACCAGCCGATCAGGCCAAAGAAACCTGCCAGCAGGATCACGGACTCGGTGCGGCTCAGTCCCCCGTTCCAGAAGAAAGCGGCGGTCACACAGGTGAGCACCAGCAGCAGCGGAAGCTCCTTGCGGACGATCTTACTGTTGACAGTGAGCGGGATCATGATGGCGGTGGCGCCGAGAATCAGCCCCGTATTGGCAATGTTGGAGCCGTAGGCGTTGCCCAGTGCCAGCCCCGGGCTGCCATCCAGCGCCGCCATGGCGGATACCACCATCTCTGGCGCGGAAGTGCCGAACCCAACAATCACCATCCCGATTAGTAGCGAAGGCATCCCGGCGTGTTTGGCCGTCGCAGCGGCACCTTCGACGAAGCGGTCAGCGCTCCACATCAGCAGCACAAATCCGGCAAGTATCGCGAGCAGGGCAAGAATCATGGGGTTCCTTAATAGCGCTTTAGGGTTCGGTTCGCCACGGTCAGCGTGAAATCCGGGGCGATTGTAACGGCTCTGCCGCCGCCTTGCAGTCCCGATTGCCTGGCAGGCTGCTGGTGGGGGCAAAATCCGGACCCTACAGTTTGGGCTGATTCTGATACTGGCAGAGGCCGCAAGTGTATGAACAAGAAACTGCTTCTGGGCGCGTTAATCGGCGCCGGAATGTCGATGTTAAACAAAAAGATCCGTCAGCAGCCGGCCCCGGCGCCCGGTACCCCGCCTCCTGACTTTCATCGCCCGGATTTCAGCAAGGTACCGCCCCCCGATCAGTCGGTCGGTGGTGGTGGCCCCAACCTGGACGATATTCTCGCACGCGCGGGCCAGCCGGGCGGACTGAGCCCCGGAGCGAATGGACCCGGAGGCGGAGCGAAACCGGGGGGCGATATTTTCGGCAGCGCAGTCCCCGCCGGGGCTGGTGCCGGGGGCGCCGCCGTACTGATGGAAATCGCGCGTCGAATTTTCTCGCAGATGCAGCAATCCGGCGGCGCCGGCGGGATGGGAGGAAGTGCTGGCGGCGGCTTGGGTGGCGGTGCGGGCGGTGGCCTTGGCGATATTCTCGGGCAGATTTTTGGCCGCGCCGGCGGCAAGTTCGGGCAACAGGGCCCGCAGGGTCCACAGAGTAACCCCGGTAACTGGCAAAATCCTTTGCCTCGGGGCAAGGGTGGCCTGTTCGGGTTTGTGAACACGGCGGATGCGGATGCCGACGGTGATGAGGACCAGGCCGATGCCATGCTCAAGGCGATGGTAGCCGCGGCCCAGGCGGATGGGAAAATCGACGAAGCCGAGCAGCGCAATATCCTCAAGGCGCTGGAAGGGCAACTGGAGGCTCCTACTCTGGAGTCCTTTCGGGAGTTTCTGACTCAGCCGGTGAGCATGGATGACGTGGTATCCGCTGCGAGCGACCCGGCGACTGCGTTCAATCTCTATCTGGTGTCTGCCATGACCATCAACCCGGACAATGCCCAGGAGAAGCAATATCTTGAGGATCTGGCGGAGAAGCTGGGGATCTCGGAGCAGGCGGTACAGGTGATCGAGCAACAACTGCCACGATAGTTTTTGGCGAGCCCGGTGGCGGCGTCGCTACCGGGTAAAGCCTTTGCGAAGTGTCCTGTGGGCGCGTTGCTTCGGCGCCGACTGCTTTTCCCGATTCCTACTCGAGTGGCAGCAGCTGCGCGAAATTTCTTCCGGTCGGATAGTCTCCCGCACTCCAGCCCAGACGCACGATCACGGTGCTGGTGGAGGGAGACACCATCACCACCTGTTTGCGGTTGCCCAGCATAAAGTAGCTGTCTTCGGGCAGCTCCGGGAAGCGCGCAGATTCACCGCCACGGTTCAGCCAGAACTGGTAGCCATAAGCCGGGTCGTTGGCACTCTGGTTGGGGCTGCTGGCTGTGGCAACCCACCCCTCCGGGAGCAGCTGCTCTCCGTTCCACTGCCCGTCATCCAGCATCAGCAGGCCGAGACGGGCCCAGTCGCGGGCGGAGGCATATATGTAGGAGCTGCCAACAAATACACCGCTGGCATCCACCTCGAAGGTTGTGTGGCGCATGCCCAGGGGCGCAAGGATTTGCTCGCGGAAAAACTCCAGGTTGGCCTGCGGGGTTGCGCCCAGTTGTTCGTACAACCAGCGGGCCAGCAGGTTCGTGGTGCCGGAAGAGTAGGAAAAGTGCTCGCCAGGCGTGTGCGCGAGAGTGCTTTGCATGGCGACATCCGACGCGCTATGGGCATTGAAAAGCATGCGGGTGGCATCGCTGCCGGGAGCATAGGTTTCATCAAAATCCAGCCCGGACGACATCTGTAGCAGGTTTTCCAAAGTGATCTGGCGGCGGTCATCCGACCACTGGGGAAACACGGGGGAGGTGACCTTCAGTTGAGGTTCCAGTGCCTGATACCGGGCCACCATCATCGCCGTAAGACTCTTGCCCATGGACCAGCCGAGGAGTGGCGTTTCTGCCGAGATACCTTCGGCATAGGACTCCGCCACCAGTTGTCCATTGCGTACCACCAGCAGCGCGCGGGTGTTGCGGCCAGCCTGGTTGTCTTGCGCCATGATGCGGTCGAGGGTGCGCTGCAGCTCAGGGTCGATGTGGGTTGCGCGGTCTCCTGTAGGCCAGGCGCCGCTCGACTCCGGAATCGGCGCGACGGCAACCCGGTCCAGGGCCGCGGTGTCGCCAATATCGAGGGCGCACCCAAGCCCTGGTCGAAAAGTCGCGCTGGTCTTCCCCATGCCGAGCAACGTGGCGGTAACGCGCTGGATATCGTTGTCGTAATGCAGGTCGAGCAGGCGATTGGCGGGGGAGTAAGAGGCGAGGTCGTCCAGGTTGCGGGTCTCGCTGAAGCCGGAGATGTAGCGCCCGGAGCAGGCAAGCTTCGCCCCCATACCGGTGGCGACGCCTACCGCATTACCCAGCTGGGTGACGGGAAAGCCCAGCAGCATGGGTGCGAGAAGCGCGAATACAAGGGTCAGACCGGCCACGGATACGAGCAGGGTCAGGGTTATTTTTTTCATGGGTATTCGGCCCGAATGGATCTCTAGAGGCGGGATTCTACCAACGGGTATTGCAGTGCCGGCAGGTTATCCGCGGTCAATAGTGGCGAGACGCTTGGGGCGGGGGCGTAAAAACAACAAAGCCGGTGCCCGAGACGACTCGGGCACCGGCTTGCAGTGCAGTACAGCGTTGGCGATCAGCCGTTGCTGGGGAAGGTGAATTGCGCTCCTTCACGCACACCACTGGCAGGCCAGCGCTGGGTGATGGTTTTGCGCTTGGAGTAGAAGCGTACGGAGTCCGGGCCGTAGGCGTGCAGGTCGCCGAACAGGGACTGCTTCCAGCCGCCGAAGCTGTGATAGGCCACCGGCACCGGCAGCGGCACATTGACGCCGACCATGCCAACCAGGATGTTGTCGGCAAAGTAGCGAGCGGCTTCCCCGTCGCGGGTGAAGATGCAGGTGCCGTTGCCGTACTGGTGAGCGTTGATGATGTCCATGGCTTCCTGCATGGTGTCCACGCGCATTACGCACAGCACCGGGCCGAAGATTTCGTCGCTATGGATGACCATGCCTTCCTTCACCCGGTCGAACAGGCTGGCGCCCAGGTAATTTCCGTTTTCGAAACCGGGAACCGTGAGGCCGCGGCCATCGACAACCAGGTCCGCGCCTTCTTCCACGCCCTTGGCAATATAACCTTCGATTTTTTCCAGCTGCGCACGGGTCACTACCGGTCCCATGTCGTTGCTGTTGTCCATGCCGTCGCCAACCTTGAGGTTGGCAATCTGCGCTTTCAGTTTTTCAACCAGAGCATCGGCGGTGGCATCGCCCACCGCCACAGCGACAGAAATGGCCATGCATCGCTCGCCGCAGGAACCATAGGCGGCTCCCATCAGTGCGCTGACCGCGTTGTCGAGATCGGCATCCGGCATCACGATCGCGTGGTTCTTGGCGCCGCCAAACGCCTGCACCCGCTTGCCATTGCTGCAGCCGGTTTCATATACATACTTGGCGATCGGGGTGGAGCCGACAAAGCTGACCGCGTGAACCCGATTGTCAGACAGCAGCGTATCCACCGCTTCTTTATCGCCGTTAACGACATTCAGAACGCCCGCCGGCAGGCCGGCTTCCTGTGCCAGTTGCGCGATCAGCAGTGCGGAACTCGGGTCACGCTCGGAAGGCTTGAGAATAAAGGTATTACCGCAGGCAACCGCCATCGGCCACATCCACAGGGGAACCATGGCCGGGAAGTTGAACGGCGTGATACCGGCGCAGACGCCGAGCGGCTGGAATTCGCTCCAGGAATCGATCGCCGGACCCACATTTTTACTGTGTTCGCCTTTCAGCAGTTCCGGCACGCTGCACGCGTACTCCACATTTTCGATACCGCGCTGCAGTTCGCCCATGGCATCGTTCAGAACTTTGCCGTGCTCGCGGGTAATCAGTTCGCAGATCTTGTCAGCATTCTGCTCCAGCAGTTCCTTGAGGCGGAACATAATACGCGCGCGCTTGATCGGCGGCGTGTTGCGCCAGGCCGGGTAGGCGGCCTGAGCGACGGCAATGGCTTCTTCCACAGTGGCCTTGCTGGCCAGCGCGACTTTGCCTTCGACTTTGTTGGTCGATGGGTTGACGATGTCCTGGTGGCGATCATCGCCGGTATGCATTTCGCCGTTGATCAGGTGGCCGACGGTGTTCATGGTTTCTCTCCCGTGGGATTTCTCCCAGCTCGAATTCAGTACATTTATTTGTGGTGACGGTGCCGCTGCGCGGGGCACCGTCACTGCGCCATCAAAATGGCTATTGGACTTCCTGCAGGATATCTCGCAGGGTTTCCGCAATCTGGGTAACCTGGTTGCGTTCGATTATAAACGGTGGGGCAACGGCAATGGTGTCACCGGTCCAGCGCAGCAAAATACCGCGACGATAGGCTTCCAGTACCACTTCCATCGCACGCTTGCCCGGCTCACCTGGGCGAGACTCTAGCTGAATGGCACCGGCGAGGCCGTAGTTGCGAATATCGACAACATGGGACTCGGAGCCCAGGCTGTGTAGCGCCTCTTCAAAGTAGGGTGCCATTTCCCTGACGCGGTTGAACAGCTTTTCGTCCTGGTAAATATCCAGTGTCGCCATGGCCGCAGCACAGGCGACCGGATGCGCAGAGTAGGTGTAGCCGTGGGCCAGCTCCGGAATATGTTCGGGCCCCTGCATAAAGGTTTCATAAATGGTGTCGCTGGCGAAAACCGCACCCATGGGGATCGCGCCGTTGGTGATGCCTTTCGCTGTGGTGATGATGTCCGGCTGCACGTCGAATTCCTGCGCCGCAAAGGCCGAGCCCGTGCGGCCAAAACCGGTAATGACTTCGTCAAAAATCAGCAGGATATCGTGTGCGGTGCACAGCTCACGCAGCTTTTTCAGGTAGCCTTTGGGCGGAAGGATCACCCCGGCAGAGCCGGCAAAAGGCTCGATCATCACGGCGGCAATATTCTCTGCCCCCTGCAGGTTGATGATGTCCAGCAGGCGGTTCGCCATGGCCTCGCCACCGTGCTCTGGCAGCCCGCGGGAAAATGCATTTTCTGGCAGCAGGGTATGTGGCAAGTGGTCCACGTCCAGGGCCGGGCCAAAGGTCTTGCGGTTGCCAACCATGCCGCCGACCGAGATGCCGCCGAAGTTGACGCCATGGTAGCCCTGGGCACGTCCTACAAGGCGGATCTTTTCCGGGCGGCCTTTAGCGCGCCAGTAGGCGCGGGCAATTTTCAGGGCCGTATCTGCCGCTTCCGATCCGGAGTTGCAGAAAAACACCCGGTTCAGATCACCCGGTGCCATGTCGGCCAGGCGCTTGGCCAGTTTGAACGCCGTCGGATGGCCAAACTGGAACGCAGGGGAGTAATCGAGGCCGGTGAGCTGGCTGGCTACCGCATCGGCAATTTCCTTGCGGCCATGGCCCAGGTTGCTGCACCAGAGGCCGGAGAAGGCATCCAGTACGGAGCGGCCGTCGGCCGTGGTGTAGTGCATGCCTTCCGCCGCGACGAACAGGCGCGGATCGGATTTGAAATGGCGGTTGCCGGTAAATGGCATCCAGTGGGCTTCGAGCTCTGCGGGGCTCAGGCCTGCGAGGCTGTCGAGATCAGCCATGGTTCACCTCGTGACTTCAACTGTGTTTATTGCGGGGCAGTTATTGTGGAACTCGTTGAGTTGAAGCGAGTTTAGGGGCGATCAATAAACTTTACAATAGTTGAATAATAATTCGGTTATTGGCTTGTTGGAGCCTATTCGGGGTGTATAACGTTCATTTTTAGCTGCCCGATGAGCGATTGATTGACGAGTGTTAAATATATTAACCGGATGAAGTCAGCCTGGCGGATGGCTCTCGCCGTCGAATTCCCGCAGCAGGTCGAGAAATGGCTCGCCGAAGCGCGCCAGTTTGCTGTCGCCTATGCCGGAAATCGCCAGCATCTCCGTGTCGGTGCGCGGGCGCGCGGAGAGCATTTCGCGCAGGGTGGCATCGTGGAACACCACATAGGGGGGAACGCCGCGCTCTTCCGCCAGGGACTTGCGCAGCGCGCGCAGAGCATCCCACAGGGGGATATCCTCGGCCGCGACCTCCACCGGTGCCCGGGACCGTGATCCGCCGGTGTCTCTCGCCGTTTTGGCCGGCGCCTTGGGCAAGGTGCGCAGCTGCAGGTGTTCCTCGCCACGCAGGACCGGGCGGCACTGTTCGGTGAGTTGCAGGGCGTTGAAGGCCTCGGCGTTGACTCGCAGGTAGCCGCGTACCACCAGCTGTCGGGTGACCGCTCGCCATTCATTGCCGCTGAGATCGTCGCCGATACCGTAGGTGGAGAGCTGGTTGTGGTTGAACTGGCGAATTTTCTCGGTGTCGGCACCTCGCAGTACATCGATCACATGGGCAGCGCCGAAACGCTGGCCGGTGCGGTATATGCAGGACATCAGCTTGCGGGTGGCCTCACTGGCGTCCCAGGTGGCGGGCGGCTCCAGGCAGGTGTCGCAGTTGCCGCAATCCGCCGCAAGCTCCTCGTTGAAATAGCGCAGCAGGGCCTTGCGGCGGCAACTGGTGATTTCACACAGCCCCAGCATCGCGTCCAGGCGCTGCCGCTCCTGGCGCTTGTGCTCCTCGCTGCCGTCTGAGGTGGCGGCCATCTGGCTGAGTTTGACCACATCTTCCAGGCCATACAGCAGCAGGGCGGTGGCCGGTTCGCCATCGCGCCCGGCGCGGCCGGTTTCCTGATAGTAGGCTTCGATGCTCTTGGGCAGGTCCAGGTGCGCCACAAAACGCACATCCGGCTTGTCGATCCCCATTCCAAAGGCAATGGTGGCGACCATGACAATGCCCTCGTCCCGCAGGAATCGCCGCTGGTGGTCTGCGCGCATTTCGGCGGAGAGACCGGCGTGATAGGGCAGGGCGTTGAACCCCTGTTGCCGGAGCCACTGCGCGGTGGACTCCACCTTGTTGCGGGAGAGGCAGTAAATGACCCCGGCATTGCCCTGTTGCTCGCCGCTCAGGAACTGAAGTAACTGGCGCTTGGGGTTGTTCTTGGGGGCAATACGGTACTGGATGTTGGGGCGGTCAAAGCTGCTGACGAAGTGGCGCGCACCCGCCAGGTCCAGGCGCTGGGCAATCTCGAGGCGCGTGCGCTGGTCGGCGGTCGCGGTCAGGGCGACCCGGGGGACCGCGGGAAAACGCTGGTGCAGGCACGAGAGCTGCAGGTAATCGGCGCGGAAGTCGTGCCCCCACTGGCTTACGCAGTGGGCTTCGTCGATGGCGAACAGGGCGATCTGCGCCTGTTCCAGCAGTTCCAGGGTGCGGGGCTGCAGTAACCGTTCGGGAGCCAGGTAGAGAAGCTCCAGATCTCCGCGCAACAGCTGGTCTTCGATGTTCTGTGCTTCGCGGAAATCCAGCGAAGAGTTCAGGAAGGCCGCGGCCACACCGGCGGCGCGCAGGGCTTCCACCTGGTCCTGCATAAGGGCGATCAGCGGGGAAATCACGATCCCGCAGCCCGCGCGCGCCAGCGCAGGTATCTGGTAGCACAGGGATTTGCCGCCACCGGTGGGCATCAGCACCAGTGCGTCCTCACCGTTGACCAGGGTTTCGATAATGTCCTGCTGGTCACCCCGGAACCCGGTGTAGCCAAAAGTGTGTTCGAGGATGTAGTGCGGGCTGCGGGCGTTGGAGGGCGCGCTCGCCAGGGGGGCGGTTGAGTCAGTCATGGGCGGGAGTATACCCCCGTGGCGATGACCGCGGCGAACTAGTACCCGAGTGCTGCTGTCCAATTGTTGGCGCCTGTTGCCTCACGAAAAGGTGATGTTCGTCTATAATCCCACCACCGCAGACATAGACAGGGATAAAGCTATGCGCGCAATGACATTGAAGTCTGTACTGTTACTGAGCATGTTGTTTTCCAGCGTGATCTTGGCCCTTGCCGGTTGCGTTTCCCAAACGCCTGAGCCCATCAACCCGAGCAACCTTGCGCAATCCGCAGTGAAAGACACCCACCTGGGCTGGAACCCCGCCCCGGCCAACCAGCTGAACTACTCACTGGCGACGTCTACCGGCATCGCCCGGATGGAGATGCGGGAGCTGCCGGGAGATTTGCAGGCGGTAACCATCGAACTGCCGGGTATGCGCAGTATCGAAGGGGTCCAGTGGCGTGGCGCGGGCGGCGACAATGCCATGCTGTTCGACGGCGTTGAGGGGGTGGACGGGGTGACCGTAGAACGCCAGCACCGCGGTTATCGGTTGCAGGTCAGAGGGCGGGCGCTGGAGTCCATTCGCAGTGGCGGTTTTCTGACCGTGATCGACTATTACCGCAATTGACCGGTAGCGCACCTCGCCGGCCCCTGGCTGGCCTACCCTGCGCTCAAACTGTGCTCAA
The DNA here is from genome assembly GCF_009931115.1 of Microbulbifer hydrolyticus. Classification (NCBI taxonomy): domain Bacteria; kingdom Pseudomonadati; phylum Pseudomonadota; class Gammaproteobacteria; order Cellvibrionales; family Microbulbiferaceae; genus Microbulbifer; species Microbulbifer hydrolyticus. Next base: position 2,912,075 of record NZ_CP047491.1, on the reverse strand, counting down.
AAGCCCAGCCCGTCGGGGCGTATCAGATAGAGTTTGGGCCAGTACTTTCCGGTAACCCAGAGCCCGTTGCGGGCCCGGTCCCAGGCAATGCCATTGGCCACGGCATCCACGTGCCGGCGGCCCTGCAGGCTGTCCTGTTGCAGTTTTTCCAGATTCAGTATTCCTTTTACTTCACCATTATCCGGATCTATGGCGATGATTCGCGGGTCCTTCCAGATATTGGCCCAGATCAGGCCATGCACGTATTCCAGTTCGTTCAGGTGCGACCAGCGCTCCCCACCGCCTGTGACGGGCAGCCGCCGGATAACCTCGAAGGTGTCCGGATCGCGGAAGGTCAGCGTGTCACTGCCATTGCTCATGATCAGTTGCCGGCCATCGCTGGTCAGGCCCCAGCCTTCTCCTTGATAGCTCAGTACATTTTCCAGGCTGAAGTTTGAGCGGTTGTAGACCTGTGCCTCGCCGGCGCGATAGGTCAGCAGGTATAGCCTGTCGCCCAAAACTGCGAGACCTTCCGCAAAGCGATTGCCCGCGAGCCATTTGCGCCTTACAGGATTAGCGCCGGGGTCGGTATACTCCGCGAGCCAGGAACGGCCGTACAGCCCGCTGCTTTCCAGCCAGCGCTCGCCATCGAAGTAGAGGCCCTGGGTAAAGTGATCGCCGGGCCGCGGTTTGCTTTCCAATAGTTTGTATTCGCCGGGCTCGATGGCGAGGCTTTGGCTGGAAAACAGTAGCAGTGTGGTGAAAGCGGCGTGGATTGCCGGCCCGATTGCGGATCTCAATACGGCTCGCATGGCGAATTGTCTATTTCCCTGTTCAACGATATCCAGATCAGTGCAGTAATAAGTTATGACCCGAATAAAAACATTTGTCACGCTGACCCTGCTCGGTGGCCTGGCGGTGGTGTTGCCGATTGCCATTTTTGTCATGCTGTTTCAATGGCTGTTTGGCCAGATCAGCGAGATGGTGGCGCCGGCCACCGAATGGATGCAGGCACATACCCAGTTCAAGGATAACTTCGCGCGCCTTGTGGTGATAGGGCTGATTCTGGGGTTGTGCTTTCTGATTGGCCTGCTGGTGAAAACCAGTGTGGGCCGCTGGGCGCACCGGCATCTGGACCACTGGTTGGGCAAGCTGGCACCGGGGTACAGCACGATCAAGGATCTTGTGCTGCAGTTTATCGGCGGTGCCGGTAGTGAGGGGGTGTTGTCTGGGCCGGTGGCGCGGGCGCGTATCCACGGTGCGGGCAACCCGCTGTCGGTGACGGCAATCGTGACGTCGCAGCATGCAAACGGGGATTACACGGTATATGTGCCCACCGCACCGGTGCCCACGTCCGGCTTTGTCTATCACCTGCCGCCGGAGTGTGTGGAGATCCTGCCCCATGTGACGGTAGAGGCCGCCATGAAGTCGATCGTGGCCTGTGGTTCTGGTAGTGGACCGCTGTTGCGGCCGCCAGGTTGAATACTTGCTGGCGGGGGTAAGCGGGCAGAATCAATCCGTAATCGACCGGTTCTTGCCAAGCGCCCGGATGGCGAAACGCATAGGGTGCAGCGCCTTCACCAGCTCTTCAGATACCGGCATCACTTCCCCGACTATCCAGCCTGCCAACACTTCCGCCGCCAATGGTGCGTAGGTAAATCCCCGCGATCCGAGCCCGGCCAGTACATAAAGATGTGGCTGGTAGGGGGTGCGGCGATCGATCAGCTGTTTGCGGTTTTTGCGCAGCGAATGGTAGGTGTCTTCCAGATGCTCCCAGTCCGCTACCGGGCCGGCCATGGGCAGGTAGTCCGGGGTGGCGGCGCGCAGGGCGGCTCGACCCTGTAGCGTCTGGCCGCTGAACGAGCCTGCGATGTCGGGAAGCAGGGAGGCCAGTGTCTGCAGGTTCTCTTGGTGTTCTTCAGCGCGGATTCCGGTATCGGTCTGCTTCAGCTTGAAGGTGGCACCGAAACTCTGGGTTGTCTGGCTGTCGCGGCTGTTGGCGGGGGCAATGTAGCCTTCGCCGCACAGGGCCAGTTTCAGCTTTTTCGACGCCTCGGTGATTGCGGCAAACGATACCTGGCCGCGTATCGGCTGCAGGGGCAGGGGAGCGGTCTGCGGAAAGTGGCGGTTGAAATTGGCGGAGCAGAGTATCAGGGCATCGAACCCCGGCTGCGCTGTCTTTTCCGAGGTTTCCAGTTGCCACTGCTGATCGGCGTAAGTGGCGTTGTGAATCGTGGTGGCAAAGTGGGTTTGAATATTGGGGTGTTGTAGCAGGGTGCTGCACACCTGCCTCGGGCGCAACCAGCCGGCATCGGGGAAATAGAGCCCCGGTGCTGTCAGGTCGACACCGGCGAGCGCGCTGGCCTGGCTCGCGGTGACGGGCTGCGCGAGCTTTGAGTCGCCGTTCAGTGAAAGTCGCTCGACGACCTGCTGCTGCAATTGCCGCTCTTTCTCCGACTGTGCCAGTTGCAGCAAGCCATCGAAATGGACGGCCTGCGGGCAAAGTCTGGGGTAAAAGTTCTGGGCAAACTGAAGTGCGAGCAGGTTGAAATCGCCGTTGGGGCCGGGTTTGGGCGAGAGTTTCGCGTAGAGAATTCCCTGGTCGTTGCCCGAGGCTCCGCTGCCGGGGGATTCCCCCTTCTCGAATACCGTGACTTTCAATCCTCGCTCAGCCAGTGTCCGGGCGGTAGTGGCGCCGGCGATGCCCGCGCCGACCACGGCGACGGTTTGTGGTCCTTGGCGCTGTGGCTGTACCTGAGACTGCGACAGGGGCTGAGATTGGGGCTGAGATTGGGGCAGGTGCCAGGGCGTGGCGTGGTGCCTGTGCGGCGTCTGCGCCAAAGGCAATGAGTATTCGCCGCGCAGCATTTCCCGTTTGCGGCCGAACCCCGGGACTTTCTGCAGTGCAAAGCCCACAGACTTGAGCCCGCGTTTGACGATGCCCGCGCAGGTAAAGGTTGCGAAGGTGGCCTGCGGTGCGCTCAGGCTGGCAATGGCCTGGAATAACTCTTCGCTCCACATCTCCGGGTTCTTTGACGGCGCAAACCCGTCCAGGAACCAGGCGTCGATTACACGGTCCCGTCCAGGGTCGTCCAGCAACAATCGCTCAAACCCGCGGCTCGCTTCGTCAATGATGAGCGTCAGGTGAATACCGCCGGAAAACGACAACCGGTGCACACCGGCCGCGAGAAGGGGCGGGTAGCTTTCGAGCAGCTCCCGGCTCAGGTCGTGCAGCTCCGGCCACATCGCCAGCGCGCGGGCCAGGTCGTCAGGGCGCAGGGGATACTTTTCCACGCTGACAAAATGCAGTTGCGCACTCGCCGGGGCGGTCTGTCGCCACAGTTGCCAGGCGGCGAGAAAATTGAGCCCGGTACCAAAGCCGGTTTCACCAATGGTGAAACGTGCCCCGTGCTGGAGCTTTGACCAGCGTTCCGGCAGGTCATTCTCGGCAAGAAATACGTGGCGAGTCTCCTCCAGTCCGGAAGCAGTGGAGAAGTAGATGTCGTCAAACGTGCTGGATACGGGCTGACCATTCTCGCGCCATTCCAGCTGGGCGTGGTGAACCGCGTCCGGTTTTTGCTCAGGCATGGAGGCTGGTCATTTGAGCCCGAATTCCCGCATTACCTGCGCACACCACTGGTCGAGGCGTTCGTCACTGCGGTCGAATTCATTTTCCTCGTCCAGGGCGAGGCCCACAAACTGGCTGCCGTCGGGCGTGAGGCCCTTTGATTCCTCAAACTGGTAGCCGTCTGCGGGCCAGTAACCCACGGCTTTGGCGCCGACGGCAACCACCTGCGCGTGCAGGTACCCGAGGGCATCCTGGTACCACTGGGGGTAGCCCTCCTGGTCACCCAGGCCATACAGTGCAACCGTCTTCCCGCTCAGATCCAGTTGTGCCAGCTGATCCCAGCAGTTTTCCCAGTCTTCCTGCAGCTCGCCATAGTCCCACGTGGGGATTCCAAGAATCAGAAAGTCGTAGTCCTGCATCTGGGCGATATCGTCTTCCGCCACATTGTGCAGGTCGATCCACTCCTCGCCGAGGCGGTCGCGGATTTTTTCTGCCGCCATTTCGGTGTAACAGGTACTTGAGCCGTAAAAAAGTCCGATAGGTGCGCGCATAAAGTTATTGGGCGTTGATTCAGTCTTGGGCGTTGATATAGCCCAGCTGTCGCCAGGCCTCATAGATAACGATGGCCGCGGCATTGGAAAGGTTAATGCTGCGGCTGTTGGCGCACATGGGAATGCGCAGGGTGTGGTCCTGGCCCGTCTGGGCAAGAAACTCGGCGGGCAGGCCGCGGGTCTCGGGGCCGAAGACAATGGCGTCGTCGGCACGGAATTCAATCTCCGAGTGCGCGCGGCTGCCTTTGGTGGAGAGCGCCAGCACCCGCTTGGGTTGCTCCGACTCCACGAATGCCTCCCAGTCGCGGTGGCGTACCACGCGGCTGTATTCGGCGTAGTCCAGTCCCGCCCGACGCAGGCGCTTGTCGTCCATAGCGAAGCCCAGGGGTTCGATCAGATGCAGCTCGGCCCCGGTGTTGGCGCACAGGCGGATGATATTGCCGGTATTGGGAGCAATTTCCGGCTGGTAGAGCACGATTTTGAACATGGGTACTGCTCGGGTCCGATAGGGTCCGAATTGAACGTTTCAGGCGTCGCGGCGTTTAACGCGGAGGTGGCGATCCCGCTGCCTGTCCTGCGAGGCCTGCAACGGCATGGATGCCGGTGCAGGGTCGCCACAGTCGGGGCAAGGCACGTCTCGCAAGACTGTCGCCGGGAGGCCACCGCCACTGACGTTTGTTAGCGACGGAGCGATTCCTGACGCCCGCGCCGCAAATTGGCGGGGGATTATAGCGCGGCGGAGGTTTCTTCGCAGTCGATCTCGACTCCGAGTTCGTCGGCGATCTCGTCGAGCTCATCGTACAGGCCGTCAATGCTGACATCTTCGGCAACACTGATGGTGCACTCGGCGGTAAACAGGGGCTCACCGCTCCAGGGCGTGCTGCCGTAGCGGGTGTCCAGGGTTTCCATATTGATCCGGCGTGCGGCCAGTGCACGGGAGATCTCCTTGACGATACCCGGACGGTCATTGCCCACCAGCTTCAGCTGCAGGGTCTGGCGGCTGTCTGCGGCGACGGCAAGGGCGTCCTCGACCTGCAGCTTGAAATCGTCACCGGCGAGGTTCTGAAGGGCTTCTTTGAGTGTTGAGCTGTCGTCTGCGGCCACGCTTACCCGCAGGATGCCGGCGAACTTTCCGGCGAAGTGGGCCATCCGGCTATCTTCCCAGTTGCCGCCATTTTCGGCCACCACGGCGGAGAGCATTTCCACTACCCCGGGTTTGTCGTCGCTGATAATGGAGATGACGAGGTGCTGTTGCATGAGGGCTTCCTTACTGGCGCTGCCAAATCGGTTGAATTGCTGAATTGTAGCCAGTGTGACACCGGGTGGGCAAAGTTCTCCCCTATTGGAGCGGGGAACTTTGACGGGCTGGTCGAAGTCTTTACAAGCAATGGCCAGCAGTGTTGAATCACTGGTCGTAGGAATAAAAATCAACGGGAGGGTTTTGGATGAAAGTAGTTCATTGGTTGGCCGGAATGGCCTGCGCGGTATCACTGGTGGGGGCCGCTCAGGCCGACACGCTGAAACAGGCGATTGAAGGGGATCAGCGCACTCCTGCCTACGCGGCGCGTGACCAGTACCGTCACCCCGCCGAGACCCTGGAGTTCTTCCAGGTAAAGCCGGACATGACCGTGGTGGAAATCTGGCCGGGCGGTGGCTGGTATACCGAGATTCTCGCTCCCGCATTGAAGGAGGAGGGCACTTTTTACGCGGCACACTTCCCGAAAGATTCCAAGGCCGGTTACTTCAAGCGCTCGCGCGAAGCGTTTGAGAAAATGCTGAGGAAAGAGAAGGCGACTTACGGCGCGGTGAAACTGACCGAGTTTGCACCGGGTGGTGATAGTGAAATTGCCCCGGAAGGTTCCGCAGACGTGGTACTGACTTTCCGCAACGTGCACAACTGGATGGGCGGGAACAATGAGCAGGCGGCATTCAACACCTTTTACAAGGCGCTGAAGCCGGGTGGTGTTCTGGGGGTGGTAGAGCATCGGGCCAAGCCGGGTACCAGCCGTGAAGACATGAAGAAGAGTGGTTATGTGACGCAGGACTACGTCATCAAACTGGCAAAGAATGCGGGCTTCGAGCTGGAAGAAACCAGTGAGATCAATGCAAACCCGAAAGACACCGCGGATCACCCGAAAGGCGTGTGGACACTGCCTCCTTCTCTGCGCCTCGGTGACGAGGACAAGGACAAGTACCAGGCGATTGGTGAAAGTGACCGTATGACCCTGCGGTTCCGTAAACCACAGTCCTGATATTTCCGTTCCGGTAACGATAAAATGCCCCGGTTCCCCCGGGGCATTTTTTTTGAGAAATCATTGCAGTAGGTACCCATGATTATTCCGCACCACCAGTTAGACCGTGAAACCCTGCAAAACCTGCTGGAAGAATACGCTACCCGTGACGGTACCGATTACGGGGAGCGCGAGGTGAGCCTGGATGACAAAGTGGCGAGCCTGCGCCGGCAACTGGAAAGCAAGGCCATCGTGATCTGGTTTGAGCCCGGTGAAGAGACTGTGAACCTTATCCTCGCGGAAGATATTCCCCGCGAGGGGGCGTCCTGATGTCCGAGTCGTGCAGTTGGCTGCTAGACCGCCCGGAACAGCCGCCAGTAGCCTGGTATCTGTTTGCGCATGGTGCCGGGGCACCCATGGACAGCGATTTTATGCAGTCACTGGCAGACATGCTGGTGGCACAGGGCGTCGGGGTTGTGCGTTTTGAGTTTCCGTATATGGAGGAGCGCAGGGCATCGGGCAAGCGCAGGCCGCCGAATAAAATGGATGTCTTGCTGGAAGCGTTTCAGGTGCAGATTGATCGCGCTGGCGCGGAGCTGTCGCCGGTACCTCTGTTTATCGGTGGCAAGTCCATGGGTGGACGGGTAGCGAGTATGTTGGCGCAGGAGAATTTTGAACGGCAGAAGGTCGCCGGTGCGGTGTGCCTGGGTTACCCGTTCCATCCGCCGGGCAAGCCGGAAAAACTGCGTACCGAGCACCTGGGGGATCTGGCTTGCCCCACGCTGATTGTTCAGGGGACACGGGACAAGCTGGGCAATCGTGAGGAAGTTGCCGGGTATGCGCTGTCTTCCGCGGTCGAGCTTTACTGGCTGGAGGATGGCGACCATGACCTCAAGCCGCGCAAGGCGAGCGGTTTCAGTCAGCAGCATCACTGGCAGGCGGCTGCTGACCGCGCGGTAGCATTTATGCGCGCTCGAGAATCGTAATGCGTTCTTCGTGCAGCAGCATTGGTGCAAGCTGTGCCATCTGATCCCGGCGCTCCTCGCTGTTGTACCACTGCTGCCAGTGCAGCACTGATTTCCACTTTGACAGGGTGAAGCGGCGCAGGGGGTTGTCCAGTTCGGTATAAGTGTGGCCGTCGACAAACCCGGTAGTCTGGTAGGCATTGGTTAACAGTCGGCGGGCGGCCTCTTCGTAGGTGGACTCCAGGTCTTCGGCTACTTCCCGCTCGATCAGTACGTAAATCATGACTGCGTTCTCATCCTTACTGAAACAGTTTTTTTGGTGGCAATTATCTTTGGTTACAAAGATGGTTGGTGTTAGTGGAGCATGCAGTTTAGTCTTTTTCGGCGTCAACCGGTGGGCCGTTTGCTCACGATGACCGGTAATTCTGGCCAGAGGAGCACGGATTGCGGATGACGCGCCGCCGTAAATCCCAGACAATAGGCCTATGAAGTCACAACACACACTCGATGCCCGCGGCCTGCTGTGCCCGGAACCCGTCATGATGCTACACGCTGCGGTGCGCAAGGTCGCGGCTGGAGAAGTATTGCAGATGTTCGCAACAGATCCGTCCACTCAGCGGGATGTACCCAAATTCTGTCAGTTTCTCGGTTACGAGCTGGTGCAGCATGCGGAAGAGAACGATGAGTTTGTTTACTGGATCAGGAAAGCAGACTGAAAGAGCAAACAATCCTCTCACAATTAACAAGGGCGACCACTGGTCGCCCTTGTCGTGTCTGAAAGTTTGGGAAGTTTGTTAGGGCGAAGTGACAAGCGCCGCGATCGCAGCGAGGGCCTCCGGGTCCTCAGATTTGATCTTGTTGGCGATGTGGTGTTGGAAGAAGTAACGGAAACATTCCGACTCCTGCGCCGGGTACAGGCAATCGTCCCCGGGAAGAACCGGTGTGGTTTCTACACTGTTGTGATCAATCAGCATGCCGTGGATCTCACCGCTGGCGAAAAGGCGCCAGCTCACCACCTCGGTAAGGGTCAGGTTTTCCTTGCCGGCATCCATGAATACCGCGTGGGTACCAATGGTGTCGGGGATCTCCTGGACAACCTCATCCGCCTGATTGCTTTCGTATTCGAAGTACTCCGCCGCAGTCTCCAGCTCGACGATTTTATGGATGGGAGGCTCGTGGAAAATTTCCTCGATACCCGGGTCATAGTAGCCCTCAAACCGTCCATCCAGAGGATCCTGGATATCCGGGCAGGCCACAATGGAGTTCAACCAGGGAACCAGTCCGACAATCTCGCCGTTGGCACGCAGGCCCCAGCAAAGGATTTTCAGGCTGTAGAGGTCAGTTCCGCTGGAATTGTTGGAGTAAAGCATTTCCAAGCCATCCAACTCCGGAGAGAGGCGGATAAACCGCAGGTTCTCTGAAGTCTCTATTGGCTTGCCGGTGAAGAGGTCAACCACGTTGTTGGTTCTGTGGTCGGTCATTGCGCACCTCCTTGCAGGGCCGGTAGTGGGGCGGGAAGGTCTTGTACTACTTATTGAGGTACAACCGGCGTAGGGATACTGCGCGAGGGCCGGGCGGCCATTCGCCGAATCCAGACTCCGGGAGTGCCTTTTTGCCTCCCTGGGAAGCCGGTACCGCAACCGAAAACAACCACTCAATGCTCTCGGGGCGATTGCGCTGAGCAGCAGCCGGTTTCCGGTATCCCTATGTTCAAAGGTATATTCTGATCCGCATAAATACAACCAGCGGAAGCGTGTTCTTTGTGTTGATTTGCCTCCTATTGTGGTGAGTCGGCCACACTCGGGGTGAACATCGGTCAGATACCACCAGTAACCGGAATGGAAGGGGCGCCGGATCCGGCCTTGATCCCCCTGAACCCGCTGTTATAGTCCGCGCCAGCCGGGCACCGGAGCCTATGCACCGTGCCTGTTTGTCGAACTGTATCGCCAGGAGCCAGAGTTGCCTCAAGCCTCGCCAGTCACAATCTATGACGAGCAAGTTCCGTACCAGCGCGCTCGCCCGGACGGCGCTGCGTCCTGCGGCCGGCCCATGCCCATGGCTGACCAAATAGTCACGGTGTTTGACCGCTGTTTTGCGGCCCCGGGCGGCCTGAACACGCGCCTGGCCGGTGGTTTTGATGAGCCCTACTATCGCCCGGCCGGCGGGCAATCCGGGTTTCACCAGGTCGAATTCACCAGGGATTACCCCGCCAGTGCGCTGCATGAGGCCGCACACTGGTGTGTGGCCGGTGCCGAACGTCGTCAGCAGCCGGATTACGGGTACTGGTATGCTCCGGATGGCCGCAGTGCGGAGCAGCAGGCCGAGTTCGAGCGAGTGGAAGTGAAGCCCCAGGCGCTGGAGTGGATCTTTTCGGTGGCCTGCGGTATGCGATTTCGAGTGAGCGCGGACAATCTGGACGCCGGTCTCGGCCCGAGCGACCGCTTCAAGCGCAATATCTGGCTACAGGTCCTGCGATATTGTGAGCAGGGGGCCAATGAACGGGCCAGCCGCTTTGCCCGCGCACTTGCAGTGCACTTCGGCCGCGGAGATCCGTTCCGGATAGATTGTTACCACCTGGAGGACCTCGGATGAGCGCAGCCTTCCTGGTCGATGCCTCGGTCTATATTTTCCGCTACTACTTTGCCCTGCCGCCCAACTGGGAGAGCCGCTCCGGCTACAGCACGGAAGCCGTCTACGGATTCAGTAATTTTCTGCTGGACCTGCTGGCGCGCAAGCCCGGGCATATCGCCTGCGCTTTTGATGAATCACTGGGTAGCTGCTTCCGCAACGAAATTTACCCGGACTACAAATGTAGCCGCGCGTTGCCCGACGAGGCGCTGGCCTATCAACTGGCCGCCTGTCGTGAAATGGCCGAGGCGCTGGGTATCGCAAGCTATGCCAGTGACCGCTTCGAGGCGGACGATATTCTTGCGACGCTGACCCGGCTGTGTGTGGAGCATGCCTGCGCTCCGGTTATTGTGACCCGTGACAAGGATCTGGGGCAGTTACTGGACCGCGGCGCCACAAGCCTGTGGGATTTTGCCGCAGACCAGCACCTGGGGCGCGAAGACATCGAGGTCAAGTTTGGCGTGCGCCCGGGGCAGATTGCCGACTATCTGGCACTGGTGGGGGACACGATTGACGATATTCCCGGCGTCCCGGGTATCGGTGCCAAGACCGCCGCACGCCTGCTGGCGGAGTTTGACAGCGTTGAATCCCTGATCGCCAACACGGACAGGGTCGCAACCCTGAAGATTCGGGGTGCCGCGGGTATTGCCGCGAAACTCTCTGTGTACGCGGACCAGATCCGCATGGCCCTACAATTGGCGCAGCTGGAATATACCGTGCCACTGAAGGACGTTCAGCGCGGGCTCAACAGTCTGGTCCCGCAGCCGGTGGAGCCGGAGCTGGCGGTGGCACTCGCCGAAGAATTTGGGATTGGCGGTCTCGCCAAAAAGATACGCCGCACCCTGGAAAGCCCTGCAGAACTGAGTATCGCGACCCCATGACAAATACTGCCAACGTATCGCCCTCGCTGACTATCGTGGCCGATGAAAATATCCCCGGGCTGGAAACCTGGTTTGCGGACCTGGGAAGCATTACCCGGGTTCCCGGGCGCAACCTGACGCGGGCCCAACTGGCGCAGGCGGACATCCTGCTGGTGCGCTCGGTAACCCGGGTTGACCGGGCGCTACTCGAAGGTACCCCGGTGCGCTTTGTGGGCAGCTGCACCATCGGGACCGATCACCTGGATACCGCCTGGCTGGAACAGCAGGGCATTTCCTGGAGCGCTGCTCCCGGCTGCAATGCCAATTCCGTGGTGGAGTATGTTTTCTGTGTGTTGGCTGCACTGGATGTCGACTGGCGTGGCCGCAGTTTCGGTATTGTCGGCTGCGGTAACGTGGGTGGCTCGCTGCAGCGAAAACTGCACGCATTGAATGTCCGCTGCAAGATTTATGACCCGTGGTTGACGGATAACCCCGACGCCGCGGATTTGGAGAGTGTCCTGCAACAGGACGTGGTCTGCCTGCACGCGCCGCTGGTCAAAGACGGCGCGCACCCCAGTCACCACATGATCGATCAGAAAGCGTTGGCGGCGATCAAGCCCGGCGCGGTGTTGATCAGCGCCGGACGAGGAGCGGTCATTGATAACGCCGCGCTGTTGTCATTGCTCGAGGAGTCCCACCCGTTTACCTGCGTACTGGATGTGTGGGAGAACGAGCCGGACATCAGCCTCGACCTGCTGGACCGGGTCGACCTGGGCAGCCCCCATATTGCGGGCTATAGCCATGACGGAAAACTTGCCGGTACGCGCATGATCCGCGAGGCGGTGAGCGAGGCTCTGTCTCTGCCGTCGGCGCCGAGTGCCAATAGCGAGAGCCCGGCGAGGCAACCGGTTACAACGGGCAAGCGGGATTTCGCCGCAATCCGTGCACTGTTGCTCGCCATCTATGATCCGCGCGCCGACGACCAGCGTCTGCGTGCGGCAGCAGAACAGGCGCGCACCGGAAAGCAATCCATGGCCGTCGCATTCGACCTTTTGCGCAAGCAATACCCCAAGCGTCTGGAATTCTCGCACTACAACAATGATGCGCCGCAGCTGGATACAGTAACGCGCAAGCAACTGGCGATTCTGGGGCTCAAGTGAAACTGAAAAAACTTGGACTGATCATCAACCCCTGGGCCGGGGTCGGTGGCCCTGCAGGGCTCAAGGGCAGCGACGGGGCGGAGACTGTGGCGCGCGCGCTGCAAGCGGGCATTGAGCCGCAGTCCCACAAGCGTGCTGCGGTTGCATTACACGCATTGCAGCCCTTTTGCGATGCGCTGGAAATCGTCACCTTTGCCGGTGATATGGGCGAAGCCCTGGCGCGTGAGCTTGGATTCCCGGTGCAGGTGGTTGGCGCCGCCGAAGCCGGCCGCTCCACACCGGACGATACCGAGGCCGCGGCAAAAGCCATCCGCGCCGCCGGCGCTGACCTGATCGTGTTTGCCGGCGGCGACGGTACCGCGCGCAATATGGTGAATGCGCTCGGCGACGGTTTCCCGGTACTGGGAATTCCCGCAGGCGTCAAAATGCATTCGGCCTGCTTTGCCATTTCCCCCAAAGCTGGCGGCGAGGTTCTGCGGCGCCTGATGGCCGGTGAATTGGTGGATCTGCACCAGCGCGAAGTGCGCGACATCGACGAAAAATCATTTCGCGAGGGCCGGGTCAGTACCCGCTATTACGGTGAACTGCTGGTGCCTGAAGAAGGGCATTTTCTTCAGGCCGTAAAAAACGCCGGTCGCGAAGTGGAAGAACTGGCCGTGGCCGATATTGCCGCGGAAATAGTCGAGGAGATGGACGAACAGGATCCCGATACCCTGTATATATTCGGCCCTGGCTCCACCACCCTGGCGGTGCTGTCCGAGCTGGGCGCGGAGGGCACCTTGCTGGGGGTGGACCTCTGGCGGAACGGGGCACTGGTGGCCGCGGACGTGAATGCGGTACAGATTCAGGATGCCATCACCAGTCACCGATCGGTTAGCCCGGACAATCCGGTAAGGATTGTTCTCACCGCGATCGGCGGGCAGGGGCATCTGATCGGCCGCGGTAATCAACAGTTGACGCCCTCAGTGCTCCAGACCGTGGGGCGTGACAACCTGATGGTGGTGGCGACAAAAACAAAGATCACCGAACTGGGTGGACGGCCGTTGCTGGTCGATAGCGGAGACCCGTCGCTGGATGAGGCCTGGAGTGGATTTATCCCCGTGGTTACCGGCTACCGCGATGAAATCCTGTACCCGTTGTCCGGAGATGGCAGCGGGCAGTCACCGGCATCCGCTCCTGCATCACCTCATAAATCATAGAAAACAGGCGGTCACTACATTGAACTGGGAACCCCTGCTGCAGGTTGTGCGCAGCAAACTTGAAGAAGAGCGCGAGGAAAAAAGCCGTCTGGACAGCCGCCGGCTGTTCCACGGCCGCGGAAACTGTTTCCCGGGGTTTGAGCGAGTCTGTGTCGACAGTTATCACCCGGCCATTCTGGTAACCCTGTTTGAGGAATACGAGGGGGAAACGGATCTCGCAGATCAGCTGTGGGCGATGGCGCAACCGCTCGGCTATACCGGGTTGGCGGTGCAGCGCAGGTACCAGCCCAGGGCGCCGATCCAGTGGCAGTGTGGCGAACCTGTCGAAGCTCCGGTGGCCCGCCGTGGTGAGCTGCAGTTCCCGCTGACCTTTGATCGTCAGAATGTGGGATTCTTCCTCGATATCGAGCCCGGTCGCCAGTGGCTGGAACAGCAAGTGCAGGAAAAGGCCGGACAGGTAGAAAACCTCAAGCTGCTGAACCTGTTTGCTTTTACTTGTGCATTCTCGGTGGTGGCGCGGTCGGCGGGCGAGCTGGAGGTGCTGAATATCGACCTGAACAAAGGCGTCCTGAAGCGCGGGCAAGCGAACCACCAGTACAACCAGCTGGCGACAAAAGGCATTCGGTTTCTGGCCCGGGACGCGTTGCGAGACTTCAAGCGTTATGACCGCAGTGGTCCCTTTCAGCTGGCGGTAGTGGACCCGCCAACCCGGCAGAAAGGGGCTTTTGAGGTAGAAATCAACTATGCGAAGTTGCTGGAAAAACTACCAGCCTGTCTCGCTGATCAGGCAGACCTGTTATTTGTGTTGAATTCACCGGCGCACAGTGAGTCAGAGTTTCGCGACATGATCAGCAGCGCAAACCCAGGATACGAGGTGGTTGCACGATTGCCACAGAACCCGGACTTCCCGGATAAAGATCTGGATGCGGCGTTGAAGATGCTGCATGTACGCTTTCGGCGTTAGACGCTCGCCGAACTGCCAAGCGGATTTGTAGCGGTGAGGGGGGGATGCTCGCGCAGAAACGCAGGGAATGAATTCGGGTGAAAAAAGGGTGCCGCCAATTTTAGCGGCACCCAGCTATACCGGGGAACACGGCGGGCTGCGCAGCTTTACGAACTCCGTCATCAGGCCTTCCAGGCCACCATAGACAGAAATGCGCTCGATCTTACCGGTTACACGCTCCAGTGCCTCCAGCTCTTTCAACCGCATCAGCGTGCTGTTGCTTTCCATCATCTTCGCGGTGTTATGCAGTGCGCGAACTGCCTGAGTCTCTTCCCGTCGACGAATCAGGTTGGCTTCCGCCTCCTTCTGCGCCTCGACTACACGGTTGAGAATCGTCTTCATCTCGCCGGGCAGGACAATATCCTTCACGCCGATATCGCAGACTTTCACGCCGATTTCGCTCAGGTCTTCACCCAGAATTTCCTCGATATCACCGTTCAGGGCGCGTTTGTTCTCGAGTAATTCGTCGAGCTTGCGCGTTCCAACGGCCTCTCGCAGTGCTAGCTGAAGCGCCCGGTAAACATGGCTGGTATAGTCGGCAGTGATTGTATCCGCCTTCTCAATATCCACCACGCGATAGCTCGCCGAGAGATTGATTCGCAGTGATACCCGGTCGCGCGTCAGAATTTCCTGGCCACTCACTTCCACCAGTTGCATACGCAGATCAACCAGATTCACCTGAATACTTCGCCCGGGTTGCCAATAGGCGTAATAGCCCGGCTCCAACCAAGCGTGGAGCTGCCGGTTTACCAGCAGCAGCCCGCGGTGATGATCCGGCACATCTACGAAATAAATCAGCTGGCGCACTTTCTTTTCAAGCGATGCCGGCAGATCAAAGCGCAGTGCTGTGGCCAGCTCAGGAGTCAACGCGAGCGAATCGTGAAGATTGATCTTCTCGACAGCAACCGGATCGACGCCTTTCCAGATCGCCATTTCCCGAGCCGGCAGCATCAGCTCCTCCAGTCGTCCATCCCGATACAGCAGTGCTACTTCACTGTCGCTGGTCTCGATACATTCGATATGTTGCTCCAGTTCGGGATGATTGCGCAGCAGATACTTCACCTTGGGACGCGGAATCAGCAGGTCTGTGACTTCATAGCGTTCTACGGCCAGCGGGTGGAGGTGCGGACCAAAGCGGTGCGAGCCGGGATCCAGCAGGCACCGAAAGCGCCCGCGCTGAAACACCAGCGCACGCATGTTTTCCGGGACTTCAATGGTTTTCCAAAGGTACATAACATCTCCTTGTTACATGGCGCTCTTGTGAGCGTATTCCTAAAAGTAGGGGAGTCCACCCGTGCAGTCCGCAGCCGGCAGCTGCCGCCAACTGGGCCGAACCATTTCCACACAGAACGCATTCTGCACTGGATATGGAAAGCAGGCGTGGGCTGGCGAGGATTGGTGTCCTGTCTGCTGACTGTTCAGCTTCCAATCCCCACTCAGCCAACCTGCCCGGCACAGCTGGCTGGCGCACTGTCGGCGGCATGACCCACGGTGCAACGGAAAACTTCCGATGCAGTGGATCCCCAGGTGTCGCATCAACAACATCGATTTTAGGTCGAGTGTTTGGAGCTATTGCGGGATTTGAACCCACGACCGACGAAGTCAAAGTTCGTTGCTCTATCCAACTGAGCTAAATAGCAATGCCTATCGCCTGTACGACGGACGGTACACGGTGATCCAGTGGAAGCCGTGCCAGCCTGGTCTTTGGAACCAGAACCGCAGTCCGTGTCATCAACGATAAACTCGGTGTCGGGCCCGGTATTCCCCGCTCGCGGTTGCGAGGCGATAACACCGGGCCCAAAACTAAAAATCCCCGCGTGGATCACCACGCGGGGATTCGATGCTCCACGCAGCCGGCAATCCGATGCCGGCATGCCGGCACGTTAGGGAGGGTTACTGAGAAACTGGCTTGTTGAAACGCAGGGCGATAATGGCCGCTGCATCACCAGGTCATACGACCGGAATACTACTGGCCGTGACCTATGTTTCTGTATCTGCCTCGTCATTTTCTGCTCCAGTCATGATTTTCGGGCAATAAAAAAGCCCGGAAATTAACTTTCCGGGCTTTCAAATTCTTGCCGAACTCGAAATTCCGGAAGGGCTGGTGCCCTCCCGAAAGAGGGCTATTCACATTTTATTTCCATACGCTGGCCGCCACGATAAAGCCGCGCACGTGCGCGGTCGCGATATGATCGTTTTGTTCTGTAGCAGATGTAAATTCATCATTGCCAGCCAGGGTTTGGTTTTGAAAGTGTTGGAAATCATACGCTCACCCCGACCCACGTCAACAGTCATGCGCGGACTCCGGTGCCAAAATGTTTGCCATATTTTTTCGCGCCGTCAGACACAAGTTCCTGTCCGGCCCGCCGCGTTGTTTGCTTGATGAGAAACGTATTATCTTCGGGCAAGGTTTAAGAGGTGAGCTTACCCATCAACCCCACCATCAACGTTGCCAGTTGCGGAGAGGATCCCTCGCGTACCGCTTCGTTTAACTTCTCCGCGTTGCTGACGCCATCGTCTCCGCGACTCACCAGGAGTAAAAAACTGTGGTGTGTCAGTGACGCTTCTTCGACCGCTTCCTGCCGCACCAGTTGGGAAAAGTTGATATAGCCGCACTCCCTGAGCCAGGTCATGGCGCCCAGGCAGGCTAGGTGGCGGGGAGAGTGGAGGCCGAATTCATCCGGGGTGTCGGGGCCTGCGATATCTTCCACATATATTGTGGCGGGAGCAGGAAACTGCTGGAACAGCGCCAGCAGAATCCGCCCGGCATCGCGGTAGAAGTCGTGGATGTGTAAATCGTCCAGCATCAGTTCTTCTCTTTACTACTTGTCTTACTACTTGTCGCCTGCTGATAACTTCAAATATGGCAGCTTGAAACCGTTACTTGAAACAGTTACTTGAAACAAAGCTACTTGGCGTAACGCTCCAGGAAATTACCCAGGCGGTCTATTGCGTGGGACAGGTCGTCGGCGCGGGGCAGGAACACGATCCGCAGGTGATCCGGTGCGTCCCAGTGGAAGGCGCTGCCCTGTACCAGCAGGATTTTTTCCTGGCGCAGGAAATCGAGTACGAAGCGCTCGTCGTTTTCGATCTTGTGCTGGTTCAGGTCAATCCGCGGGAACAGGTAGATGGCACCCTGGGGCTTTACGCAGCTGACGCCGGGAATGTCGTTCAGCATCCGGTGGGCCAGGTCGCGCTGCTCGCGCAGGCGGCCGCCGGGCAGCACCAGGTCCTTGATGCTCTGATAACCGCCAAGGGCAGTTTGCACCGCGAACATCGCGGGCACATTGCTGCACAGGCGCATGGAGGACAGGATGTCCATGCCCTCGATAAATCCGCGTGCGCGATGCTTGGCGCCACTCACGATCATCCAGCCCGAGCGGAATCCAGCCAGGCGGTAGGATTTGGAGAGACCGTTGAAGCTCAGGCAGAGGACGTCTTCGGCGAGGGTGGCCATCGGGATAAACACCGCGTCGTCATACAGGATCTTGCTGTAAATCTCGTCGGCAAAAATGACCAGGTTGTGCTGGCGCGCAACCTCGACGATCTGCTCCAGCAGTTCCTTCGGGTATACCGCCCCGGTTGGGTTATTGGGGTTGATCACCACAATACCGCGAGTGCGCGGGGTGATCTTGGATTTGATGTCGTCGATGTCCGGCAGCCAGCCCGCTTGTTCATCACAGCGGTAGAGCACCGGCTTGGCGCCGGTCAGGTTGGTGGCGGCCATCCACAGCGGGTAGTTGGGCATCGGCAGCAGCATTTCGTCGCCGGTGTTCAGCAGCGCCTGGGTGGACATGGAGATCAGCTCAGAAACGCCGTTCCCCAGGTAGATATCGTCGATCTCCACTCCGGGAATACCGAGATTCTGGCACTCGTGCATGATTGCCTTGCGCGCGGCAAACAGCCCCTTTGACTCCACATAGCCCTGTGCCTGGGACAGGTTGTAGATCACATCCTGGAGGATTTCATCTGGCGCGTTGAAGCCGAAGGGTGCCGGGTTGCCGATGTTCAGCTTCATGATCCGGTGGCCTTCTTCTTCCAGGCGCGATGCCTGCTCCATGACGGGGCCGCGAATCTCGTAACAGACGCCGTGGAGTTTTTCCGACTTGTGAATATCCTTCATTGCTGTGTTCTTTAAATAGGCTTTTCAAGAGTAAACTGGATAGTCTTGCTTTGACGTCCCAGCAGGCAAATTCTTCTAACTGGCGGCCGGCTTTTAGTAGGCTGTACTACCAGTCTTGGAATCGGGTTTGGCCATCGGGCGGGTTTTGTGAACCGGGCGCGATGGGAAAAACACCAGGGGTAGAGGAGGTGCTGCCGCTAAGCGTTGAGCCGGGCAGGGTAATGCCGCTGGGTACCGACTTATAAGGCAAAAAAAAGGAGTAACAGTATGTCAAAAGAAAAAGACGATAACTACTGGCGAGAGCGCCTGACTGAGGAAGAATTTCACGTTTGCCGCAAGGCGGGGACCGAGCGTCCATTTACTGGCGAGTACTGGGATACCTTCGAGGATGGCAAGTATCGCTGCCGTTGTTGTGGGGAGATCCTGTTTAGCGCTGAGTCCAAGTTCGACGCAGGCTGTGGCTGGCCGAGCTTTGATGCTTTGGCGGAGGAGGGGGTGGTGGATGAGCGCGTGGACACGAGCCTGGGAATGCAGCGCACGGAAATCCTGTGTTCCAACTGTGGTTGCCATCTGGGTCACGTCTTCCCCGATGGGCCTACCGCCACGGGCTTGCGCTATTGTGTAAATTCACTGTCGGTAAAACACGACCCGGACGATGCTTCTGACTGACCGGACCACTCCGGGTCACTGTACTGGACTGCTGCGTCCCAGGGAGTCCAGGCAAAGCTGTGGAGAATGGAGATGATTCGATCGGGTCGCCCTCGGCACTGGAGCCGCTGGCTGTATCGCATCCAGTGGCTGCTGCTGGCCGCTATTGGCCTCGGTGTGGTCACTGTGCGCACGGGGCTGCTGGACCTGGATTCGGTGTTTGTCCTGTTTGGCGCACTGGGGCTGGCGATGGTCGCCGTGGCGCTGTTCTCCATGCTGGTGTTTTTGTGGGGGCTGATCCGCCGCCACGGCGAGGCGCGCACGGCGGCGCTGTGGGCGATGGTGATGGGGCTGGTCCCGGTGGCGATACCGCTGTTTACTGTGGGACAGCACAACCTGAATGCCCCGGCGCTGTACGACATCTCAACGGACCTGGTGGATCCTCCGCAGTTTGACCTGCTGCTCTCCCTGCGGGACAGCGGGGATCACAGTCCCGACTACCCCGGTGACGCCGCAGCGTCCGTGCAGCGGGCAGCCCCGGCCTACAGCGATATCCAGACTCTGGTGTTGCCAGCACCTGCCCAGGAGGTGCTTGCCAGCGCCGAGGCGGTGGCGCGGGATCTCGGCTGGCGGGTCATTGCGGTAAAGACCGGGGAGGGGCGACTGGAGGCGGTGGCGCAGACCCCCATTCTGGGGATCACCCAGGACATTGTGGTGAGAATCCGGCCTGAAAACGCCGCCGCTGGGCGCGAATCGGGCAAGAAACCCGACAAGGGGGGCGAAAGCAAGCCTGGCGCAAAACCCGGGGCTGCAGAAGCAAAAGGCGAGGCAGGAACCCGGGTGGATATGCGTTCTGCATCCCGCACCGGGGAGCGCGATTTCGGCAGCAATGCCGCCAGAATCCGTGAATTCATGCGCCAGCTACAGGATCGCACAAAGGTGGCGCCCTAATTGCCGGGCAGGTGCCGGGGTGAACTGCCGTGAAAATCCCGGGGGCGCTGGGGCATTTTGTCGACAGTTATGTAAGTGCCTGTATGGAAAGGAAAAATTTAGAGAAAAGTTTTCAATCGGGTGTTGACAGCCCCCCGGCCTGTCCATAGAATGCGCCCCACTTCTGACGCACTGCTGAACTTTAACAAGCACTCAGCGAGGCAAAAGAAGGATTCTGGGTCCCCATCGTCTAGAGGCCTAGGACACCGCCCTTTCACGGCGGTAACAGGGGTTCGACTCCCCTTGGGGATGCCATTGCGGGAATAGCTCAGTTGGTAGAGCGCAACCTTGCCAAGGTTGAGGTCGCCGGTTCGAACCCGGTTTCCCGCTCCAGTTCCTATGTCCCCATCGTCTAGAGGCCTAGGACACCGCCCTTTCACGGCGGTAACAGGGGTTCGACTCCCCTTGGGGATGCCAATACTGCAAGGTCGCAACGTAACGACGATCTTGCAATACCGGGCCGGAAGTTATAATTTCTGGTCCGGTCACATTCGCGGGAATAGCTCAGTTGGTAGAGCGCAACCTTGCCAAGGTTGAGGTCGCCGGTTCGAACCCGGTTTCCCGCTCCAAATAAAAAAAGCCGCTCATTTGAGCGGCTTTTTTTATGCCTGCTTTCAGCCACCGGTTATTTTCCTCGCCGAGGCGCGTGAAACCCCGCAAAGCTCGTGCGGTTGCAATATGCGGGGTAAGGGCGTTGAATATGCGCCCCAGACTTCTGGAGGAAGTAATGACCGCCGCACTTTCCATCCGCAATCTCGAAAAAACCTACGATAACGGCTTTCAGGCACTCAAGGGCATCAGCTTTGACGTGCAGCCGGGGGATTTCTTCGCACTACTCGGCCCCAATGGTGCCGGTAAATCCACCACCATCGGTATTCTCTGCTCACTGGTGCGCAAGACCGGCGGCAATGTGTCGATCTTCGGCATTGATATCGACAAGGACTTCCCGAAAGCCAAGCAGACGCTCGGCGTGGTGCCCCAGGAATTCAATTTCAGTCAGTTCGAAAAGGTATTCGACATCGTCTGCACCCAGGGTGGCTTTTACGGCATGCCGCGCAAGCTGGCTGAAGAGCGTACCGAGAAGTACCTGCGCAAGCTGGGGCTGTGGGACAAGCGCAGCACGCAGGCGCGCATGCTTTCCGGTGGTATGAAGCGGCGTTTGATGATCGCCCGTGCGCTGATTCACGAGCCCAAGCTGTTGATTCTCGACGAGCCCACGGCCGGCGTGGATATCGAACTGCGCCGCTCCATGTGGGAATTTCTGCAGGAAATAAACCAGCAGGGCACCACCATTATCCTGACCACCCACTACCTGGAAGAGGCGGAGAGCCTGTGCCGCAATATTGCGATCATTGATAAGGGCGATATTGTCGAGAACACCTCGATCAAGTCGCTGATCAAAACCCTGAGCCGGGAAGTATTCATCCTCGACACTCGGGAATCCCTGAGTGACGCGCCGGACTTTGGCGGCTTCGATGGGCGGCTGCTGGACGAGCACAGCCTGGAGGTAACGGTGGAAAAGGGCCAGTCCCTGAGTGACCTGTTTACGCTCCTCACCGCGCAGAATATTGCGGTAACCAGCATGCGCAACCGGGCTAACCGGTTGGAGGAATTGTTTGTTTCCCTGTTGGCGGAAAACAAGCAGCAGAAATCCGGGGATGATGGTGAAAACAAGGGGGTGAAGCCATGAGTGCGCAATTGATCTGGACAGCCTTCTCCACCATTTTTCGTCGGGAAGTACGCCGCTTTACCCGTATCTGGCCGCAGACACTGGTGCCGCCGGTAATCACCATGTCCCTGTACTTCGTGATTTTCGGTTCCCTGATCGGCAGCCGCATTGGTGAGATGGGCGGTTATTCCTATATGGAGTTCGTGGTGCCCGGCCTGATCATGATGGCGGTGATTACCAACTCCTACGGCAATGTGGTGTCTTCCTTCTATAGCGCCAAGTTCCAGCGCAGTGTCGAGGAGCTACTGGTGTCGCCCACACCCAACTGGGTGGTGATGGCAGGCTATGTGCTGGGTGGCGTGGCGCGCGGGTTGATCGTGGGGCTGGTGGTTACCCTGATTGCCCTGATATTTACCTCACTGGACATCCAGCATATCGGCCTGACGGTACTGATTGTGTTCCTGACCTCGGTACTGTTCGCACTGGCGGGGTTTATCAATGCGATCTTCGCCAACAGTTTTGACGATATCTCGATTATTCCCACCTTCGTGCTGACACCGCTGACCTACCTCGGCGGGGTGTTTTATTCCATCGACCTGCTGTCGCCGTTCTGGCAGGGCCTCTCCAAGCTCAACCCGATCCTGTATATGGTCAATGCGTTCCGCTACGGGGTGCTTGGTGTGTCCGATATCAGCGTCGGCTGGGCGTTTGCCGGTGTGCTGGCATTTATCGCCGCGCTGTCTGCCTGGGCGCTGCACCTGATGAGTCACGGCAAGCGCCTGCGCCACTGACCCGGTGCATTGAATACTGGAGCTGAAGATGAATCGAGAAGACTGGCAAAACCTGCCCCTGGGGCAGGAGACCCATTACGAAGCCACCTACAACCCGTCACTGCTGCACCCGATCCCGCGTTCAGTGTCCCGCGCGCAACTCGGGCTGGATGAGCAGGCGCTGCCGTTCAGTGGCGCGGATGAATGGTGGGGCTTCGAGTTGTCCTGGCTGAACCCCAAAGGGGTTCCCCAGGTGGCGGTAGCCCGCTTCCGCTTTGCCGCCTCCAGCCCGTCCATGATCGAATCCAAGTCGTTCAAGCTGTACCTGAATTCACTCAACCAGACCGAGTTTGTCTCCGCGGACGTGGTACGCGATACCCTGGAGAGGGACTTGAGTGCGGCTGCGGGAAGCGATGTGGCGGTAACCTTGTTTGATGTGGAAGACGCGGCACTGGCGGTGCAAGCGCCTGCGGGGATCTGCGTGGATAAGCTGGACGTGGAAGCGCGCATTTACCAGCCCGATGCGGGGTTACTGAAGCTGTCGTCCGAGCCAGAAAGGCAGGGCGCGGCGGTGGAAGAGACGCTCTACAGTCATCTCTTGCGGAGTAACTGCCCCGTGACCGGTCAGCCTGACTGGGCGACGGTATCTGTGGAATATCGTGGTCCGGCACTCGATCGCAAGTCACTGCTGGCTTATATCGTTTCCTTCCGTGAGCACCAGGATTTTCACGAGCACTGTGTGGAGCGTATTTATTGCGACCTGCAGAAGCTCGCGGATTTCGAAAAGCTGACCGTATGCGCACGCTATACCCGTCGCGGCGGGCTGGATATCAATCCGCTGCGCACCAATATCGGTGAAATCGTTTTCCCGGCGCGCTACGCGCGGCAGTAATTGCATTGTGAGGGCGAGGCTCTGCAGCGGGTGAAGCGGTAGCACCGTTGTCGGTGGTCTTTACTGTTTGGGATACCAGTCGAGCGCAAGCTTCGTGGGAGACAGGGATGTACGATATACAAACCATTGGAATATCCACACATTGTCCAGGTCTTCCCTGGGCGGCGGGGCATCAGCCGGGCTGGTGCTGAGTGGAGTTACCGGTGCGCCATTCAAACTTTCTGCGAAGAATTGCCGGGCCTATCGGGTTTGCACTGTTGGGTGGGCTGGCGACGGTACTGGTCCTGCTGGCCTTGTACCTGCAGCGGCAGCCGGAGTTGCAGGTATGGCACACCGCAAGCCTGAGCGAGGAGTTTACCCGCGACTCCGCGGTTAACAGCTTTTCGCAGTACCTGGAACTGGAGGAGCGCCTGTTCGCCCAGCTGGAGCGAGAGGTATACGGGCGTACCGAGCCGGCGGGGCCGGCTACGGTCAACCGCTTTCGGCGCGGTAGCCTGGCGGACCCCGGGCGCTGGCCGCACAACTGGAACCGCAGTTTTTTCCGGGAGGCCGACAATGCACGGGCCTCCGTGCTGCTGTTGCACGGGCTTACCGATGCGCCCTACAGCCTGCGGCAGCTGGGTGAGCGGTTGCACGCTTCCGGCGCTACGGTTCTCGGGCTGCGCATTCCCGGTCACGGTACGGCGCCGTCCGGGCTGGTGACGACGCACTGGCGGGATATGGCCGCGGCGGTCACGTTGGCGATGGAGCACCTGGCCAGGGACGGAGGTTCGCGGCCCATCCACATCGTCGGTTACTCCAACGGCGCTGCACTCGCGGTGCACTACGCCCTCAAAACCCTGGATGATCCCGAGTTGCCAAAGCCGGCGCGTCTGGTGCTGCTGTCGCCGGAAATCAGTGTGGCCAGGGTTGCCGCACTGGCGGAGTGGCAGGCGCGGCTGGGCCGCCTGCTCGGCATTGAAAAGCTCCAGTGGGAAAGTATCCACCCGCTGGAATATGAGCCGTTCAAATACGGTTCTTTCGCGGTCAACGGCGGCACCATCACCCATCAGCTTACCGGCGAGATCAAGCGCCGCATCCGCACGCTGGCGGCCAGCGACGGCCTGCAGGAGCTGCCCCCAATACTCTCCTTCTCATCACTGATTGATGCTACGGTCGACGCGCCGGCGGTGGTGCAAAACCTGTTTAACCTGCTGCCTGCGGGTGGGCACGAGCTGGTGCTGTTTGATATCAACCGGCAGGCCGGGATTGAGCCCCTGCTGACCTGGGAGCCGGCGAAAATGTTGCGGGCGATCCGGGAGATGCCGGACAGGCGCTATACCTTGACGCTGGTGACCAACGCGGATGCCGCCTCCGCCGAAGTGGTCGCACGCCACTGGGCTCCCGGTGTGGTGGATTCCTCCGAGGAGAGACTGGCCTTGCAGTGGCCACCGGGCGTGTATTCGCTTTCCCACGTGGCCCTGCCGTTCGCACCGACGGATTTCATTTATGGTGGGCGTCCGCCGGGGCCCGGCCCGGGAGTGCAGTTGGGTAATCTCGCCCTGCGCGGAGAGCGCGGTGCGTTGGCGATCAGTGCCTCGACACAATTGCGGCTGCGCTGGAACCCGTTTTACGACTGGCTGGAGTCGCGCTCGCTGGAATTTATGGGGTTTGATTGACGAGTGCGGTGCCCGGGGCGGGTACCGGTTGATGGGGCGGCCGGATGGCCGCCGCCGGCTCAGATAATGACTTTGCTTTTCAGGCGCGCCTGCGCCTTCTGCAGTGCCTGCAGGACCTTTTCCTTGTCGTAATTGCGCACTTTTTCCAGATCCAGGTGCATGGCGAACCCGGGGGCATGTTCTTCCAGGTAGCTCTGCTGTCCACCCAGGTTTTTGCGCAGGTCGGTCACAGAGTAGACCTTCACCGGTGTGCTGAAGCCCTTCACGCTGACGTGGCCCTTGTCCCGGCACATAACAGTTTGCTTGATCATGGCCCAGGTCTCGTGGCTGATCAGTACCTCGCCCGGGTCGGCAGCACTTTCCAGGCGAGCCGCGAGGTTCACGTGGGTGCCCATGACCGTGTAGGTCTGATGATCAGCGGTACCGAAAACGCCGACGGTACAGTAACCGGTATTGATTCCCATGCGAATCTGCAGGGGATGTGAGATGCCCTGGTCGTACCACTCCTGCATCATCTCGCGTACCCGCTTGCGCATGGCCAGTGCCATGGCGACACAGCGCAGTGCGTCCGACTTGGGGCCCTTGCTCTGGTCGTCCCCGAACACCACCATCACCGCATCACCGATGAACTTGTCGATGGTGCCGCCGTAATGGGCGACGATACGGGACATCTCGGTCAGGTACGTGTTCAGCAGGCGGGTGAGCGTCTCCGCTTCCATCTCCTCGGTCAGCTGGCTGAAATCCTTGATGTCGGAAAAGAACACGGTCAGCAGCTTGCGTTCGGTGACGATCTCTTTTTCCTTGCCCGTGGTGACTGCGCGCCACAGCCGCTTGGGCAGGTAGCGGGAGAGCTTGTAGCTCGCCAGGTTGGCGATACGCTGTTCTTTTTGCAGTTGCTGGTTGTCTTGTTTGAGGCGCGCAATCTGTTTGTGGGTATAAAAGGCGTAGCAGCAGAAATAGGTAAATACACCGATCAGGCTGGCGGCGCTGATGTTGAGGTCGGCATTCACCACCAGAGCGGGGCGGTGCACCAGATAGCCTACGCCAACACCCATCAGCATTGCGGTATTGTGCTCAAACCAGCAGCGGCCACCGCCCTGGGTAAGCGCGTTGAACTGCACCATGGTGAGAAACAGCAGGCTTGGCAGAATGCTGAAATTCGACATTGCCATGGCCATGCCGATCAGCAGTGCATCCGTAAACGACAGCCAGCGGCGGACTTGCTCGGCATTCTCCGGAACGCTGCGGCGGGATATCTGGTAGGCAATCGGAATGTACGCCAGCAGCACCGCGGCCATCGCCAGCTGTAACATCGTGGCCTGGGTGATGAGCGCCGACCAGTTGATACTGTTGAGCAGCGTGCCGGAAGCTGCAAAACAGATTAGAGCGCGGAAATAGAGCGGGTATTTGGAGTCTTGCTGGCGGCCGCTGGTTTCTTCTGGCTGAGTCTGCATGAACGCTGGGTCTTATCGGTAACTGTGTTGATCCGGGAGCATTTTGTTTTCTTCTCGTCCCCGTCAATTACTGGTGTATCGGCGCTTGCCCTGGAGGCTGGCGTTTGTTCGTACAACCAGAGCCTTTCAGTTTTTTTGATTATAACGAGGCCTGGATCACTGACAGGCGCAAAGTTTACCCTCAAGTCTTCACGAAAGCGACGGTAAATCAGGATACGATCCTATGTTGTACGGTCGTTCCAGGTCGGCCTTTGTCGTATTTGCGGTAGAATTCTCCGGCCCCTATGGTGGGTGTTGGCAAGTAATCACTGAGACAGGAGAGAATGGATGGACGCGCTGGAGGCACTCCACAACCGGGTATCAATTGGGGGGCTGACTGAGCCAGCACCCGACGGTCAGCAGCGCGAGGCTATCTTCCGCGCCGCACTGCGCGCCGCCGACCACGGTAACCTGCGACCCTGGCGGTTCCTGGTGGTCGAGGGCGACGCCCGCGCCCGCATGGGCGAGCTCTACCTCAAAGCCAGTGAAACCGGCGAGCCCCTGAGCGAGACCCAGCGCGAGCGCACCCTCGCCATGCCCCTGCGGGCACCAATGGTGATCGTGGCCATTACCCGCCTGCAGGATCACCCCAAGGTGCCCTTTGATGAGCAGCGCATGTCTACCGCCGGTGCGGTGCAGGCCATGCTGACGGCAGCCTTCGCCCAGGGTGTCGGCGCCTACTGGCGTACCGGCGCGCTCGCCGAGAACCGCGCTGTCGCAAGGGGGCTCGGCCTTGCCGACAACGAAGAGATCAGTGGTTTTATCTACATGGGCACCCCGCAGAAGCCGCCGAGAGCCGCGCCAGAGCTGGCGGTCGAAGATTTCTTCGCAAACTGGACCGGCGAGTAACCGCTAAAGAAAGGGCGACTGGCGGGAAAATTTCCGAAATAAACTTGCACCTGCCGCCGCCTTTCTGTAAAGTTCGCGCTCGCTGATCGGGCGCTATGTTACTGATTAGCAAGGCAAAACGCCGACGAGCCCGCAGGCGTGCGGACGGAGAGCTCGCAAAATACTCCGCTAAATACGCAACAATCAGTTTCGGTGAGGTGTCCGAGTGGCCGAAGGAGCACGCCTGGAAAGTGTGTATGTCGAAAGGCATCGAGGGTTCGAATCCCTCCCTCACCGCCATTCAAAATCTATAAGCTGTTGATATTTACGGCTTTTAGGTTGCATGAGTAGTGCAGTGGTCCATGTAGTGGGCCATTTGTCGTAAAGAACCCGCTTCGGCGGGTTTTTTTGTGCCTGTCGTTTCCGGCGACGCCCGACTCAGTCGTAACATCTAAAAAATGGGCAGTACATGCCCTTCAATTAAGTAGTTCCCTGCTAACACTACAAAGCTCGCTTCCTGCTGCGGGGCCTCTTGCCTTGACAATTGAATCGTAGCCAAGAGGTGGGATCCGCTCACTTTTCAAGCTGCGAAACAGCCTTTTTGTCGGGGCATTGTCCCGGCAGTTTCCACGACGACTCATACTTTGCACCATTTGGTCGCGCCACAGCCGCAGCCGAATCAGGCGGCTCCGATAGAGGCTGCCCTGGTCAGAATGGAGCATGACACTGTGTGGGCCACCCCGCTGCTCCCAGGCCATTTTCAGGGGCTTTACCGTGAAACCCGCACCGGGTGTCGATGAGACCGCCCAACCGACGATGCGGCGGCCGTAGGCGTCTATCGCCGTGGCAAGGTGGCATCAGCGTGAAGCAGGCCTGACATAGGTAGTATTGTTATACGCAAAATGGCACATGGATAAGCACGGCTGGTGCTGGTGTGGTCCAAAAATGTCTGCGATAACAGTCTTTTACCCCCGTAAAAAATTGATAGACCTACGGTTTTACTATCTTGATATGAGCCGCACGATTGCATACCGAGTTATCTTCGTAGCTAAAGATGCTAACTTTACTTCCTGTTGTGAGAGCGGTAAGAGCCATGCTAAATGCTCTGTTGTGTATATGAATGTCGTTTCCGGTATTGCCCGCATTCGCTAGTGGAAACGTGATCTGCCCGTTTTCACAGGGATAGTTGTTGTCTCCACCACTAACCTTTACGGTGAAGTTTTTCCCATTCGACCCGGTGTTGGTGATCTCGACTACCTCAACTGAAGTTGCAATCCATCCTTTCTCAGCTAATGCGGGAAAAATAAATAGGGCATTGAAGAGCAAGCCGAATAGAGTCAAGCGTGTTTTTAGGAATTTGTTCGCTTTGGTGTTCATTGTATTAGCTCTGTTTAATTTTACGGGGGCCTAGTGTCAGGAGTTTTTGGTTGCTCAAGCTCGTGTTTTGGCTTACCGAGACATACTTTTCTTATTCTATTTGGTACAGGTGTACTGTTTTTGTCATTGAAATTGTTGAAGTGCTGGGTATGTTAGGAGTTGCACCTTAGTTTTAAACTTAGAGAAATTATTCGCATGCTTAACATAGTGATGCGCGAAACTCCGTATGTTATTCGGGTGTGAATAAAAATTCTTTAAATTATTTTTTCCGCGATGTATCTTACGTTCTTTTTTCAACGAAAGTGTGATTATTGATGAGCGCGCCAAGATATCTTTCGATGATAATGCTCTTAGGATTGTTTTCTCACCCTGTTCTCGCGAGCGAAGTGTTTTCAGTTGCTCATGTAGGTGTAAGCGAAAGCTCTAAAACAGTCTACATCGGACTTGATGGGACTGTTTCAAGCGACGTTTGTTCCAGTACAGAGGTGCGTGTACCTCTTGAAAGTATCGTTGCGGATAAGATGCACGCAGGGGTCCTCTCTGTGTTAGCTGCTGGGAGGAAGTAAACGTGAGTTTAAGCAAGACAGATTGCCTGTTCGGAGAACCTCGGGCAACTGTCCTCGTCGTGAAATTATGTTCAAAGTTGCGATCTCGCTAGCTGTCTCCGAGGGTTATACATTCCAGCCCCCATGCTTAAATAGAATTTCGTGTGTCGGGGCGTCGATGTTCCGTAGATGAGCCACTTGCTGTGTGAAATTTGGGCTTTGTTGCATGGGCACGGTTAGGTAATCTATACAAATCGCAAACTGCGAAAATTGAATTGAGGAGCGGTTTTTGCCTGACATGGTAGCGCTAAAGCGGCTGCCGGAAAGCGCGGCTCTCATAGCACCAGGCCTGATTTGGATTTTCCGCATTTAACTTTCGATCGAGCTTATTCGGTATGTCAGGCCATTTAACCGTGCTCAATCGGTTTGATATTTCATTAGCATTGATAGGGTGGGGTTTTGGATGATGTACGTAAAGATGTTGGCGTGTATTTTTGCGTTGTCTTGTTCGGTGATGGCAAATGCTGCGAATCAGGGAACGGGTAAAGTGCGAATCACATTTCTTGAGAACTGGGTGTCAGGATCGGGGTTGTACATAAAAACGGATCAGTCAACGAAGACAAACCCCGCTGGTTGCTCCAATGTTTCAAGTTATCACCTTCCTTCTGAATCTTCAGATTTGTCGCGCAGCATACTGATTAGCGCATATATTGCTGGTAAACCAGTTAAGCTTGCTATTTACGGTGATGGCTGTTCGGTAAATCGCCCCCAGATTGTGGCTGTAGGATTTGAAGATTAGATGTCGCCGTTAGGAGTTTCGCAAACTTGTTTGAATGGATGCTTGGATTCAGATTTTCGGACGCTAAATGCTTTCGATTTGAGTAGGAGAAAAGTTGGTGTTATTAAGGTTAAAACTAGTAATAAATGTACTGCTTGTGAGTGGTTTGGCGATCGCGTTTAGCGCAGCAGGCGCAACAAACTAGGTCAGAATCACCAGTATTCAAGTTCAACATAACCGAACATGGATAAATGTATCACCTGAATTGGGCGACACAGCCGCTTGCTCAAGTAAATCTGCGGTAGAAGTTTTCAATGGGCTAGAAAATCGCGATTTAATTATCAGCTTGGTGATGGCTGCTATGGTGGCGAACAAGGAAGTGGTATTTATTGGTTCGGGTGTGTGCA
Organism: Microbulbifer hydrolyticus; assembly: GCF_009931115.1. Lineage (NCBI taxonomy): Bacteria > Pseudomonadati > Pseudomonadota > Gammaproteobacteria > Cellvibrionales > Microbulbiferaceae > Microbulbifer > Microbulbifer hydrolyticus. Next base: position 2,881,753 of record NZ_CP047491.1, on the reverse strand, counting down.
GTAATGTTGGTAAGGAGGCGATAAATGGGGTGCGCGTAATTAATTAGCGTAAATACCTTTTGGTAATAAGCCGTTGATTACTATGCCTGTAGGATTGTGTTTTCACTCTGTTCTCGTGAGCGATGAGATTTCAGTTGCTTACGTAGGTGTAAGCGAAAGCTCTAAAACAGTCTGCATCGGACTTAGTGGGGCTGTTTCAAGCGAGATATGTTCCAGTGCTGAGGTGCGTGCACCTCTTGAAAGTAATGTCGCGGATAAATTGTATGCGGCGGTTCTCTCTGCGTTAGCTGCCAGTGTGACCCACAGAAAGTAGACACCCTGAATAGTTAGGTTTCGGCCTAACACGGAGGTGTACCATGGGTAAGAAGAGGGCGGCAGCATATACGGAAGAGTTTCGCCGGGAGGCGGTTCGTCGTAGTGGCCAGGATGGAACTTGGCTGAGACAATGCAGCGATGGAATCGTTTTTTAGTCGGCTCAAAGTCGAGCTGTTATACGTGGAACAGCACGAGTGTGTCGAGAGCGCTAAGAGTCGTATCATCGAGTATCGAAGTGTTCTGTAACTGAGTGGTAGAGACTCCGCGTTTGAGTGCGTCAACCTTTCTGAGTTTGATTGCAAATGTACATAGTTGAACTGTCTACTTATAATTGGTAAGCCCTTTTTTAGATCGAGAGCGAAGATGTGTTTCATAAAGCTTTGATAATGACTATTTTCTTATTTGCCATTGCATCCATCTGTGCTTACGGTAAAGATTTTCAGAATTGTCGGGTGGTGGACGCTCGTTTTGGCGCCGATGACAGAAATGGTCATGTGAGGTTGGATTGCATGGTGACGCCAAGGCCTGGGTGTGCAGTTGCTGAAGAATACGTTGGATTTGATAGGGCAACTTAGTCCGGAAAGCAAAAACTTACTTTATTTTTAACTGCTTTTGCTAGCGGATCCAAAGTAAGTGGAAGTGTAGATGATTCAGATTGCCCGGCCTATCAAAGTAATATTGCTCTGCTAACCTACTTGAAGATTTCGAATTAGAGTTTAACAAGTAAAGGCATCATTTGGCCGCTTAAAGGCGTGGCCGCGAACTCGGTGCTGTACGCTTCGCTCACCCGAGCTTTGGGTGTTTGCATTCCTAGTTGCCCAGCTATTAGCTGCTCAGTGGCTGTGGCAATACAATAACGAGCGGCCGAACTCAGCTGTCGGTGGTGTACCTCCAGCCCAACTACTACAGGTTGGTTGGTTCTCTACTTATAAGGGCGGTTAAAAATGGGGAGATTACACTCCTAATCATGTGCAGCCGAATTTACAGAAGGGATGGTGCACTACCGTCGCATTCGATCGAGGTGTTAATTTTCGCGCCATGTTGGCGCCAAAAGCAAAAATATATAGATCGGGTTTTGTGAAGCGGGTATATTGCTCCCCTAATTCGGCGGTCGAAGTTAATTGGCATCAGATTGGATCATTTTTTGCCGGCTGAATTCACGGATCGGATGTGCAAAAATGAATTGCGTAAGCATCGCCGTAAACCTGCTGCGCTAAAAGAATTTTTTATGCGACTGCGGTAATTGCAAATTTAAGCTTGTGTACTCCTGGGGAATAAGCTCTCGGTCCAGTTGAGCCGGAAGCGGCAGGACGCCTGGTATTTGCAAGCCCGCACAGTGGATTCTGCGGGTCTCACCGGTTGGAGTTCAGTGCGGCTGCATACACCTATGGTAAAACCAGGATTTCCGGGCAGTGGCATTTTTCCAGGGAGGAGGTTGTGAGGTTTTCTGCTTTTGTCGTTCTTTTTCTGCTTTCCACTTTCTGTTTTGCCGGAAACAGCGCGGGAAAAATTGAACAGATTATGGTGCACCAGGGCGATTATGTGATGTTCAGGGTCGGCGCCCATCATGACAAACCTTCCTGTAGTACCGCTGGTGCTGACTGGGCATTGTCCTTGAGTTCAGAGAAAGGGCGCGCGATGTATGCGCTACTTTTATCCGCGGCTTCCCAGAACCATTCAGTAACCGTGGTCGGGTCGAACACATGTTCCTGGCCGGACCGCGAGTCCCCGAATTACATTTACGTCAATTATCGCTAGTGAACATGTCGGATTGCACTTGGTTTCTGCAGGGGCAGGTGGAGCTAGATGAATAGTTGCGCATTCACCTCTATGATAATCACTGCCAGTTTCGTCCAGAGCTAAATTTTTATGGGTGCCTATCCCTGACATCCGTTCTGAATACAAGTGTTGGACGGCAATCCTGTGTCGGTACGTGGCATGTTATAAACGCGAGCCCAATCCAGGGGTTGTAAAACCCTTGGGCGAGCGCTGGCTCGAATTTTGCTTTTATACAGTCTTCAATGATTTTCCCACCTGGAGAAAAATATGAAATTTTGTGTTTCAATTATTGTTTTAATGCTGTCTAGGGTCGTGTTCGCGGAAACTTGCACCCAGACCGAAAACCAGCTGAATGGACTGGTGGGGGTTGATTCCGCAAGCGGTAACCTGGTTTACGGCTCTCTGGTTTCAGAAAAAAATCAATGTGGTTGTAATTTTGTACGATTCAAAGAGCAGAATGCGGATACTCAAAAATCACTGTCTGTTTTGATGGCCGCAAAATTGGCTAGATCAACTGTGCGTGTCGATTTCCAGGATTCAGAGGATTGTAACTCCGGCTGGCGTGTGTACCTGGAGTGATACTCTATATGCCTGAACAGCTGAGAGGCTTTCGTAAAAGTCACAGTATCCCTTCGGTTGTTTGAATTCCGCATTGGGAGTTTCGAATGCTAACCAGGTTCAGTTTTCGACTTTTCCGGGAGGTTGTGCTTCCCTGTTCCTGGGTGGAAATATCGATTACCTGCAAATATTTTTAATAACGCTACTTACTATTAGGGTCGCACGAAAGCGGTAGGGATGGATATCCCTGGCCAGGCGGGAAGTATCGTTTATGAGAAGGATTTTTCACGTGATAAATATATCGATAGCGGTTCTGCGCATCTGCATTGTAGTGGTTGCGATGTACAGTATTTTTGGCGCACGTGCATATGCGCAGGCCAGTGAATATCCTCTCGATCCCCATGGCTATGCTGTTTTTTCGGGTGATTTTGACGGCAACGATGGTGTCATTGACTATTATTTTTACAGTCGTGGCCTGCCTGTCCTGATACATGGCGAAATAGCCATACCGATAATCAGCGCGGCCAATAAAACCTTTGCCATACCGGGGTATTCGATGGGAGGCGCGCCCTATAATCCTCCCGCTTTCTATCATGGGGATCCGGTCTCTAAGTTACTGCCAGAGCAGGAGCTGGATGGCCTTACTCTGCTGGAATATGGCGAAGACTACCTGATCGGCGACTTTGATGGCGATGGAGTAGAAGATTACTTGATTCGCGGCCTGGTCAACACTATTGAGGTTCCATATATAGTTTTCGGTGTGGACGGTGGCGGTGTGCCGTCTACTATTTCGCATTTCTCCGGTCAACTTGAAACGTTGATAGCCGATCGTAATAATTCGTTTATTGTCCGAGATGTGAATGCGGACGGCAGGGACGATATCGTATTCCCGTCCGGGAGCAGCTTCATTGCTGATATCGCATACGTGTCAGATGGCAACATGCCGTCACAGAAGTTTGAAGTTACTGAGCCAGAGACCAGACCAGTCACAATTGCGGGGAAAAGCCAGGGCATGGCCAGCGTATCGCCCTCCGGCTCCGCAAGCTATAACCTTCCAATATCGCTTCCCGCGGGATCGGGAGGGCATGCACCTTCTCTCTCACTCGGCTACTCCAGCCTGGGTGGAAATGGGGTTCTTGGCCTGGGGTGGGCCCTGTCTGGTGTTTCAGCAATAGTCTACTGCCACCGTACTCCGCTACATGACGAGAAGCCAAAAGGCAAGAAGGACAGGTTCTGCATTGACGGGCAAAGGCTTGTTCAGCTGGATGGCACAGGAGAATATGGCGATGACGGGTCTGTCTATAAGACGGAAATAAACAGTTTTAGGAAATTTACTTTCCGTGAGGAATCGGGAGGTACACCATATTTCGAGGTGGAGGGTAAAGATGGGGCCCTGTCGAAATATTCCTTTGCGGGCAATATCCATGGCGGAAGCCATCTATTCCCTCTGTCAGAGCGTTATGACAGTACAGGTAAAAATTTGGTTCGTTACCAATACCTGCACGATACCGCCGGTTTCAGGCTGGAAAAAATTGAATATGCCTTTGGTGGCAATCAAGCTGCAGATGCCAGTATCCATTTCGACTACCAGTCGCGTCCGGATTCAATTCCAAAAAATGCAGTCATGGGCGCCTATGGCTTGAAAAGGAGGCTGTCAAAGATTGATGTCAAGAGTGGTGGTGAAGTGTATCGGACATACTTCATCAACTACAGGAAGAGATCACCCTACAGCACCCGAATGGATGTCAGCCGGGTAAGCAGTATACAGGAATGTGTGGGAGGGTCCTGCCTGGAGGCGGTGGCATTCAATTGGCGTGTTACTGACGAGGATGGGTTTAATTCATCAAGTTACGCAACAGTTTCGACCTCCATTAGCGGAGCATTCAATCATGGCCGCATCGCCGATATCAACGGCGATGGCAAGATGGATAATCTCTGGGTCCGGAGATCCCGTGCATTGTATGAACTTAACTTGTCTCTTTCTGATGGTGAAAAATGGGTGCCGACAGGTTATCGGTTGTCAATGGGTTCAACAGCAAAAGAAGATTGGAACCTGTTTGATTATGATGGTGACGGAAAACTTGATCTTATATATCGGACGAGTGATGGCTGGAGGGTAAAGCTGTTTACCGGTCAGGGTTTTCAGGCAGGGTACTCCAGCATCGGAATACCGACATCCGGGGGATGGCAGTCGATTCTGGCGGATGAAAATGGGGATGGCCGTGCAGACCTTATCCTTAAGAGGTCAGATGGAAAGGCGCTCAATATTTTTCATTCAAAGGCCCGAGCAGACGGATTGAGTCAATTCAGGGCCTCCCCTGACAAAGTTCTCGAGACCCGATTTAATTATGAGTACTTTTCGCAAGAAATCGCTGACCTGCAGGCAACAAGAATTATCGATTTTGATGGGAACGGACAAGCTGATTTATTCTTTCCGGTAAAACATACCGAATTTGGGGAGGAGTCTTATGCTTGGGCTTTGTCAACGTTGACGTCGGACGACCTCGGTTATCATTCTACCCCTATAGATTGGGGGAAGAATCAGTCAGGATTTATCTGGATGCCCGCGGACCTTAACCGTGATGGTCGTACAGATTTTGTATGGAGAGGGGAGGGGGGTAGCTGGTTTTATTCTATCTCAGTGACGGGGGTTCCATTCGCCAATCGGAAAGCCCTTGCTGATGTCAAAGGTGATAAGGCAAATTTTGTTGACTATAACAATGACGGATTTCTGGATATTGCCTGGCAGGAAAGTAATCTGAAAGTGAAACTCTGGACCGGTAATGGGTTTGGTCCCGTGATCGATGCGAAAGTCCCTGCTGGAACCGACAGCGGTGTGCACACACTGTTTGCGGACCTTGATGGTGACGGGTATCAGGAATATATCCGCATCCGCCCGAGCAGTAGCGGTCCGAAGATGGATTTCTATGCGGCGAAAGCAACTTCCGGCGTGGATGATGTAATCACGGAAGTTCAGGGGGGGTACGGTAAGAAATCTATTTTTACTTACAAGCCGCTTTCTGACAGTAGTGTCTATGCCATGGATAGTGGTGCGGCTAAGCTCAACTGGGGTATGCCTGTCGCCGATGTGACTGGCTCGGCTTATGTTGTAGCCACCCATGAATTCTCCATGCCGGTTGCAGGTGATCCCGGCAACCTCGAGAAGGTCAGTTATCGGTATGAAGGATTGCGCTTCCAGGGCGGTGGCCGTGGAGCCCTCGGTTATCGGAAGGTAATCCAGACCGACTCGCGTACGGGACGGCTTGAGACTACGTACGAGCAGCGCTTCCCGAATACCGGGATGGCCCTGAAGGTCGAGAGATACAGTCCCCAGGGTAAGCTTCTGTCGAAAACCTCCAATACGCTGGCCAGCAAGTCAGTCGATGGCGTGGCTTGGCCTTTTGTCGACAAGTCAATGGTCGAAAGCTACCTGGCCAAAGACGATGGTGCGACGCAGGGCGCCAGGTTCAAGAAGGTGGAAGTCGATAGTGACTATGATAACTATGGCAACCTAGTGAAGGGGACAACAAAGACCTGGAGCGGGCCCGGCCAGTTGCTCTCGACCGTTGTTCAGGACAATTGCTTTTCCTGCTACGGAGCGCCTGCCTGGTATCGGGAGCAGGGCAGGGTAACCAGGACTACGGTGACCACTACCAGGGGCACAAAAACCACGGATCGAGTAGTCCGGTTTGATTATTATCAGTCCGGTACGAGAAAGGGGCTGTTAAAAAGTGAGAGTATCGAGCCAGGCTACAATGAGGAAGACGCTGACCGTATCAAGCTGACAACCAGCTACAGCTATGACGATTACGGTAATCGTACTGCGACATCCAAGGTTGCTGCCAATGAGTCCGCAAGGGGAGGCAGCGCAATATATGACAGTGACAAGCGCTACAAGGATGTGGTGCTGGATGTCGATGGACGGAAGCGAAGTGAGGTAGTTGCCCGTAATCACCTGGGCCTGCCAACCGAGACACGTCGCTACACCAATGTGACTGGCACTGCCTATGTGACCTCTACTGCGCAGTATGATGCCCTTGGCCGTCAGACCCTTACGGACCCCGGTGATGGACCATGGCTGAGGACTGATTACCGTTCCTGTACCGGTTGTGGTGTTGCGGGTGCGGCCTACTATACCGTTTCCACCAGTGAGGACGGCGCCAGCACCACCACGTACTTCGACAGGCTCGACCGCCCCATCCGCGTGCGCTCACTCGGTTTTGATACCAGTGATGTGGTCGAGATTCAGACCGAGTACGATGAATTTGGTCGCAAATGGCGCCAGAGTGAGCCATACCGCAAGGGCTCGTTACCGCAATACTGGACCGTAAACCAATACGATATCCAGTCACGGCCGGTCGAAACAATGCTTCCGGACGGTGGCAAAGTGACTCATTCCGAGCCTGCGCTGGATGGTCACCTGGTCGTGTCTACCACGACAAACGCAAAGGGCCAGAAGCAGACAGAGAAGAAGAACGCACTGGGCGAGGTCCGTTTCATACTGGATCACTATGACGGCAAGTTGGAGTATCAGTACACTGCCGCAGGTGAAGTTGAGAAAGTGATCAGTCATGGCCGGCCCGGTGAAAACCTGGGGATTACTATTTCCACCAGCTATGACAAGCGGGGTCGCAAGGAGTCCATGACTGACCCGGACAAGGGCACATGGACGTATAGCTACAACGCATTTGGCGATCTGCTGGAGCAGGTCGATGGCAAGGCGCAGCGTACGGTCACGGAATACGATCGATATGGCCGGCCCGAGCGTCGCACGGACTTCAAAACCAGTGGTGGTGCGGAAAACCATACCCGCTGGTATTACGACGACAAGGGAGTCGCCGGGTCAAGCATCCCGTTTGCACTTGGTCAGCTTACCGCGGTTGTCCAGTCTGCCCGTGCGGGGGACGAGCTGTGCTATGCAGGAACGACGAATTACTGCGCGATGTACGCCTTCGACAGCAACGGCCGCCAGGATACCCTGGCAACCGTGCTGGGCGTCGGCGGCGCCGATGGCGAGTTTATCCAGCAGACAGAGTATGACAGCCTGGGTCGGCCCTACCGCCAGTACGATGCGCTCAACGATGTGGTGCTGGACGGTAGCAATCGCATGGTCAGCGGTATCCAGCAGTACTTTACCAATACCGGGCAATTGCATTTTGTCAGGGACCTGGATACCGGCAATGAGCTCTACCGCGTGGTCGACAGCAATACGCGCGGGCAGGTGACCGACTTTGATGTCGCCAATGGCCTGGTGCGCGTGGACCATGACCATGATTCTGCCACCGGACGCCTGAAAACCCAGCGCGCGACCAATGCGCAGTCTGTCACCCTGCAGCAGATGGCCTACGGCTGGGACGGTATCGGCAACCTCGAGAGCCGGCATAACCTCCGCGCCGGCAGGAAGGAGTCCTTCTGCTACGATCACCTCAGCCGGCTGTTGCAGGTCAACAGTGGCACGCTCAGTGTTACCGGCTGTGCGCCGAATGCGGATAATACCCAGTACCAATACGACAGCATTGGCAATATCACCCACAAGGACGGTCAGGCCTATGCCTATACGTCGGCGAAACCGCATGCGGTAACAAAAGCGGGGACTGTCGGATACCGATATGATGATAAAAATGGCAACCTGACATCGGATGACACCGGCCGGGAGTTCACCTACACCACCTTCGACAAGCCGAGCGTGGTGAGCAATGCCGGTTCTGGCAACAGCGTTTCCTTCAGTTACGGCCCGGACCGCGCCCGCTACAAACGCAGTGACACCCGCAGCACAGGGGAGGTCATTACCACCCTGTACATTGGCAGTGTCGAGCTGATCCGTTCGAGTGCGGGCAGCACGATGGAATGGAAGCGCTACCTGCCGGGCAGCGCGGTCTTCACCTATGTCACGGATGCGGCCTACAAGCAGCAGAGCCTGAAAAGACGCTACCTGCTCAAAGACCATATTGGTTCCATCAGTGCTGTGATCGACGGTAATGGTAACCGCGTCGGCGCCGAGGAAATGGCGTTTGACCCCTGGGGTAAGCGGCGGGACAGCAGCTGGAAGGGCATTGACCTGAACCAGCTGCTGGGCAGCAATTACAGTCTGCTGGATACACTGACGTCTACCACGACCCGCGGCTTCACAGGTCACGAAATGGTCGATGCGCTGGGTATTATTCATATGAACGGCCGTATCTACGATCCGGTCCTGGGGAGGTTCTTGCAGGCCGACCCAATGATCGATGGTGTTACCGACCCCCAGGGTTATAACCGCTATTCCTATGTCAAGGGCAACCCGTTAACCCTGACCGATCCTACCGGCTATTACAGCTGGGATGACTTCAAGGACGACCTCTCGGAGGGCTGGGAATCACTCAAGGGTCGCCTGTTCGGTGACGGCGATGGTGCCGGCATTACTTTTGGGTCCAACGGAATTGGTTTCTATGCGGGTCAGCAGGGAGGCAATGCGGACCTAGTCCAATGGGCGCCACAGGGTGGGGCCGGACTGACGCTGCCAGAGGGCGTAGCGCCGGGGGCGTTCCAGGCCAGCGCGGAGTATATCGCCTATATACTCAAATATGCTTCCACGCCCAGAACTGGTAACGGTGGAGGGCATAACTCTGTAGTTTCAGCGGAGTCTGCCATCTATCTGGATGCGTTTTTCGCTCGGCATGAAGGTAGTGATTCGACGTACATGCTGGCTTCGAACAATTCGGAGGATGCGTTCAGGCTTGCGAACTTGACTTCCCAGAATGAAGGCGATGATTATTACCCTTGGGGTAAGGCGACCGATATAGTGCTTGAAAGCGATGTGCCTGACGCGCTTGCCATCCTGATGGAGGCAGGGAATAGTTGGCAGCTTCGTATGATGACCGGAAGGACCGGCGAGTCCGCAGCGGCGGAAGGCTATAGGGAGCTTGGATTCGAAGTTTACGAGGGGCAACTTTCAGTTAGAGTTGGCGGAGCAAATGGCGGCATGAGATTTCCTGATCTCGCAATCAGAAAGCCTGGAGAAAGGTGGCAGTTCGTTGAGGTTAAGGCAAACTTGTCACCACTTGTGAAGCGCCAAATATTGAGGGATCGGCAGATTGAGGTTCAGGGCTACTTTGGGGTTACCGGCCCAGCTGAGATATTGGGGTTTCAGTCAGGTGCAACAGTGAACTTGGCAAGGGTTATTCTCGTGCCCGGTGGAGCAAAATGAAGAATATGAGTGCTCTTACAAGGATTTCTAAGGATTTAGTCGGTCATGGATTTTCGAAGACTGTAAATAAATACTATAAAGTAGTCGAGTATTCTAGGCCTATAGTGGCCGGTGCGACCTTCTTGATTCTTGTATTCGAGACGAAGAAAGGCCTTATTTCGGTAGATGTTGGCGTGCGCATAGAAGCGGTAGAAAGATGCCTGGAGAGATACGAATCGGAGCAAATGGCCATGTCCGGATTTGGGCATGTGTCAGTGCTGAGTCGGCCAACTTTCTACAAAAAGGTATTCGACGGGCCAACTTCTGATTTTGACGTAGAAGACTTACATGACGAGTTTCAGCCATTTTTTGATCCTGTCGGCGTTGATGACGGTGTTGTGAAGGGGTTTCTTGACAGGATGATTTGCCATTCCTGTCCAGCAGAGTTTCCTGATGGATGCTCTGTATATCTTGCAAAGAGACTATTGATCTTCCTTTATTTGAGTGGTCGCTGTGGGGAGGTGGATCTAGAAGTCATGGCAGAAAATATCGATGGCGCAAAGGCTTACGCAGAGGATATCGTTCGACTTAGAAATTGGCTGGAGGTAAATGTTGTAGACGGTTTTCTTTTGTAATGTAAACTTCTGGGGCAGTGGCGGTGGCAGTGGCAGTGGCAGTGGCAGTGGCAGTGGCAGTGGCAGTGGCAGTGGCAGTGGCAGTGGCAGTGGCAGTGGCAGTGGCAGTGGCGGATGGAACGGTCTTTATCCGGAAAATGGCAGAGTGTCGGGTTGAGCAAGTTGACGTCTGCTTAACTGTTGGACGTCGTTCTGATAATAAAGCCGTAGGGTCCTCCGTGGCTTGTTTCGTGCTGTCGTTAGGGTTAGTGCCGGTCGTGTCGATTCCGTGAAACCTGCAATGGGTTGATGCTTATGGATACCCAGATCTCCGGCGGGCCCTGCGGCAACGGCAGTGGGTTCTGGTGGCCGATCGATGATCCCGATTCGGATAACATGGTGTCCCTTGCCCTTGCGGCATTGGCAGCAGAGAAACGAGTAAGTGTTGTATATAACGAATCAACGCCGGAATGTAAGTACTCAAAGGCCAAGATAACGCATCTTTCAATAAAGAGGTTGTGAATTATTCTCGTCGTTGAAGGGCTTTGGTCTCTATGCGGTTTATCCAGGTCAGCCATTGTTAAATACTGCGGTAATCTGCCTGTGTTTTCACCAATATCGCGGTTATTACTATAGGTGTCGGAGTGAACTTGTATGAAGAAAATTCTGGTTTTAATCGCATTGGTTGCCACAAATTTTTCATTCGCCGGTCAAGATTCTGGAAGCGTAAGCATTTCAAAAATTGGCTGCCACCTCGAAGATTCCACCTGCTATGTGCATATAGACAAGGTTGTTGGTCCTGTCGATTGCAGTAGTTCATCTGTCAGGTGGGACAAAGACGCTTCCAAAGGTGGCAACGCGGCGCTGACGTTGCTGACGGCGGCATACTTTGCGGGAAAGAAGGTGCAGTTTAATATTTCCGATAGCTGTTATGGGAAGTACCCAACGTTCCATTATTTTAATGTCAATAATGGTTAGGATTTTTGTTTTGTATTATTGGCTCGTGGCGCAGTGAACCGTTGTCTTGTCTTATTTTCCGTCACGTCCGAAGACTATTGCTAATATGAAGTATTTTCTGAAGCCTGAAGTCGCTCCTTAAACAGCTTGCAAAATTCTTGTGGTATCTGTGGGCTTTGTTGATCTACTGGTGTGGTTGCTATATACGCAGTTACTCTGTAATTGAATCCACACAAATATGTGGATTATGGCCCCGGTTCCTGGTGAGTGAGCCCAATGTGGGCTCTGCAGATTGATTTGATATTGTGGAGATTTTATGAATTAGGTTCTCGTTTTTATCCTGGTCCTGGTTTATCCATTGAGTTCCCTCGCAGGTTGGTCAACAAATGCCGGTCTTGTCGATTCCGTGATATCTCATAATGGGGTGATGCTTATGGATACCCAGATTTCAGGTGGACCCTGCGGCAAAGGCAGTGGGTTCTGGTGGTCGATCGATGATTCCAATTCGGACTCATTTGACAGTTTTCACATGCATTATTTCTGGGTGACCATGTGGACTACAACCCTGAATAAATAACCTAACTTGCTTTCCGCTCATGTGAGACGCAAGCATAAGTGAATAGATTTCATTGAAAATAGGATTATTTTGTTTGCTTACTACATACCATGATGTATTGCAATTATCGGGATTTCTCGAAGTATCAGATATCTCGTAGAAGCCGTACCCTCCATGATTAAGGTGAACGTAAGAAACCTTAATATCTACAGGCGGGGTCCACTCACCAGCAATAACAACGGTCGGGAGAAGGAGCGCTGCAAGAATAATAATTTGTTTAGCTTTCTTCACTTTAAATTTCCGGAAGTCTTGAAATTGGTAGCTCTCGCGGCTTGATGTATTTTAACGCGATTAGGTCTTTGTTTTGAATTCGGATTGTAAAATTTGTTTGGTGGTTCGTTTTGGGCGTAGGTTATGTGTGAATGCGTTCGGACCAGGGTATCATAGCGGGTTTCAAAAGACCCTGAGGGGGCTTTGTCGTAGGGCTAGATCGGGAAGCGAACTACGCCTCGCTTAGTAGCTTATAGGCAGCAGTTTGTCCAATTTCGTACTCTTTCATTAAGGCGTTGATCTTGATGCCCTGCTGGCGTTTCTCGTGCATCTCACCAATTTGATCAGGGGTGAGTTTAGCCTTGCGGCCAAATTTTGTTCCCCGAGCCTTGGCTGCTTAGATTCCATCGCGCCGTCGCTCCTTTCTGATCTCATTTCAAACTCGGCGATTGCGCCGAGCATGTTGAACATGAGTTTACCGGTAATGCTTGTTGTGTCGATGGATTGATCTAGTACGAGAAGCTCAACGCCTTTCTCGATTAGCTCATCTCTGATCTGACAGAGGTGAAAAGTAGAGCGGGCGAGCCTATCAAATTTCGTGATGACTAAGGTATCGCCTTTTCTCAAGTAGCGGCGACATTCTTTAAGTTGAGGTCGATCCGCAGTGGTGCCACTTAGCTTGTCCCATATCCTGTAATAGAATGGGCACAGGCAGGCCGCAGTCAACCAATATTTTCAGTATTTCAGATGCCGATCTCCCAGCTTACAACCTGTTACCATCTTGTGTACAGCCAGGAAGAGTTGACCACTACAAAAACTGTTTGTTAAGGAATGGGTTGGGGTTGAATCAAAGTACTTACGGCGGCATACCAACAGGACTTTTTTCAGTACCAGAGTCACAGATCAGTGCGAAGCATATTACGACTCGGCGTTCCGTATTAATGGGGAAATAATATCGCCACGAATGGTGTTGGCGCATATTCCTCATGATTACGATTATCGAGCGGAATTTGAAAGGTGCGATGACTTGCCTTATATGCCAAGGCACCTCGGACTGATTACAGTCGACCCCGTAGGAGATTGGGAAGTTTTTGAGGGAGCAGCTTCGTCTCTCGTGGCTTATAAGTGTGGAAGTGATTACGGAGGAGATTTCAGTGTTCGTTGGCATGCGCCTTCGCGAAAAGAATGTTTTGATTCAAATCCGAAGATAGATGTGGGTAATGGGGTCAAAATGTCGTTAATTGAAATTGTGCAAAGAGGTAAGCGTCTCGGCTGGTTTTAACTGGCGAGGGAACACGTCGGGGGCTGCCGGTTTTCCAAGAAATTGATAGCCCTGAGATGCGATTAGCGCCATGCGGAAGTTAAGGTGCGTCTGGCCTTTACGAATTCGTCAAATTGCTACGCAATTCAAGAGTTGTTTGCTACACGAATAGAATTTACGGCAAGCCAGTCTCTGCTTAAGTGGTTGATATATATAACTTTATTGTTTTGGCGTGCAGATGTTTAGGCATCGAGGGTTCGATTAACTCGCGCGAGCGAGTTGAGAACGAGGTGAAGCCGAGCCCGCAGGGTCAAAACACGCCCTAGCGTGTTTTGAGTCCATCCCTCCAGCCCCCAAACTTGATCTCTCTGCACAACATCAACACAATTCGCGCCAAGTTCCATAAAAACCAGTAAAAATGACCGCGAAAACCCCCAGTCTCCAACAACAGGTTCGAGCACAAAAAATAGCCAGCGTGTACAAGCACACCTGGACGCTTGCGATTAGCCACCCGATCGCCGGAGCGCTATTGGTTGCCAATTTTTGGGAGGTCGCATCTGCTCTTCCGTTGCTGAGCTGGTTCACGGCGTTGATTCTGATATCTGTCGCTAGAGTCCCGCTGTACTGCCAATACCGCCGACACGAAAAAGATATCGCGCATTGTGAGCGCTGGGGACTCTACTTTGCCGCGATGGCGGCGCTACAGGGGAGTCTTTACGGGGTTGCCTGGTTTGCGTTTGTTCCGGGCGGGGATCAGTTTTTTCTGTCCGTTGTCTGTCTGTGGGTTATGGGGCTGAGTGCCTGCGCGGTGGTGGGATACGCTGCACACCCAAAGACATTGCTATCGTTTTTTGCTCCGGTCGTGGTGCCTGGCACCGTATTGCTGTTAATGGATGGCAGTGAGCGTATGCAAATCCTCGCTGCGGCATTGTTCTTATATGGCGTGGTAATCCTGTTGGCCGCAGCACCGGTTTACAGGTCCATCGTTCAGTCCATCGAGCTCAATCTCCGTTTGAGGGAGCTCTCTGAAAAGGACGGCCTGACCGGCCTGGCAAATCGCCGGCACTTTGATGAAACCCTGCAAAAAGAACTGGATCGGGCGCTGCGCAACGAGCAGCCGCTGTCTCTACTGTTGCTGGATATCGACCACTTCAAAGCCTACAACGACCACTATGGCCATGTTTCCGGCGATCACTGCCTACGCCTGGTGAGCGATGCGATTGCCGGATGTGTCCGGCGCAGCGGGGAGTTGCTGGCGCGTTACGGCGGCGAGGAGTTCGCACTGTTGCTGCCGAATACCGATAAAACCCAGCTGGCCGCAACGGTTGAGCGATTACAGGCGGCGATCCGTGAGAGCGCCATTCCCCATGCGGGCAGGCCGGACAGGCTGGAGCAGATTACCGTCAGTATCGGTGGCACCACGGTGGAAAGGGACTACCCTGCCAACCCTGAAAGTCTGATCGAAAACGCCGATACCGCGCTCTACATGGCCAAGAACCACGGGCGCAATCAGTACTACTTCTACTGTCGGCGTTCAGGTCAGCTGGCGGCGGAAGAGCCACTGGCAGTTGCCATCGCCTAGCGCGGGCCGCAATTGCCGCGCTTGTAGCAAGGTGTTGGTTAAGTGCTGCGCTATAGGTTGGCGATGACGCCGCCCAGCAATAGCGTAAGACCTATGGTCAAAAGGCCCTGTACCAGAGCGATCACGATCGCTTTGAGGTAGCCGGTTCCCAGTACCAGCATATAGGCAATGGCCGCCAGCGGTATGGTGATCAGTAGCCCCCACTCTTCGGTGACGCCGGGAATCAGGCGCCCGACAAAGTGCTGGATAATGACCGCCAGCAACAGGGCAAACAGGCAGGCGAACACTCCGGTATTGCGCGCGCCCATCATGGCTGCCGCCATTTTGAGCGGGACTACCAGTACCGCCAGAATGATGATGAGGGTGATCAGGAATTCCATTTATGCACTCCTTGCATAGGTTGAGTACCTACAAGCCTAGAACTTGTCGAGTTCGTCCCGCAGGTCTTGCTCCAGGTCGCTGGGCTCCATAACCCATACGCTGTCATCTGCGCCAGGAAACACGCCGACTTCAATGCCATCTTTTTTCAAGCCCGGAAGCCACCGGTTCAGGAACTGGGGCAGGGGGACGCTTTTGGGTTGCAGGTCACTATCGTCGCCGGCATAGGCTTCGGCAAACTCAATGCTGGGCCACAGTGGCAGGTACTCAAAGCCGCCCTGATCTTCGGAGTGCAGTTTCAGGAAGTGTTCATCGCTATTGATGAGAATCCAGACTTCGCGCTCCTCGCCGACCACATCCATGAAGTATTCGTAGCGGGCTTCGCAATCCAGTTCGAGGATTGCGTTCAGGTCTTCATTGCTCATGGCTTGGGTGCTCGCTATGGTTGATGTTTGGCATCAATTGGCATCAAAGTTAGTACGGCAAGGTTACGCTAGTCCCAATCCGTGGGCAAAACAATACGTAGGCCTCCGCTGGAGTAGATATAAACTCTGGGGGCCAAACTGATAACTTAATTCCTGAACCCGCTCTGCAATCGGCTATCAATACTATGCAACAAATCCTCTCGGACCCAATGGCCCTGTTAGTGATGGTGGGCATCGTCTCGATTGCGTGCCAGTATCTCGCCTTTATGCTCAAGCTGCCGGCGATCCTGCCGTTGCTGCTGGCCGGTCTGGCGCTGGGTCCGCTTACCGGTGTACTGGACCCGGATGCATTATTTGGCGACCTGCTTTTTCCGCTCGTATCGCTGGCTGTCGCGATTATCCTGTTTGAAGGTGCGCTGACGCTTAAATTTTCCGACCTTGCTGGCCACGGCACCATGGTGCGCAATCTGTGTACGCTGGGTGCCCTGGTGACCTTCCTCGTTGCCACCCCCGCCGCGCACTATGTCCTCGGGATGCCGATGCAGCTGGCTGCGCTTTTCGGTGCCATTGTCACGGTTACCGGGCCGACGGTGATCGTGCCCATGTTGCGTTCGGTTCGTCCTAACTCGCGTATTTCCAACATCCTGCGATGGGAAGGCATCGTGATCGACCCCATCGGTGCGCTGCTCGCGGTGCTCGTGTATGAGTTTGTGGTCGCATCACACGGCGCGCTGGAGCACACGTTCCTTACCTTTCTCAAGGTGATCGCCATCGGTTTTGGCATCGGGTCTTTGATGGGGTATTTCGTCGGCTCGTTGCTCAGGCACAACTGGGTGCCGCACTACCTGCGCAATACCGCAGTGCTTACCCTGATGCTGGGGGCCTACGCCGCTTCCAACCTGATGACCCATGAATCCGGCCTCCTCACGGTAACCGTCATGGGGATCTGGATGGCCAACATGAAAGACCTGGACGTCGATGACATTCTCGAGTTCAAGGAAACCCTCAGCGTACTGCTGATCTCGGCGTTGTTCATCCTTCTCGCGGCACGGGTGGAGTTTTTCACGCTAGCCCAGCTGGGCTGGGGCGCACTGGTGGTATTGGCAGCGATCATTTTTGTCGCGCGGCCGTTATCCGTGTTCCTGTCATCTCCGGGGTCCGGTCTCAGCTGGCGCGAGCTGGCGATGCTGAGCTGGATCGCGCCACGGGGTATCGTTGCCGCGGCCGTTTCCGCGCTGTTTGCCCTGAAACTGGATTCATTTGGCTTGCCCAAGTCCGAACTGCTGGTGCCGATGGTATTCCTGGTGATCATCGCCACCGTGGTGCTGCAGAGCCTCACCTCCAAGCCCATTGCCAAGTTGCTGGGCGTGCGTGCTCCTTATCCGAATGGTTACCTGCTCTTCGGTGGCGGCAAGTTTGCGCGCATGCTGGCAAAAGATCTGATGGAGAAGGACGTTCCCGTCCGAATTGCAGATACCAACTGGGATACCATACGTGAGGCGCGGATGGACAATATTCCCACCTACTATGGCAACCCTATCTCAGAACATGCGAGCTTGACCATGGACATTTCCACGGTGGGCAAGGTGCTGGTGCTGTCGCCCTACAAACAGTTAAACCCGCTGGTGACTTATCATTTTGAGCACATCCTCGGAGAGGGGGCGGTACTGGGGTTGAGTCACGGTACTCAAGAGGGGCGCGCCAGTCACAAGGTATCGGAAGAGTACGCAAAAAAACTGGAGCTGTTTTCCGAGAGCGCAACCTACAGTCGCCTCGCCAGCCTGGTCGCGAAGGGAGCCACCATCAAGACCACACGCCTGACGGAGGCCTTTACCATCGAGGACTACCGGGAAACCTACGGTAACCGAGCCACGCAACTCTACGCGCTAGATCCGCAGGGAAGAGTCCACATCAATACGATTTCTCACGAATTTGAACTTCAGGCAGATTGGCAGATAGTCAGCCTGATTGCGCCGGAGGCGGTGGTTGGGGAGGGCCGTGAATAGGGCATCATTGCCCGCGGGTGACGTTTCGGCTGTCTGAGGCGACGGGCGTTGTATTAAGCCTGGCATGAGTCTGGTTGTTGTATAACGGTAGCGAATGGCGCGTATTTCTTTATGTTGTGATGGGCTGCGGTGTGCACCACAAAAATGGCGCCAATTGATAGGGGTAAAAACATTCACACGCTTGAGAGTGAAATTTTCTTCTGATAGTCTCTAGATAAAACAATAATGAGAGAAAGTGAGGCTGAGCGATGTCTGAAGGCGTAATAGCGCGCGGTGACAAGCGCGCGGTAACCGGGGCTGTTGGCGAGGAAATTGTTTCCAAGCATCTCACGGCCAAAAAAAAAGAAAAGCTGGTAGTAACAGCTGCATCCCTGGGGACCATGTTCGAATGGTTCGATTTCTATCTTTACGGGCTCTTGGCCACCTATATATCCAGTCAGTTTTTCTCGGGCGTTAACGAAACTACTGCATTTATTCTTGCGCTTGCGGCATTTGCTGCAGGCTTTGCGGTGCGGCCTTTCGGCTCGCTCGTATTCGGGCGGTTCGGCGACATTATCGGACGAAAATATACCTTCCTCGTCACCATGGGCCTTATGGGGTTTTCAACGTTTGCGGTGGGGTTGCTGCCCAGTTATGCCTCTATTGGCGTGGCGGCGCCCATAATCCTGGTAGCGCTGCGACTACTGCAGGGGTTGGCCGTCGGTGGGGAATATGGTGGTGCGGCTACCTATGTGGCCGAGCACGCACCGCATAACAGGCGCGGCTTCTTTACCAGCTTTATCCAGACAACGGCCACGCTCGGACTGATACTTGCGCTCTTACTGGTTATCGGTCTGCGAGCGCTGATTGGTGAAGAGGCGTTTGCTGATTGGGGTTGGCGGGTACCTTTCCTGCTCTCTATTGTGTTACTGGCGATTTCCCTGTGGATTCGTATACAGCTGGAAGAAAGCCCAGTGTTCCAGCGAATGAAGGAGGAAGGCGCGACCTCGAAAGCTCCGATCAAGGAGGCGTTCGGGCAGTGGAACAATATCAAATTCGGTCTGATCGCCCTGTTTGGCGCCGTTGCGGGGCAGGCGGTGATTGGCTATACCGCGCAGTTTTATACGATGTTCTACCTGGAGAAAATACTTAAGGTAGATCCGGCGACCGCGAATACGATGATATTGATCGGGCTAATTCTCGGAACGCCCTTTTTTGTGATTTTCGCCTGGCTCAGTGATCGCATTGGCCGCAAGCCGATTATTGTCACTGCGTGTCTGGTGGCTGCCGTTATTTATTTCCCCGCATTCAAGGCGCTGACCTACGCTGCCAACCCGGCACTGGCGGCGGCCGTAGAGAGGGCACCGGTAACGGTGGTCGCTAATGGCGGTGAGTGTTCACTGCAATTCGATCCGGTCGGCAAGAATACATTTGATTCTTCAAGCTGCGATATTGCCAAGGCTTATCTCGCCAAAGGGGGGATCAACTACAGCAACGAATCGGCTCCGGCGGGCAAGGTTGCCGAGGTGCATATCGGAGACAAAGTAATTGTCGCTCCCGATCCAGTGACTTTGCCGGCGGAGGAAAAGCAGGTCGCCATTGCCGCGTTTGCGGCGGAAGTAAAGGCTGGCCTGGATGACGCGGGATATCCGCTTGAGGCGGATCCGGAGCAGATCAATAAACCGCTCGTTGTGATGATACTTTTCGGGTTGATGCTGGTTGCGACAGCGCCCTATGCACCGCTCGCCGCAATGCTGGTGGAATTATTTCCAGCGCGTATCCGTTACACCGCCATGTCGCTGCCTTATCACATTGGTAATGGTTGGTTTGGTGGCTTCCTTCCCAGCGCCGCCTTTGCCATGGTGGCGGCGACTGGGGATATTTTCTTTGGTCTCTGGTATCCGGTCGTAATCGCGGGCATGACCTGTGTGGTTGGCGCGCTGTTTTTGCCGGAAACCTTCCGTCGCAATATCCACGCGTAGGGTAAAGCCCGCACTGCCTAAGCGGTGCGGGTAACCTGTGCGAGCAGGCGCTGAAAGGCAGTAGCCGCTGCAGCCACCGATTCGGTGCTGACACAGCGGGCATCATCATCGATGACATGGTGGAACCGGTGCAGCCCGAAGACTCCGGCAACGGAGGGGTAGCCAGCCTTGATGATTCCAGTCAGCTCGCCCGCCGATAACTCTTTACTGGAATAGGGTGCCTCGAGTCCGCTGAGCCCGGAAAAAATCCGCCGGGCAGCGGGTAGCAATGATGGGCTGACGACAAGATAGCGTTGGGAATCGGCCCCGGGCAACGGCGCTAGTTTTCCCGTGATGCCGTGCCAGTCCCGCGCTGCCATATTGGCACCGAGATGCAGCCAGAACGCTGTTTCTTCCGGCCGTGGCGCTACTGCCTTGAGCGATTCTTCCGCGCCCAGATATTCGTATTCGTGTCCGCTGTTGCAGATAAATGCCAGGTTGTAGTCGGTGATGCTGCGGCTGGCCCAGCGCGCTAATTGCAGCCAGGCGGCGATACCGGGGCCGCGCTCGCCGGCACAGGTGAACCAGCCCGAGCGGGGCGTGGACACCACGAGCCAGCGCGACCGGTTGCGGTCGATGCGTCCGACAAAATTAAACGCCGGGCGACGACCGCTTTCTCCGCTCAGGCGGAGTGTGGCTTTTTCTCCCCGCTGCGCCGCGGCAAAAAAAGGCGCGGCATCCTCCGGTGCCAGCAGCGCGACCGGGCCTGCGAACATAGGTTTCCTGCCATCGGTATTGAGGGCAATTACTTTGCCGGTCGGGCCGTTGGTAACCACGACGGCGGCGCGGGCACCAGCGGCGAAGGCATTTTCAATCGGTGCTCGGATCGCGCTGGCAAGGGCTGAGGACCAGCGCCCGTAGGGTAGGTCGATGAGCGCAATGGCGTCGGCGACTGGCAGTGCGGATTGGCCTTGGGCGCCTACGCGGATCAGATTCCCGTGGATACCGTTCGTCGGTGTCGGGATAACCACCGGTTGGGGCCAGACATCTGCGCGTGCGTCACCGCTGACAATGTCCGTGTGGCGGGCTTCGAAGTAGGGCGCGGTAAACGTTTGCCGTTCAATGGAAAAGCCGGCTCCTTGCAATTCCGCAGCCAACCATTCGCCGCAAGCATTATCACCGGAACCGCCGGCCTGCTTGGAGCCGAAGCCGATATAGCGGCCCAGGTCAGCGGCGATTGATTGGGTTGTCGTCATGGTGTCGCTTGCACCGGCAGCGCGTGCCAGTGGGAGCAGTGCGGTGCTGGCCAAGAATGCACGTCGGGTAGTTTTCAGCACGGGTCAGTCTCCTCGGATTCGGTTGTTTTTGGTTTTGATGTTCGGGTGACTTTTGAAACACCGTGCGCCCGGTTGCCGACTGAGAGCTGCCGCGGAGCGTGTGTCAATTGTCATTAACTCGCGTGTGAGTGTAAATTTGTGCGGGAGGGGTGCCAAGTGCACATCGGCCAATAACGGAGAGTAGGGTTCCAATGAGTGCCAAATTTCGTGGTTTGATTTGTCAGTGCGTGATTACCAGTATTTTCGGCCTTTTCTGTGCGGACCTTGTCGCCGAACCGGAGCGTCCGGTAGTAGCGGTGGTACAGGGAAAGTTGCGCGGAGTTGTTGATCGGGGCCTGCGAGTGTTTAAAGGGATCCCTTACGCTGCGCCGCCAGTGGGTGAGCGCCGCTGGAAAGCTCCCGGGGCTCCCGTGACCTGGCCGGGAGTACGCGATGCTGCAGTGTTCGGGCCGGGCTGCATGCAGCCGTCTTTGCCAAAAGATTATTTCTACGCGGATGAGCCACCCTCAAAGAGCGAGGACTGCCTGACCCTCAATATTTGGGCGCCGCCTTCGTCCCACCGTGCACCGGTGATTGTGTGGATTCACGGTGGTGGTTTGGGTATCGGCAGCAGTGCCAGCCCGTTATACGACGGCGGTAATTTCGCCAGGCGAGGTGTCGTATTTGTATCGTTGAATTACCGCCTGGGTGCACTGGGCTGGCTTGCACATCCGGCACTCAGCGCGGAATCCGGGGATGGTATCTCGGGCAATTACGGTCTGCTTGACCAGATACAAGCGCTTGAATGGGTGCGTGACAATGTCGCCGCTTTTGGTGGGGATCCGGGCAATGTCACCATTATGGGAGAGTCTGCCGGCGCGCTCAGCGTGAGTTATTTGCTTACGAGTCCGTTGGCACGCGGACTCTTTCACCGGGCCATTGCGCAAAGCCCCAATGCGCGTGCCTTTCCAGAATTGCAGCAGTCCGTATACGGCATGCCCTCTGCGGAACAGATTGGTGCCGGCATCGCTCGTGCTGCGGGTGCGGCGGACCTCGAGGCACTGCGGGCGCTGGATGTCGATGCGTTGCAGCGTGCCGCCACCGGTCAGCATTTCCGGCCCCAGGGCACGGTGGACGGGCGTGTACTTCCCGCGCAAATCATCGACATATTCGATGCCCGGCGGCAGGCGCAGGTGCCTCTGCTTGCCGGATTCAATAGCGGGGAAGTAAAGACACAGTTACTGCTGCTACCTAAGCCGCCGTCGTCCGCGGACGTTTATACGGCGGAGATTCGCAAACGCTACGGTGATCTGGCGCCGGCCTTCCTGAGGTTGTATCCGGCTTCGGACATCCGCGGCAGTATGCTCGCCGCCCTGCGCGATGCTGTGTACGGCTGGGCCACCGAGCGCATGGTGCGACTGCAGGCCGCGGCGGGCCAGCCCGCCTATCTCTATCTCTTTGATCATTGCGATGCAGAGACTGCAGCGCGGGATCTTTGTGCCTTCCACGCCAGTGATCTGCCTTATGTATTTGGGCAGATAGGACCGGGCGCATCGCTGCCAGCGAACTGGCCGCGGCCGGAAGGCGCGGCGGACCGGGCGCTTTCTGAAGCAATGCTCGACTACTGGGTAAGTTTCGCGCGATCCGGTGTGCCGGGTGGTCAAGGGTTGCCAGAGTGGCGGCCTTATTCCAAGGGGCAGTCTTATATGCACTTTGCCGAGCGGCCGGTGGCATCCAGCGATCCGGTTTCCGGAATGTTCGAAATGCAGGAAGAGCTGGTGCAGCGGCGACGGCGCGCAGGTGAGCAGTGGTTTTTCAAGGTGGGTATTGCGGCACCCCAGGTACCGCCAGCTCAGTCGCCTGTTTCGCTGTCCGGGCAGTAGCAGGCTGAGAATCTCATGGAAATGCCAAAAAATGGCACAAATTTCATTAACACGCGTGAGAGTGAGCGTTGACCGCCGGTAGAGTTCCTGTGATTATGTGTAGCGCACGCTCCAGTTGTGCAGGGTTGGCGTGGAATAAAAATAAATCATTCACAACAGCTGATGAGGGATGGATCCAATGAAACAGGTTCTATACGCCGCAACATGTGTTGCCGCTTTGAGTGGTAGTGCCGGCATCACCTTTGCCCAGGCGGCAGACACAGCGACTGGAAGTAAAACCAAAGATATCGAAGTGGAAGAGGTCGTGGTAACCGCCACCCGGCGCGAAGAAAAACTACAGGACGTACCGATCAGTGTGACGGCCTTCTCTCAGGACGAGCTGACCAGAAAAGGCATCGTCGGCTACGAGGGTATCGCCCATGAAACCCCCGGCGTGGTCATGAACCGCCCGACCCAGAACTTCAACAATTTCACCGCGCGTGGTATCGCCACCAACGGCTACAACGCGAACCTGCAGAGCACCGTGGCGATCTACATCGACGAGCTGCCCATCTCTGCCAACGGCAACTCTACCATTCTTGACCCGAACCTCTACGACGTGGAGCGCGTGGAATTCCTGCGCGGACCCCAGGGCACGCTGTTCGGCTCCGGCTCTCTGGCAGGGGCGATGCGTATTCTGACCAAAAGCCCGGACCTCGACGAAGTGGAAGCCTCCATGCTGGTGGATATGGGCATGAGCGGCTCCGATTCGCTGCGCCAGCGTTACAACGCCATGGTCAACGTGCCGATCGTGGAAGATGAGCTCGCTTTCCGCGCAGTGGTGTTCTACCGCGACGAAGACGGCTATGTGGATAACCTCGGCACCGGCATCGAAAATTCCAACAGCCTGCAAGACGTAGGTGGGCGCGCGATCCTGCTGTGGGAGCCCACCGACAAATTGTCTGTGCGGATGCTGGCTTCACACGAAAACAGCGATCCTAAAGATTCATCGCTGGTCAACCCGGCACTGGGGGAGGAGTTGCGCAACTCCGAGCGGCCGGACCGATTCATGGCCGAGCTGAACAATTTCAATACCACCGTCGAATACCAGTTTGACTGGGCGACGTTGACCAGTTCATCCACATACTCGCACTTCGACCAGACCTTTTATGTCGACCTGGCGAATACTTTCGGGTTTGCGCTTCCATTCCGACTCGACGCCGATGCTTACGACGAGATTTTTGTGCAGGAAACGCGGCTGGTATCCGAGACTTCTGGCCCGATTGACTGGGTCGTGGGCGGTTTTTACTACTACAAGCGGCGCGATGTGGATTTTGCCTACAAGGGCACGGAGGAGTTTTTCGCCCAGCGCGGTATTACCGGGTTGGACGGAGACACTTATCAGGAACTGTACAATCACACCGTCGCCAATGAGCTTGCGGGTTTTGGTGAGGTCACTTACCACCTGAATGATAAAGCCTGGGTCACCGGCGGACTCCGCTACGGCAGCAACGACGTGCAGACTATTACCGAGGACGGCGGCTACGCCAGCAATTACCTGACCATGGGACTGTTCGGCCTGTCGGGCCCGGTGACGATCACGCCGATTGCGGCCGGCAAAGGGGAAAAGGCCAAGGCCGATCGCTTCTCCTACAAGGCGAGCTTCTCCTACCAGCCGGTGGATAGCATCACCATATATGCCACCGTCGCAACCGGCTTCCGTACTCCGGTGGTCAATGCGCGCGGCGGCGCGGCGAGTCTCGTGGATCCCAACGATATTGTCATCCCGTTCGGCTCGTCCTCCGATGAGCTGATCAACTATGAACTCGGCCTCAAGGGTTCCTGGATGGATGGCGCGCTGACTGCCAATCTGGCGGCCTACCTTATCGACTGGGACAACATTCAGGTGCAGGCCAACCGCGTATCGGATTCGGTGCAGTTCGTTACCAATATTGGTCAGGCGCGCAGCCAGGGCGTCGAGTTCGAGATTACCGCGAGCCCGCTGGATGGACTCGACCTGTATCTGAACGGTGCCTACACCGATTCCCGCGTAACCGACCTCACCGCGGAAGAAGCGGCGATTTCCGGTGCGGTGGAAGGTGAGCGGCTCGCCGCGCCTTATTTCCAGGGCTCGGCCACCGCCAAATACAGCTTCGAAGTCGGCGCCGACATGACGGCATTCGCCTCCGCGACAATCGCCCACGTAGGGTCATTCCCGGGCCTGTTCCCAAATGTGCCGGGTAAGCCGGACCAGACCAACCCGACCTACGACCACACCGATACGTTTAACAACGTGAACGTCAATTTCGGAGTGCAGAAGGGAGACTGGGTGGCCTCCGGGTATGTGGAAAACCTGACGGACGATCATTCCGTTACCTACGTGCACCCCGAGGCCTTCCTGTTCAGCCGTTACGGCACTTTGCGTCCTCGCACTTACGGTCTGCGGTTTGCTCGCGATTTTTGATCATCGCGCTTGATCGTTACCCGGTTCCATAAAGAAATTGCGGAACCGGGGCTTTTTATTCTGGGAGGGGTTACGGTGTTTTCAAAGAGTCGATATCTGGACTGTATTCGCGCGCTGCTCTGTATCGTGGCGGCATCCTTGTTGTCTACCTCGGTTGCTATAGCGGAAACAATTAGTGGACCGGAGGTGACGACTGCGTCTGGAAAATTGCACGGTGTTAAAGAAGATGGCCTGGCCGTCTTTCGCGGTATCCCTTATGCACTGCCACCCGTGGGTGAGCGGCGCTGGCAGCCGCCGGCCCCTCAGACTGCGTGGGAAGGCGCGCGCGACGCTATCGATTTTGGTCCCGCCTGTCTGCAGCCAGAACCTCGCTCTGCCAGTATTTACGCAGAAAAATATCCGGCCATGAGCGAAGACTGCCTGACGCTCAATGTGTGGGCGCCAGAGGATGCGCGCAATGCACCGGTGTTTGTATGGATTCACGGCGGCGCGCTGACCAGCGGCTCGAGTCGCGTGCCCATGTACGACGGTGCCGCGCTGGCACAGAGTGGTCTGGTGGTGGTTTCCATCAATTACCGCCTGGGCATGCTGGGCTATTTTGCCCACGCAGCGCTGAGCGCCGAATCTCCGGAGGGAGTCTCGGGCAATTACGGATTGCTCGACCAGATTGCCGCACTGCAGTGGGTTCAGCGCAATATTTCCGCGTTCGGCGGCAATCCGGAAAATGTGACCATCGCGGGGGAATCTGCGGGCGCGCTGAGCGTGATGTACCTGATGGTGGCACCGGCTGCGCGCGAACTGTTCCACCGCGCAATTGCCCAGAGTGCCTACATGGTCACGGCGCCGGCGCTGAAAGAAAAAGTGTACGGGCAGCCTCCGATGGAAGAAGTCGGCAGTTGGCTGATGGACAAGCTAGGGGCCAAGGCCAACGATATGGCCGCGCTGCGCGCGATGGACGCGGCGGAGCTGATCAACGCATCGAGCAAAACGGGTTATTTCCCCTTTGTTGCCGTTGACGGCAAGGTCGTGCCGCGGCAACTGGTGGAAAGTTTTGATCGTGGCGAGCAGGCGCCAGTGCCCATGATCGCGGGCTTCAACAGTGGGGAAATCCGCTCACTGCGTTTTTTACTGCCGCCGGCGCCGGCGGATGCAAAAGCCTACGAGGCTTCCATTCGCAAGGGCTACGGTGAGCTTGCGGATACGTTTCTGCAGCACTACCCGGCTACGAATATGGAAGAGAGCATGCTCGCGGCGACCCGCGATGCGATGTATGGCTGGACCGCAGAGCGGCTCGTTGCCAGGCAGTCTGCGCTCGACGTACCGGCGTACCTCTATTACTTCGACCACTCATATACCTCTGCCGATGACAGCGGCCTGCACGGCTTTCACGCAATGGAGATCCCCTACATATTCGGCACGGCCGAGCGCACTCCGCCGCGCTGGCCAAAAGTGCCAGAAGATGAGGTGAACTCCAGCATGTCTGCGGCGATGCTCGGTTACTGGTCTTCATTCGCCCGCTCGGGTGTTCCGCGTGCGGAAAAGCACCCCGAATGGCCGCCGTTTGCTGCGGGCGAATCCTATATGCATTTTGCCGAGACAGCGCGTGCGGACAAACACCTGTTGCCGGGCGTATTCGAGCTGCATGAGAAGGTCGTGTGCCTTCGGCGGGCTGGAGGAGAAATTGCATGGAATTGGAATGTGGGGGTAATCGCACCGCCGCTGCCGGGCGAGGTGAAGGATTGCCCATGAGTAACGACGGTGCAATGCAGGCGTACGCCTTGACGCTCGACAAAATCCTTTTGCACGCTGCCAAGTGGCATCACGAGGCAGCGGTCATCACTGCGGCGGAACAGGCGGGTGTTAAACGTATCGGCTATGCGCAATTGTTGGAGCGCGCGCAATCGGTGTCGTCGGTGTTGGCGGACCTGGGGGTACACAAGGGCGACCGGGTGGCGACGCTGGCCTGGAACACCCAGTGCCATGTTGAGGCCTGGTACGGGATTATGGGCATGGGCGCCGTGTGCCATACCCTGAATCCGCGGCTTACCCCGGGCCAGCTGTCCGAGATGCTCGATCACTCCGCCGCACGGATACTGATAGTGAGTGCTGACCTGATGGGGTTGGCGCAGCAGGTAGCGGAGCGCTTGCCATCCATCGCGCATATCCTGGTGATCGATGGGAATGTCGGGGTTGAAACGACCAAAGCGGCAGGCCTAACAATTGCCGACCTGGAGCCATTGCTCCAGCAAGCGGAAACTACAGTCCCCTGGGGCGAGTTCGAGGAAACGGCGCCTTGCGGCCTGTGCTTTACCTCGGGAACCACCGGCGCCCCCAAGGGCGTGAGCTATACACACCGCTCCAGTTACCTGCATACGTTGCGAGTCCTGCAGATGGACGTACTCGGGATTAGCTCCAATGACGTGGTGTTGCCGGTGGTGCCGATGTTCCATGCGAATGCCTGGGGACTGCCGTTCTCGGTGCCGGCGGTGGGCGCCAACCTGGTGTTGCCCGGTCGCCACCTCGACGGTGAGAGCCTGACGCGCCTGATCAACTCGCAAGGCGTCACGCTCGCCGTGGGCGTGCCCACCGTGTGGGTGGGGGTTGCGGATTACCTGGATGCCACGGGCGGCCAATTGCCATCGCTGAAACGGGTTATGGTGGGCGGTGCGGCCATGCCGCCGGCTCTGATGGCGCGAATCGAAGAGCGGCTCGGGGTTACGGTTCAGACCAGTTGGGGTATGACGGAATTATCCCCGACCGGCACTTGTATGCCGCCCGGCCTGCCGGACAGGAGTCCGTCCATCTCCGGCCGGCCGACTCTCGGCATCGATCTGCTGCTCACGGACAGGGCGGGGCGTGCGCTTCCGCAGCAGCGCAATGTGGAAGGGCACTTGCGGGTGCGTGGGGCCTCGGTTGTCGAACGCTATTTTGGTCACCGCGAATCCGCCACCGATGCGGATGGTTGGTTTGATACTGGTGACCTTGCGCGCATTGACAGTCAGGGCTATCTGACCATTTCCGGCCGCTCTAAGGATCTGATCAAATCTGGCGGCGAATGGATCAATCCGTCGGAAATTGAAGCACTTGTCGGGGCGCTGCAGCAGGTATCATGGGCGGCAGTGATTGGCCGGCCTGATGCCAAATGGGGCGAGCGCCCGATCTTATTGGTGGAATTGCGTGAGAAGCAGGATGTCACCGATGAGGAGCTCCTCGAACCCTTGCACGGGCGTGTTGCACCCTGGTGGATTCCGGATGCCATTGTGCGGTTGCCGAAGATGCCGCTTGCATCCACTGGGAAAATTGACAAAGTTCGCCTGCGGCAGGATTACGGCGCGATCTAATCGTGTAAATTATGTACTATAAGTGCTAGATCTTAGTTAAGTCAGAAGGGGTAAGCGTGTCAGAAAAAGTGTCCTCTCCGCGAAAGCGCAGTGTCAAGGCTCAGCAGCGGGCTGAAATGATGGAGCAAATCCTTGACGCGGCAGAATATCTGTTTGCCATGCATGGCTTTTACGGCGTAACGCTGAAAGATGTCGCGAAACATGTGGGAGTGCACCACACGCTGCTCAATTATTATTTTGACGACAAAAAGAATCTGTTTGATGCGGTGTTTTCTCGTCGCGCGGTAGTGACCAGTGAGCGGCGTATGCGGATGCTGGAAGAATACGAACAGGCCTGCGCCGGTAAACCGACCGCCGAGGGCGCGCTGCGCGCGTTTCTGGATACGGACCTGGATCTCTATATCGAGGGCGGCGAAGGCTGGCGAAACTATGCCGCGCTCGGCGCGCAAGTGGCGAATACCCCGGAGTGGGGTGCGGAAACCATGGACCGACATTTCGACCCTGTGGTACTACGTTTAATTAGCATCCTGAAAAAGGCACTGCCGGATTGCTCCGAGGAAGATATATTCTGGGGATACCACTTTGTCACTGGCGCCCTGATGCTGACTCTGGCGCGGACTGGTCGTATCGATAAGTTGTCGGGCGGGCTGTGTAAGTCAGATGACTTTGTTGCCGTCAAAGAACGCATGGCGACATTTATGGCTGCGGGCTTCGTTTCTATTTGCAAGCAGCGTAGGGGCCAATGATTTTTGAATTGGTGCCGCTCGTCTAGTGGTAACGGTGTAAACCATTCGGAAAGTACGTCGTAGTATTGAGCGATTTTCCGGTTGCCAAATAACAGTATCAGTAAAAAATGGGGCAGATTTGCAAACGATCTGCCCCATTTTTTTATGCCCGGCTATTTAGTGGCGGCTGAAGAAGTCCCAGAACACTTCCGCTGTATCCAGCTGCGACGCACCGTAAGTGATGTGCGGTGCATCCAGTTCACAGTAGGCAACAGACTTATTGCAGCCATTGTATTCGCGGCACCAGCTGGTTCCCGCCGAGAAGGTAACTTCGTAATCATTGGGATAGCCACTACAGATATTTCTTGAGGCGTAGATCGCCATGGTATCGGCAGTGCTGAGCATGGCCTCACCGGCAACCGTGTCTCCTTCTATGGGCTGGGTAGTGTCATTTCTGCCGTGTAAGTACAAGACCGGGCGCGTATCGGATGGATTGCAGTCATCCCACGAGTCTGACAGGGCGGCGGAAGTGGTTGCATAGGCATCAAACTCTCCTGGCGCTTCACACAGCAAGCGGTGTCCCATGTAGGAACCGTTGGAGAGGCCGGTAAAGTAAAACTTGTCGACGTTGATCTTCGAGGCCACGTCATATTTCACCGCAGCCATCAGCGCAACATCGTCCCAATTTTCTCGCACCGGTGTGGCACAGCAGCCTGGATCTACCCATTCGGCCGAACCATTGAAACCCTTGTCGAAAAATTTGGGCTTGGAAATAGGCCCGCCCCGCGGCCAGGCAACAGCAAAGGTTTCGACATCGCTCAACTCGTTCATACCGGAGTTGTCGCGTTGCCATTCCGGTGTTTGGGTGTAGCCGTGCACATCTACGACCAATGCAATGGGGCTGCCGTCGTAGCCGTCGGGGATGTGCAGTAAATATTCTCTATCACGCCCGTCCACAAAAATCGTGAACTGACAATCGGCACCGGCTTCGATCGTACAGGGACCACCACCGCCACCACCAGGTGGCGCAGCGAGGGCACTGAAAGCAGGCAACATACAACTAAGCAGGATCGCTATTTTGAATACTGAGGCATTCTTATTCATTGTTTGACCTCTTGGTTTATGAACTCCGTCCGCCAGAGACTTCCGGAGCAGAGGGTTGTACGAAGAGAGGGAGCGTGGCACTAAACCCGAAGCACAAACTGCCGCGTGTTTCGGGTGGGGTGTTAACTCCCCGGACACAACGTTCCCGAATCGTTCGTCCCATCGACAACAAAAGGGTGGGAGTGCAATTTCTATCGACCCGGTCCAAACGAAGTTAAGGGAATCGCTGTCGCAATACAACATACACTCACGCATTAGTGAGTATTATGGCGCGTATTGGAAGGAGAAAGTGAGGGGAGCTGGTCTGCGGTTAATTTGTGTGGCGACAAGTGTCGTCTAGGTGGCGTGATTGTCTTTATCGAGGTCCAGCCGGCGCGCGCGCCAGTAGCGGGTTTTCCAGTAGTAATCCGTCATTTGGGAAATGGTGACGCCTTTCGTGCCCGCTCAAGCTCAATTGGCGCTGAATCGTGGCGCTGCCCTGTGACGTTAAGTTAGTCTCTTCTCCCTGCTACTTCCTTCCTGGCGCATCCTGCGGTTTTTTCTTTGATGCATGTCACGGTTTTCGATAAGCTTTGCGGCCGATGATTTTCGCGCCAACAGGAACTGTATCGATGGATTTTACCGGCTACCTCCGTGTGCTCGCCAAAAATGATGGCTCTGACCTCTACCTCAGTACCGGTGCGCCGCCCTGCGCCAAATTCCAGGGGGTGCTGAAGCCCCTCAGCAAAGAGCCGCTCGGTGCCGGCCAGATCGAGAAGATCGCCATGGAGATCATGGACGAGGAGCAGCGGGAGGAGTTCAAGCGCGAGCTGGAAATGAACCTGGCGATGACCATCCCCAACGTAGGGCGTTTCCGGATCAACATCTTCTGGCAGCGCAACCAGGTCTCGATCGTTGCACGAAATATCGTCACCGAGATCCCCAAATTTGACGACCTGAAGCTGCCGCCCATCCTCAAGGATGTGGTGATGGCCAAGCGCGGCCTGGTGCTGTTTGTCGGCGGTACGGGCTCCGGCAAGTCCACCTCGCTGGCGGCACTGATTGACCATCGCAACACCAACAGCGGTGGTCACATTATCACCATCGAGGACCCGGTGGAGTACGTCCACAAACACAAGAAGAGCGTGATCAACCAGCGGGAAGTGGGGGTGGACACCCGCAGCTTCCATGCCGCACTTAAGAACACCCTGCGTCAGGCGCCGGACGTAATCCTGATCGGCGAGATCCGCGACCGTGAGACCATGGAGCACGCCATCGCCTTCGCCGAAACCGGCCATCTGGCGATCTCCACCCTGCACGCCAACAATGCCAACCAGGCTCTCGACCGGATTGTGAACTTCTTTCCGGAGGAGCGTCGGCCGCAGTTGCTGATGTCGCTGTCACAGAACATCCGCGCGTTCGTGTCGCAGCGCCTGGTGCCCACCGTGGATGGCAAGCGCTGTGCCGCGGTGGAAATCCTGCTGGGTACACAGACCATCAACGAGCTGATCCTCAAGGGCGAGTTCCACAACATCAAGGAAATGATGGAAAAGTCGGAAAACCTCGGCATGCAGACGTTTGACGGCGCCCTGTTCAAACTCTACGTGGAAGGCCGCATCAGCCACGAAGAAGCGATCAAGAATGCGGATTCCGCGAATAACCTGCGCCTGCGTATCAAAATGTACGAAGAGGGCAAGAAGCCGAAGGTTGCCGCAGCGGAGGCAGAAGATGAAAGCGAAAAGACCAAAGCCGGCAGGGGGCTCGGGCTGTCGCTGGAAGCACTGGAAGACGAAGAGGAAGAATCGCTGGTTTACTGAACCTCCACCATAACCTCGTTCCTGCGCAAGAAGGGCAGGGTCCAGGGTGGGTTGTAGCGCGCCAGCTCCGGTGCGCCTTTTGGCTTCAGGTCTTTTTGCGCCAGCCATGCTTGCAGGTCCGCGGTCTTCTGCGCGACTTTTTTTGCGCCGGCCAGCCCGGAGAAGCGGATGACCGCGTAGCGGGATTCGGGAATCTGGCGGATCGTCACCGCCGGATTATTCGGGCGCGGCAGGGTTTCCAGGGTGAAGCTGCTGGGCATAACGAAAGAAACCCGCCAGCGGCCCTCACTCTCCTGCATGCTCACCGGGGCCGTCATACTGATTTTTTCCGAACTCGGCTCCATACCCACCGGAGCTGTCATCTCGATCTTCTGACTGCCGCCACTGCGGGCGGTGTTGTTACCGAAGATGAAGTCCGCCAGCAGGCGAAAGCCCCGACCCGACGCCTCATCCATCGAGCCGCTCACCATCACCTCGGCCACGATCCTGGGCTGGTAGGTGCGCAGTTCAAAAGGTTCTTCCTGTTCTGTCACCGTATACGCCGGTTCTTCCGTTGCCATCGTATATCCCGCCAGTGTTGCCAAGAGGAGTGCCAGAAGACATCGCGCTATTTGTTGCATCAGCCAGTTATCCTGTTCAAGACTTTCCCGCCCCTCTGGCGTTACCCATGGGGTTCCGGTCCTTATAGGAATACTAGTCTGTTGTGAGTTCCGCCAGCGCAACCGTCTGGCCGCTGGCGCTGCTTTGCAGGGCCAGGTGGATCAGGCGGATGTTCCACAGAGCCTGCTCGGCGCTTACCGGCACCTCGCCACCATCCAGAATGGCGCTGGCCAGCTGTTGGTAGTAGTGCTGGTAGCCGCCAGTTTCGGTGGTGAGTGCCGCCGCCCCGTCAGCGGTGTACAGGTGGCCGTATTGCTCAGCATTTTCCTGTGCCCAGCCTTCGTTGATCGGTTGCAAGCCGGACTTCAGGCGCTCTTCCTGCGGGTCCAGCCCGTGTTTTACATAGCTGCCCGTCTCGCCCTGTACCTCGAAGCGCAGGTTGGGTGCCGCGCAAAACGGGCTGCTGCGCAGTATCGCCAGCCGCTCGGGATAGTGCAGGGTGATATGGAAAAAGTCATCGGCCTCTGCCTGTGTTCGCAGCGTATGTACCCGGGCGGTGATCGCGGTGGGTGGCCCAAACAGTTGCAGTGCCTGGTCGAGCAGGTGCGGCGCCAGGTCGAACAGGATACCGCCGCCCTCCACCGCAGACTCGCGCCAGCGCTTGCGTACCTCGGGGCGGAAGCGGTCGAAGTGGCTCTCAAAATAGCGCACCGGGCCCAGGCGGCCATCGGCAATGAGCTTTTGCACCGTGAGAAAGTCACCGTCCCAGCGGCGATTGTGGTAAACGCTCAATACCAGGCCCTGCTTTTCCGCCAGCGTGATCAACTCTTCCCCCTGCTCGACGCGGGTAACAAACGGCTTTTCCAGCACCACATGCTTGCCCTGCTGCAGGGCGAGCTTGGCCAGGGGAAAGTGCACATTGTTGGGCGCGGTAATGATCACCAGATCGGCGTCACTCTCGGTCAACAGCGCTTCCGCCTCTGCATACACCTCCACCTGCGGATATTGCTCCTTAACCTGCGCACCCTTCGAGGTGCTGACCGCGGTAAAGCGGAAGGGCTCCTGGCTCAGGATAAATGGCAGGTGGAAAGTGGTGGCAGAGAAACCGTAGCCGATGATGGCGGTTTTGATTTCGGCTGTTTTGTTCATTGCGGCACACCGATGCGATATTGAGTGGCGAGGGCTTGCATGAATATGACTACTGGTCTGCAGGATGATTGACCCCGTCGTAGGTCGGGATGCCCTCAATCTTCAATGGGTTGATACCTTCCAGACAGGCCACGTTAAAGCCAAACTGATTTGGGTTTGAGCGTCTCTGGTGGTGTGTATAGATACCGCAGTTACCGCAAAAGTAGTGCTTGGCGGTGTGGGTATTGAACTGATACTGCTTCATGTGCTCGGAGCCTTTCACGATCTTTATGCCGTCCAGTGTCACTGACGCAGCGATGGCACCGCGCCGCCGGCACATGGAGCAATCACAGCGACGTACGTCGACCAGCCCCTGCGGCAAGTCCAGCTCAATTTGCACTGCACCGCAGTGGCAGGTGGCCTTATGCTTGGGCTTGATAGCGACACCATCCACTTCCGTTAGATTTACCGGCATCGTTGTCTCCTGTCGGGTTGCTTGGTTAACTGTCGGTTTACTCTTGGTGACTGGTTTCCCGAACCTTCGCGTGGGAACCGGGGAATTCATCGTATTGCGGAAGACCGTCGTCAATCTCGTACCAGGGAGACTTGGAGCCCACAAAGAAATGCCCCTCGATTTTGTTGTCGGGGGCCTGATCCAGTCCACCCAGCGGAATCCCGATCTTGTCCGGGCTCTCGTCATAGGTACTGATCAGGCTGGACCCGCATATGGAGCAGAAGGTTTTGACGGTGTTTTCGGAGGAGTGATAGCCGGACAGGTGCTCGTCGCCTTTAACCCATTTGAACTGGCTGGATTTGATGGTTGCCCGGGTTCTGAAGGCGGCGCCGTGCCAGCGGCGGCACTTTGAGCAGTGGCAATTGAAGATGGGGCCGAGTTCGCCGGTGATTTCATATTCAATTGCTTCGCACAGGCAGCGGCCGGTTAATTTTTGCATGCTTCTTTCCTTGATTGCGCGCGACGGGAGTTTGGAGGGATTTCTCTCAAGATGACCGTCGTGGTTCCAGTTACCTAAAAAATCGTATCCAGCGCCAGAGTCTCACTACGTCCAGCAGGGCGCCCGCAACATAGGTCAGTGCAGCAGCCCTGAGCACGCTGTGTGCCGCACTCATTAGATGTTCGGGAAGGTAGCCCTCTTTCAATATTGGCAGGGCTTTGTTGAAACTCGCATCGAACTCTTCCGGCAGTATCGCCACATACATGAGTGCGGAGCAGAGCATGGTAATGACCGCAATGATGCCGATCCACAGGAAAACGACCGGGGACTTGATCAGGAGGGTAACTATCGGTGCGAAAACCAGAACCGCGGCGCCGATACGCTGGATGCGGTGCGCCCGCCCCAGATACTTGTCCCGCAGCCTGGAAACCGGCTCCTCGCGGCAGAACTGCATGGCATGGCCCACTTCATGAGCCGCGACCGCCACGGCGGTTACCGATTTGCCGTGGTAGATATCTGGGCTCAGCGCCACCACCTTCTCGGAAGGGGAGTAGTAGTTCTCGCCCGGATTGGCCTCGACCACCTTTACGCCCTCGAGTTTGTAGCGCTCGACTAGGTGCTCGGCCAGCTCCGCGCCCGAGCCCGGCATATCGCCGACTTCGGTGGAGTGCCGCCAGAGTACAAACCGGACCCACAGTTGTGGGCCGACGATAAGGGCGGTGATGGCCAGGGCGACGAGTACGAAAGGCATGTTGGGGTGTCGTATACGGTGTCAAATCGTTGGCTTAGTCTAACGGTTATCCGAGGGGAGGGCGACGGTACCCGGGGTCGATACAGCCAGCACAGTCAAGGACAGTTTGAGGTGCCCGAGACATTGCCTGGCTTAATCTGAAAGATGACAGTCTGGCATCTGCAGCAATGGTGGGTTCAGCGAAGTGGACCTGTGAATTCGGCAAGACTTTGAAGGGCGCCCGGTGCTGTCCGTTTGGCGTCCATCGTTTAAATGCCGAAGGGCCAGGTCTCCGGCGGCTCTTGTTCGTCCCAGCCTTCGGTGAGGTCCAGGGGTTCGAGTGCGGTGGTCTCATTTAGGTGAAATACCACATCGAACTGATCGCGGATATCCACGTCGAAATAGTGGCTTTGGCGCTCTGTTTCCGGCCGGTAAATGACGCCAATGGCCCGTTCTACGAGTGGCTCGCGCAGGGCATCACCCTGCAACTGGCTCATATCGAGGTAAAAACGGTTGAGCCCGCTTTGATGAAACAGTGCCTCGACACTGTCCTCCAATGCGGGTCTTACCCAGCGATGGTCGGCGGGGGCACCCCACTCTTGAGCTGCGGTGACATGTCCGGTGTAGGTGGTAAATCCCACCAGCAAAGCTTCGCCAGCGGCTTTCTCGCGCACCAGCTGGCCCACATTGAGTTCTCCCCGTTGCACGGCTTCTGTGGCTCGCGCATCACCCAGGTGTGAGTTGTGCGCCCAGACCGCGATGCGTGCCGGTCTTCCGCGCTGCCGCTCGATGTGGCGTCGCAGTGCCAGCAGAGTATCCACCATGTGTTCGTCACGCAGGTTCCAGGTGTTCACGCGGGTTGAAAACATACCGCGGTAGTAGGCTTCCGCATGCTGCACAACGTGCGCATTGCGTTCGGCATAGAACTGCTCGTCTTCGGCGAGGAGACCACCCTGTTGCAACCACTGAGTGCGCGCCTGCATCATCTCCAGTACCTGCTCCACCGCCTGCTGCTGACAGGATTCACTGATGCCCATGGCGGCGGTATACCCATAGCGTTGCGGGTCGCCGTGATGATCCATACAGGCATAGCGTTCGCGCGCACGTTGGGCGGCCTCCGGGTCGACCGTGTTGAGGTACGACACCACGGCATCGGCGGAGCGGTACATGCTGTAAAGATCCATGCCGTAAATACCGGTCTGTTGCTCTCCGGGTCTGTCGGCATTCCACCCTTGCAGCCAGTCGACAAAGGACTCCATCACGGTATTGCGCCACATCCACAGCGGAAAGCGTTCGAAGGCTCCGAGTGCGTCTCGCGCGCTGGCATCACCGTCGAGCCCGCGCACAAACCGGTTGATGCGATAGACGTCGGGCCAGTCCCCTTCGACGATCACGGCGTCGATACCCTGCTCCTCGATCATGCGCCGGGTAATCTCCGCCCGGGTGTTATAGAAGTCGTGGGTGCCGTGACTGGCCTCGCCCAGCAGTATGAACTGGCGATTCGCGGCTTTTTCGAGCAAGGCATCGTAGTCACCGAAACTGCCGTTGAGGGGCAGGGCGTGTTGGCGCACAGAAGCCAGGGACGAGCGGGAATCGGCCATAAAAGCTCCCCTATCATCTCGCGTAGAACGGATGGTTCGCGGAAAGAACGGAACCTGTTGAGCGAAAGTGTAGGGTGACTATCGCGCGGTAAATACCACTGGCAGACTGTCTGGTCGAGCAGGTGTGGCCGAAACCGGCTACTCAGATTCTTGGAGCGCTAGTTGCGGCAGTTGAGGGCCGTCCTGTTTGAGCAAGCGGCATCAAATTCGATCCGCGATCAACAGGCGTTTATTCTTCAATGTTGGTTCCCTGTCCCGTCTTGTGCGAGCCGGGAAATTGCAAACTGACCGATTTACACAATTGGCATGGTAAGGAAGGTGCTGTAAGGATCGTCCTGATAATCCCCGAAAGGACCGCAGGGCTCAAATCCAAACTTCTTGTATAAGGCTATCGCTGGCACAAACGCTTCATTAGTGCCGGTTTCCAGGCTCACGCGTTTGTAACCGCGAGACCTGGCCTCGGCGAGCAACGTGGATAATATCTGTTCGGCTACGCCTTGCCTCAGATAGGGCTTGGCCGTGCGCATCGATTTCACTTCACCGTGATCGGTACCCAGCTCTTTGAGTGCCCCGCAGCCGGCGAGCTCTCCATACGCTGAAGCCCGCCAAATGGTTAACGCGGGGTCACGCAGCCGTGAAACGTCAAGGGCATGTATGCTTTCAGCCGGAGAATATAAAAACATCTCCTCGTGATGCTGTCGTAAAAGGTCCACAACGCTCCCATCCGACAGGTCATCGATCTCTATTTCGAACTTGTTCACGACTGGTTACTCCGATTTCCGATACGGTTCCGTATAAATCCCACCGAAGGCTTGGCCAGATTACGGGTTATCTTTTGCGTTGGTGAATTTAGAAGCGCGAGTCATTTTCACAGGGGATGCCATTCCGATCACCATCCATTTTTGTATTTGGACAGTTCCTGATGAAGAACTCGGCCTCTGCACGTGAGGTCATTTGGCTGTATTGAGCCCTCTGGATCATATGGTTCTTGCTGACGGTATTCCCGCAAAGACACTATCGGATAGCCAGCTCTGGATATTACGAGTCAACGCTGAAGGCCCGACCGCCTTTAATCGTTTTTCTGCAATTGCCTCACGGTAGCTTTCGTCACCCATCCAGCAACCCACCATAGTGCGAAGATCGGTAGTAAAGTACACATCGACATCCTGCCCCGGATCTTCCAGGCAGATGTCCACATTGCACCCCTTAACAAGTAACCACCAACTATGGAGTTTTTTTAAGTCGGTAAATCGAAACTGAATAACCGATTGATTACCGGGCAGCATGTCGGTCTTGATGCTGCGCTGCAGGTAGAGCATCAGCAGCTCGACATCCAGGTCGCTGTCGCGAATATCACCCCGCGCCCAGCGCATACCCCATTCACCCACGGTTTGTAAAAGGGGCAGGGTTTCCTTCCCAGCCTGGGTTAAAAAGTACTCATTACCCCGCTGCCCAGGAATTTTCTTTCGGATAATAAGTTCCGCACCCGCCAGCTCTTTCAGGCGCTTAGTAAGGATAGTGGGGGAAATTAAGGGTAAGCCGCGCTGCAACTCGTTGAACCGCGAGCCTCCCATATGCAGTTCGCGCAGAATCAACAAGGTCCAGCGCTCACCTAAAATGTCCATTGCCTTGGCAACCGGGCAGAATTGACCGTATTCCATACGTTCTCCGAGTTATTAATCCCTTACTTCGCGAGTTGCAGTTAGTTACTACATAAAACGTAGTTAAATACTACACCTCGCAAAGAGACCACGACAAGCTCTCCGCCCTAATCTATACACATCGGAACACGGTGTTCTGAGAACGCAATCAATACTCTACCAGGAGAACTAACATGCCTTTAATTACCGTCAATCTGATCGAGAACGTTTTCTCTCAGGAAGAAAAAGCCGAAATCATCACCCGCCTGACCGACACCATGGTCGCTATTGAGGGCGAAAACATGCGCTCGGTCACCTGGGTAAAAATAGAGGAGGTGCCAGAGGGGCAATGGGGAATCGGTGGGATGGCACTCACCGCGCCGATGGTACACAAGTTACAGAGCGAAGGTGGGTTGTAACCACCCGCCATACAGGCCGGGCACTACGCCCGGCCTGCGTTGTAACGCGCGCCGTAAGCGGCGGCATTAGTTTTATCTGAGTCCAATATTCTTTTCGCAGAACCTCACGAGTATTAGCTATTGGCTCTGGTGACAATTTCACTTGCCAGATCCGCAGTAAATAACGATTTAGACAAGTAGTGCTGTCCACCGGATTTAGACACGACAATCAGCCCCAACTCGGTTTCCATGACACGTTCGATATCCGACCACAACAGCGCTGTTTGCGTGTGGTCACTCTGAGTCGTTATCCCGCGTTCATCGATCGTCAATGTCACTTCACTACCAGCACTTTTGCCCCACATCTGCCGTGCCAGCCACCAGGCCCGCCGGAATCGAATATGCAGAAGCTCCAGAATTGCGAAAGCGATAAGCATGTAGCCAAGCACTTTGGGCTGCTCGGTAAAAATCAGAGACCCTGCACCCGCAGCCAGCATTAGAGCTGGAAACAGATAATTGGGCTTGGCGCCTTTGCCATAGGGCAGAGACTGGTCGAAACACTCGGCCAGGTAATCTCGAGATAAGGTGAATTGTGTTTTGAAAGGTTGCATGAAGAAGATTAAATCACTGTATGCCGTGGGGGAATATTGTACAGGCAGGTGGCACAATTTCCGATACCGGCCAACACCTGATCCGCATTAAGGGACGAAGCGGCAACTGGATCCACCTAGGCGATCGAGGGTCTGTGCGCAGTGGCACTCTGCGCAATCAGGACTCACTGCCGGATTCGATTACCAGCCTGCGCGCCCGCCAATAGCGGCTTTTCCAGTAGTAATCCGACAGGTCAGATATGGTGACGCCCTTGGATACGGAGGCGTGCAGAAACTTGCCCTCCTCAATGTAGATCCCCACATGCCGGCCCCGGCGACCGGTCCTGAAAAACACCAGGTCTCCTGGGCGCAGCTGGCCCTGTTTGATGGCCTCACCGGCCACGGCCTGGTACTGAGTGGTGCGGGGCAGCTGAATCCCCATGTGGTCGCGGTAGATGAGGTAGACCAGTGCCGAGCAGTCGACACCGCGCCTGCTCATACCGCCCAGTCGATACGGAATGCCCTTCCACTCCTGGTGCTGCTGGTACAGGCTTGCTTTGACCAACTCGTCAGGTGAGGGGACTGGCTCGGACTTGGGTGGTTTTGCTGGCTGCGGGTGTTCTTTGGCGGGGCTGTATGAGGGGCTGGCAGTGTCTACCGGCGAATTCTGATAAGGGGCCATGCTGCAACCGGCCGTTGTGAGCATCGCAAGGGAATAGGGCAGTAGCAGTCTTCTTTTCATTGGGGTACATCAGTGCCAACGCAGCAAACAGCGTCCGCGAGGTGCGGGCGAGTTTGGTTTTGAGGATGGCACCATGGTACCGGTTCTAGCTGAATAGGCGCTGAACCGCGAACCTGAGTATGTGAAGTTTCCCCCAGGTGAGTTGTACGTTTTTTGAGCTAATTGCCCGGTGGAGTAACGACAGAGCACGCAGCGAAACTACAGCTGTCAGTCGACGATAGGGCGTCGGGCAATTGAGGGCGCGCTCCGGAAGTTGTTGGGTCAGGTGTCAAAGCTTTACTCTGACACCCATGATCCTGCATTCAGTACTGCGGCACCAAATTTTCATCGAATACCACACCGGTCAGATTGAAGTCTTCTACAGCATGCATAAACCGCTCGTTACAGAATACCGTCAGGCAGGATTCGTAACGGGACTTGAAAACGGGGAGAGTTTGAGCCGAATTCCTGAAAGCGAGATTGAGTAATTGAATTGGGATTTCACCCTGTGTTTCATACTCACTCATGCTCAGGTCTTCTTCACCGAGTTGAGTACAGTTGAATATAAAGAAAGTATCATTTCCTACCGTTACCGGTAGCAATTCACCGTAACTCTTCAATGTGTCGCTCAGGTAGCGATGCGCTTTAGGTGAGAGTACCAAGCTCGCCCCAATCCAGGCACTGATATCTGGAATGCCTTTGTCGTTAACGCCTTCATTGCAGACAAAGCGGGTATCAGGAGTCTGCCACCATTCAGCCAGGCGGCTGTTAGTGCGACTGAAGTCCATCACCGCATCCGGGTCGATATCTTCGGGCGCATAGCGTGCGATATCGAGCAACGTCAGATCCAGGCTCTGGTATCCAAATCCGTCATTACGTATTGCGTAGATCTTGCTCATATAGGGTCACACGTTCTTGATGGCTTGAACGGCCGTTTTAGGTTCGTTGTCCTGTAAGATACGGCCAATAACCTGAAGCTGTGTCTTGATCATATCAATGTTGTTCAGGCGCTGAACCCGTTGTGCCATCCACTGTTCGTATTCGTGTGTATGGTATTTCAGGTGCCCCCTTGAGTTTGGCATTGACCAGTGCGGCGTATCTTTGTCTTTGCAGACGAGAAAGACACCATTCGCCGGGTCGTTGATTCTGATCCCGTGTCGATGGAGGTGCATACGCGTATTGGTGGTTACGACCTTCAGCTTACCTTTCCCGGGCACGATATGGTGGGCGGTGTGTTGTGGGCTGGGTTTCGGTATGCCCTCAGCGCGCATGTGCTTTTCAAGTACTTGTGTTGGGTGATGCTTCTCATTACTCATCGTGCTGATAGCACTTGCCCGCTCCGCCAAGCTACCTTTTGTTGCTTGTAACCCCCGGTTTCGATATGCCTCCAGCTGGGCTTGGACATCGGTCAACGTGTTGATGTAGGTGCGCTCCTGCTGTAGACATTTAAGGGCTTTGTCGCACTCCACTTTGCGCTGCTGCTCGGTCAAGGTTTGATCATTTTCCTTGGCGTAGTGCTCTTTTGCCATGGCCTCGTAGTTCTGAATCGCAGCTTCGAGCGATGTCATCTCATGGCGGAATTTCGTAATCCGAATGCCGTTGTGGTACTCCAGTTCCATACATAATCCTTTATTTCAGCGGCTCAACCTGTAGAGATTGTATCTTAGAGATTTTCCTCCGCACAGCTTGTTCGGGTTGCTCATTTGGTAAAAAGGGTGTCAAAAAATTTTACTCTGACCCCAATTATTATGTTGCCTGCATCAGGCAGATTCGGCAAAGCGACGTCGGTAGGCTGCGGGCGAGGTTTGCAGCTGTTCGCGAAAGTGGTGACGTAGGTTTTCCGTCGAGCTGAACCCGGATTCGGCGGCGATCTGTTCGATGGAGCGGCTGCTGGTTTCCAGAAGGTTGCGTGCGCGGTTGATACGCTCGCGCAGAATCCACTGTTTGGGGGCGCAGCCGACGGTTTCATGAAAGCGACGGACCAGCGTGCGCGGGCTCATGTTTGCCCGCTCCGCCAGGGCTTCGATGCTGATCTCCCGATGCAGGTTGCGGCGAATCCAGTCGAACAGCGCGGAGATCTCGGCTCGCTTTTGTGGCAGAGGCGCCTCCACAAACTGCGCCTGGCCGCCGTCGCGGTGCGGCGGTATTACCAGCCGGCGCGCGACCTGGTTGGCGATGCGCGCACCGAAATCCCTTCGCACTATGTGCAGGCAGAGATCAAGGCCGGCGGCGCTGCCGGCCGACGTCAGCAGATCGCCCTCGTCCACATAGAGCACATCCGGTTCTACACAAATGCTTGGATAGGCCGCAGCCAATTGCGACGCATATCGCCAGTGGGTAGTGGCGCTTCGCCCATTCAACAGCCCGGTCGCCGCCAGCACGAAAACCCCGGAGCAGATGGAAACCAGCCGCGCGCCGGCGGCGTGGGCATCGAGCAACGCGTGCCGTAGCTCCTCTGGAACCGGCACGTCGGCACCCTTCCAGCCGGGCACAACGATGGTGTCTGCGCGTTTCAGATCCTCCAGGCTGCCATCGGCCAGTACCTGAATGGCACCGGTGGCCCTGAGCGGGCCTGGTTCCACGGCGCAGACCCGGAACTCGTACCATTCGGCCAGCTCCGGGCGCGGCAGACCGAACACTTCCACGGCCACGCCGAACTCAAACGTGCACAGGCCGTCGTAGGCGAGCAGGGCGACAGAGTGGTTCACAGGCATCCATGAGCTCCTTTGGTAGATTGGCAGAAAGTATACGAACCTTGTCAAAAATGCCACTTACCGGGTTCGGTTGCGCCGTCGACAATACGAGCACACCAACCGATACAAGGACTCCCCTGTGAACGAA
Organism: Microbulbifer hydrolyticus; assembly: GCF_009931115.1. Classification (NCBI taxonomy): domain Bacteria; kingdom Pseudomonadati; phylum Pseudomonadota; class Gammaproteobacteria; order Cellvibrionales; family Microbulbiferaceae; genus Microbulbifer; species Microbulbifer hydrolyticus. The sequence goes on along the minus strand of NZ_CP047491.1, from coordinate 2,838,137 downwards.
CTTCTTAGCAACCCCAGCACCGCGGTCAGCAAAACGCCGGTTGCCCGTGCCCCTGAGGCCGCAGCGCATTTTACGGCGAAGCTGGCGTTTGAGACCGACTGCGCCGATGTGTGGTACGCGATGAATCACCAGCAGCCAGACTTCGTTCTGGTGGATGTGCGCATGGAGACATTGTTCGCCACCGGTCACCTGCCCGGTGCCATTAATATCCCCACGCGCAAGCTCATCCCGGCGCGCCTCGCGGAATATTCCGCTGATACGCTGTTTGTCGTCTACTGCGCGGGTCCGCACTGCAATGGTTCCACCAAGGCGGCACTGAAGCTGGCACAGCTCGGGCGACCGGTGAAGGAGATGATCGGTGGCGTTACCGGCTGGCTCGATGAAGGCTTCGAACTCGCGCGGGTATAGGTGTTATGGCAATAGTGATCAGGCCGGCGACGCCGGCCGACATTCAGGTTTTGATCCCGCTCATTGCTGAGCACGCGGCCTATGAGGCCGATCATTTTTCGCAGAATACAGAGTTTGCCGAGCGGCTGGAGGAGGCTGCCTTCGGTGCGCAGCCGCGGGTGCAATTGTGGCTGGCATTGGATGCGGAATATTTGCTCGGTTACGCCGCGACCACCCGCGAATTTTCTACCTGGTCCGCGGCGGAGTATCTGCACCTCGATTGCCTCTATTTGCGCGAGACCCGACGTGGAGAGGGCATCGGCCGGCAGTTGATCAATGCAACCGTCGATTACGCGCGGCAACGAGGCCTGAAAGAAATGCAGTGGCAGACGCCCGAATGGAACCACCGCGCCATTGAGTTCTACCGGAGCTTGGGTGCCCAAGCGCTAGAAAAGCAGCGCTTCTACCTGGAGGTATAGGGGCTGCCGAAGCCTTTCTAAGTTCACCATTTCGCCTATTAGCTCTTTTTATTTTTCTTGATATCTCTGACCTAATATAACTTACCTTGGCCCCGCTTCTAGTAAGCAGCTGGGCGGTTGGCTGGAGCACTTCCAGCTCAATACGTATATTGCCCGCTGGGAAGACCGCAGCCTCAACGCGGATGTCTATGGCTCAGTTACCCTGGACCAGAAAGGTGGTTTATAGAGCGCATCCGCATGAAAGCGGTGTCACCCGCCACCGACTTTTCCTTTGATTTCCACGACCTCGACCTGATACGGGTGGCGGCACTGGAAGACGCGGAGTAAGCCAAACCCCGAACCCGCGCTGCGGCCGCAACTGGCGGCTTTTAAACTACCGTCTCCCACGCTTTCTACTATTTTGGATTTACTGATTTTTACTGGTAAATCCGGAGGTGGAAAGTGTGGGCTGTGGGAGCTAAAAAAGGTCTGGGGTGCCAATTCCTGGCGATTTTTCTCTTTATTGCGTTCATTCCCCTCAAAGCGTTTTGCGCCGACAAACCGAATATCCTGGTGATTTTTGGTGACGATATCGGCTGGTACAACCCGAGCGTGTATAACCTCGGCATGATGGGGTACAAGACGCCAAACATCGACCGCATTGCCAAGGAGGGCATGCTGTTTACCGATGCCTACGGCCAGCAAAGCTGCACCGCAGGCCGCGCGGCATTTATTACCGGCCAGTCGCCGAAACGCACCGGATTGCTGAAAATCGGCATGCCGGGAGACCCCATCGGCTTGCAAAAGGAAGATCCCACCATCGCGGAGTTGTTGAAGCCGTTGGGGTACATGACGGGGCAATTTGGCAAAAATCACCTGGGCGATCTGGATAAGTTTTTGCCCACGGCCCACGGCTTCGATGAATTTTTCGGCAACCTGTATCACCTGAATGCGGAGGAAGAGCCGGAAAATCCCGATTACCCCAAAGACCCGGCGTTCCGTAAAAAATACGGCCCGCGCGGTGTCATCAAATCTTCTGCCGACGGCAAGATTGAGGATACCGGTCCGCTCACCAGCAAGCGCATGGAGACCATTGACGAGGAGTTTCTCGCGGCGACGCTGGATTTCATCGACCGCGCACACGCCGCCAACAAGCCGTTTTTTGTCTGGTTCAACTCGACCCGCATGCATATTTTCACCCACCTGAAAAAAGAATCTGTGGGCAAAACGGGTAAGGGCATTTATGCGGACGGGATGGTGGAGCACGATGGCCATGTAGGCCAGCTGCTGCAAAAACTGGATGACCTCGGCATTGCGGACAATACCCTGGTCATCTACACCACAGACAACGGCGCGGAGAAATTCACCTGGCCGGATGGCGGCACCAGCCCGTTCCGCGGTGAGAAGGCCACGACCTGGGAAGGGGGCGTGCGGGTGCCGCTGATGGTGCGCTGGCCGGCGGCGATCAAACCGGCGCAGGTGTCCAATGAAATCATTTCCCACGAAGACTGGCTGCAGACGATTCTGGCCGCCGCCGGCGAGCCGGATATCCAGAATAAATTGCTGAAGGGATACTCCGCCGCCGGCAAAAAATTCAAAGTGCATCTCGATGGCTACAACTTTTTGCCCTATCTCACCGGCAAAGAGGAAAAAGGTCCACGGGATGTATTTTATGCCTTCGTCGACGATGGCAGCCTGGGTGCGGTGCGTTATAAAGATTACAAATTCAACCTAAGTACGCAGACACACCACGGTATTGGCGCCTGGTTTTTTGCCCAGGAAGGTCGCAAGGCGCCGTTGATCATCAACCTGCGCGCGGACCCGTTCGAGAGCGCACCGGTGGATTCCGCCTACTACGACGATTGGATGGTCCGCCATATGTTCATCATGGTCCCGCTGAAAGATCTGGTGACAAAACATATGGACACCTACAAGGAGTTCCCGCCACGGCAGGAAGGGGGCAGCTTTACCCCCAAACAATAATTGTGGATCACTGAATGCTGACCGGGGCCCTGGGCTGGACTGTGTCGACACTCTGCTGAGCGATCGGCTGGAGTACTTCCAGTCCAATGCGTTGATTGCCTGTTGGGAAGAGCGCAGCCTCAATGCGGATACCGGTGTCTCGTTTCCACTGGACCCGATACGGGTGGCGGTTACTGTATGTCACGGAGTAATCCAAACCCTGCACCCGCGCTGCGGCCGCAACCGGCTACAGCGCAGGTCTCTGGATTACGTCAGGGGGGGGGCAATCCGCGCGACAGCATGGCGGGCGAGGTGCACGTGGTTGGGGACGTCTGGAAAGATGGCGGCGTCGATGAAAAGGGCGATCTTTTGCTTGATTTCGTCCATCTTACTTCTATGGTTGTTTTGGGTCGAAGGCTAGTTATAGGTCAAAGTTTTTATCTGACCCATTAATTTTGGGTTCGAGAGCCTGTCTGTTCGCCCGCCAGTTCTAAAAAAATACCAGCTTTGCTGGGCGCAGCTGCCCCCGTTTGATGGCGCCGCCGACCACGACCAGATACTGCGTAGTGCGGGGCAGCGAAACAGCTAAGACGAAGATTAGGAGACGGGCGAATGGGCGATAGAGTCTCGGAGCAACGGACAGCGCTCAATTGGCTCCGAGTCTGCACGAGACCTGGCACCCTGTTGGTGGTGCTACTTCTCTCCGGCTGCAGCACATACGGGCCGCAGCTCATCGTGAATTCCCATATCGAGTACAACAAGGCCGTCGAGCAGGTAATCCAAGAGGAACTTCTGCTCAACATTGTTCGCCGACGGTATTACGAAGCGCCTCAGTTCGTGACGATTTCGAGCATCAGCTCGACCATGAGCACTTCGACCGTCATATCCGGAGATTCCGCTTTCGGCAACGAGGGGACGCCCACGACGGGCAACATTGGCGGCAGTGTCGGCTTCTCCGATTCGCCGACCGTCACCATCACGCCCCTGCAGGGCACCGAGATCCTCGGACCCCTGACCGCGCGGATGAGTGTCAACACTCTCGCGAAGATGGCCAACGCCGGCTACCGCTTCGATTTTTTGCTGTCATTGACGGCCGAAGGCCTGACCAGCGTGCGCGGGCCGCAAGCCGGTGTCGGCACCGATTTCCGGCCGGGTGATCCGGAGTATGTTCAGCTCATCGAATCGATAGGCCGGCTGATCGACAAGGGCCAGCTCATCGTCGGGACCTTCAGCTGGAACGATCCCTACAGCGACATCAGCTACGATCGCGATCAGATCACGGTCGAAAACCAGCTTACCGCGATCGCCCTCGGCGGCGGCACCGGCCGATTCCGCAGCTACGACGGCGGAAAGACTTATTACTTCACCGACAAAAACAATTATCCGGCCATGTGGATTGATTCGGATGCGCGAACCTCGGGCGACGGCAAGCGCGTAATCGAGCTCCTGAATTTGCAGCCCACCCCCCTGAAGCGAGTCTGGTCCTTTGCGCCGAGCCGGGTCGTCGCCGGTACGGACTTCGAAAACCTGACCGACGATCCGCGGCCCGAGATCAAGATGCGGATGCGCTCCTTCTACTCGGTGCTGAACCTGCTCGCCTTCGGCATCAATGTCCCCCCGAAGGACGAGGAGGAACGCCGGGCCTTCACCAAGGCCTCATACGATCAGGCGGTTCGCGAGGGACGCGCGATAGATATCTCTGACAAATTCGTCGTGTATTCCAGCGGCGAGCGCCCGGCGAACGCCTTCGTCGCCGTGAAGCATCGCGGCAGCTGGTTCTACGTGGATGATCGTGATTACGCCTCCAAGCGCTTCTTCAATGCGGTCTACGACCTCTTCAATATGGAGATCGCCCCCTCGGGTGGCGGCGGGGGGCCGATCCTGACGGTGCCAGTGAAATAGCGCCGGCGATCCGACCGCCGCCAGCGGCGAGTAATCGATTTGAGGGGACAGGTCCTTACCTCCTCTACTCTCTTCGAGATAGGGACCTATTCTCAACTGTAAACAAGGAGGTGTGCTTTGAAAATTAGTAGGAGACAGTTTGGCCAGTTGGCAGCGGTATCCGCTGCCGGTTTGATGCTGCCCGGGCTGGCCCAGGCGAAGGCCGAAAAGGGCACGAACTCCTTTGCGGCCCCCGCGTCGGGTAAGAATATTCACCCCTTGCTGGCCAAGCGCGATCAGAAGGCTATTCTGGCCCGCATTCAGGGCCTCATGAAGCGCGACGGGATTGGCGCGCTCATTATCGTGAAACCTGAAAATGTAGCCTATTCGACGGGCTACGTATCCAGGTTCGCCTATGGACCCGATGTTCCAGCGGGAAGCCAGGCAGTTGCCGTTATTCCGGCAAAAGGGAATGCCCACCTGTTCGTCGACTTGATGGAAAGTGATGATGCCCCAAGAATGACCAACGATGTTGAGGTCTCGGCCATGCCGGGATTCGTTTTCGTAGACGATGGGACACCCGAGTCGCGCAAGGAACGCAGCGCGACCATTGACCCACTGGCTGGGTTCAAAGATGCTTTGAAGGCCGCCCAAGACATGGCTTCCAACGGCAAGATCGGTATCGAGAAGGGCGCGTTGCTCGGAGGGCTTCTGGCCTATCTCAACAGCCAGGTGAAAGAGGATCAGTCCGTAGACTCCGATGACTTGTTATTTGAAGCACGCCTGATCAAGACACCCTGGGAAATCGATATGCTGCGCATGGCGGCCCAGCACTGCGAGCGCGTCCAGTCGCGCGTGGCTAAGCAGCTTGAGCCCGGGATGAATGCCTTGGTTCTCGATAATATGATCATGTCGGCAGCCTGGGAAGAAGATAAGGAATTCTCTTTGTCCGGCATGGCCTACCAGATCGGCATCGGACCTTATTGGGGCGTATCCGCATCGCCCCGGAACTACGTGATCAAAAAGGGCGATCTTATTCGTATTGATGGCGGCGGGACCCATTTTGGGTACATCTCTGACATCACGCGCACCTGGGCCGTTGGCGGTTCGCCGAGCTCCAAGCATGAAGAGACATATGACGCATTGTATGCCGGGTTCCAGAAAGGCCTTACATTGCTCAAGCCTGGCGTGAAGATGTCGGAAATGTATGCCGAAGTACGGGCAGAAGTGGAAAAGTCTCCAATCTTTCCTAACTACGCCCGAGGCCACGTGGGGCACAGCATCAGCCTCTCTCCGTTGCTCGAGGATCATCCACTGTTCGCCCCCGGTTTTGATGTCGAATTCCAGCCGGGTATGTGCGTGAGTTTAGAGACCTCCTATATGGCTGCGCAGGGCGCCTATGCACCGGGACCCTACAACATAGAAGATTCCTTTGCGATTACCAAAAATGGATATGAGCGGTTCACCACAGTGCCGGATTCGCTGGTGTGGAATGGGAGCATACCGAAAGGATAGGAACGCGTTCTCCTCGATAGGAAAAACAGAGTAGGAAAAACAGTGCCAGTGGTGACTTTGTAACTTAGTGGGCTTTGTCGCGTTGGCGGTTCATGGCGCGAGACTGGGGTCAAACCCTGCTTAGCGAAGTAAAAATTCCTTAACCCGCTAGGATCATGGCTGCCCGCCGCGAGAGGTGTATCCGGCTCGCTGAGACAGTCTGCCCTTCCGGCTCCAAACAAAAAGGAGCTATGCGATGAGAAAGTCATTTATGAGCAAAGTGCTGACGATGCTAATGGCGCTAGCGCTGATCGGAGCGGTTACAGCCCACGCGCAGGACTATGACGTTGTGCTGAAGGGTGGGCGGGTCATGGACCCAGAGACCTCGCTCGATGCGGTCATGAATGTAGGCATCAAGGACGGCAAGATCGCCGCGGTGACCAAGGATGAACTCTCTGGCAAGGAAACCATCGATGTGAAAGGGCTCGTGGTTTCGCCGGGCTTCATCGACACCCACCAGCACAGCCTCGACATTGCCGATGGCCGGCTTGCTGCGCAGGACGGCACCACCACCCACATGGAGTTAGAGTTCGGCCGCAGTCCCGTAGCCGAGGCCTACAACATCGTGGAAAAGCGCGGCGGTCACCCAATCAACTACGGCTTTTCCTCCAGCTGGCCCATGCGGCGGGCCGAGGTCATGACGGGCTTCAAGGGCGAGGCGACCTTCGAAGGCCTGACGGAGGCTTTCGAAGGGTGGGGCGAGACGGTCTCAAATCCCGAGCAGGAAAAGCAGATCCTGGCGCTGATCCAGAAGGATCTTGACGATGGAGCCCTCGCAATCGGCTACCCCCCCGCCTACGGCAGCGGTGCCGGCTTGAAGGAGGCGATCAAGCTGTGGAAGAAGGCGGCGGCCAACAACGTGCCGGTTTCGGTCCATGCGCGCTATCAGTCCATGCTTGATCCGAAAAGCTCGGTTGAAGCCATGAACGAGATGCTAGGCCTGGCCGCTTCATCGGGCGCCCACGCCCTTGTCTGCCACATCCAACTGCTCGGCCTGAGCGATCCCTACATGATGCTCGACGTCATCGACGCCGGTCGCAAGGCCGGGCTCAGGCTCACTACCGAAGTCTATCCCTTCGGCGGCACCGCTCCACCGATATCCGCCGACTACCTGAAATGGGAGAACTCCGATGAGCGCATCGGCTTCAAGTGGAACGAGATCCGTACCGAGAAGAAGCCCCACTACACGTTCAAGGATAAGGCCGACTTCCAGAAGTACCAGAAGGAACATCCCATTGAATTCGTGCAGATGGAGTATATCGACGAGAGCACGCCCGAGGGCCTGGCCGCGATGCGCGCCGCGGTGACCTTCCCCGAGACCATCCCGGCCGCCGACGGAACGCCCATCGCATGGAAGGGCAAACCCAAGGGCGCGGACAAATTGGGGCTAGGGTCCGGGGTTGATATCTGGCCCTTGCCAAAGGATGCCGGCGGCCAGCCGCGAACCACCAGCACCCACGCGATCATCCTGGGGAAATGGGTGCGAGAGCAGGGTGCGCTGACCCTGATGCAGGCGATCGCCAACTCCACCTATGTTCCCGCCAGGGAACTGGGCCCACACATTCCCCAGTTCAACACCAAGGGGCGCCTGCAGGTCGGCATGGACGCGGACATTACGGTGTTCGACCCCAAGACCGTAAAGGCCAACGCCACCTGGGACGATGTCGCAGCGCTCAACGACGGCTTTCATCACACCCTCGTCAACGGCGTCTTCATTTTGAAGGACGGCAAGATCGTCACCGAAGTCCTGCCGGGAAAGCCGATCCGGCGTTCGCCAAAGGGGCACGACGAATAGAACGCAAATGCCAGATACGAAGAAAGGAAAAAGGTTAGGAATATCGGGGTCAGAATATCGCGGTCAGGGTAACAGTATGGCGCGATATTTCTCAGTGCTCTCCCACGTCAAAACGTTACTCTGACCCCAATTATTGAATATTTTGCAAGATGTTACTTTGCACTATCACTATCCATTTTGATCTTACGTTTTAGTAACATTTCTTTTTTCTGGTTCAAGGTCATCAAAACTATTTTTGTATTTAATGACACAAAAATTCCAACACTTAAAAAAGTAAAAATGATTGTAAATATTTTTGAATATTCAGTTGTTGGTACTAAATCACCATAACCAATCGTCGACATGGTCATTACCGAAAAGTACAATGCATCGACTTTACTCCAACCTTCAATACCTGAATAAAAAAAAGTTGAACCAATTAACATTGTTACGAGTAAAAACAATAAAATTCTGAATTCCTGATCGTCTTTTATTCCAACAACAACGGCTTTCAACAACTTAAAAATATTAATAAGAAAACTGACCATAATTCCTCTGTAACGATATTGATTTCAATTGCTAGAATGATGCCTCATTCACATAACTTGGAGCCTTAGCCAATTGTCTCCAGGTCGATCGTTGTCAAGGAGTCAGGCTGCAAAGATAAAGTCCCGCGAGGGGCTTTATCTTCGAGTTTGGAGCTATAGGCGATTAAAGCTCATCGTCAAAGTATAAATAGTATTCGCTAAATATATCCTGAACGACAGGTTCATTGTTCAGGTCGGCCAGGAAGATTTGCAGGGAAGTGGTAACAAACTGCTTGTCTTCATCATCCAGTTTCGTTTGTTGCGACGCATACAGGTTGTGGCGTCGACGCCCTCCAGTTTGTATTCGTATTCAGCGATGATCTCTCCCTGTACGCGAACAAAATACTGTACGGCAACCTGGTCTCCTCCGACGATAGGGGTGAGTCCGAGTGTGCTGGAAGATAGCATCATGGTTGCGAAGCTGGAGGCATCAGAATTTCTTTTTTTCGTCACCAAGGCAACGACGCCAATGGGCAGCGTGCCGACATTGTTATCAATACTTTCGAATGCAGCTTCTTCCTTGAGTATTCCGTAAAGCTCATCATTGTATTCTGAAGCAGCGAAATAAAGAATATTGGGGTCAGAGTAACATTATGGCGCGATATTTTTCAGTGCTCTCCCACGTCAAAACGTTACTCTGACCTCAATTATTGCTCAAATCGACGCAAGCAGTTGCTCGAACCACTTATGCCAAAATGCTTTAGCCTGTTCCGGCATTCGTCCAATTGCCGCTTCGAGTGCTTTCCTTTGTTTTGGGTAAGGGGCAAAAAGGCTGAGGTTATTGTATCTTTCGGACCAAGCCGAGACTGCCTTTCTCAACATCTGCTCTTTATTCACAGCGGAACTTTGAAAACCCTGTGTATCGTCTCCGATCTGACGCAAAAAAAATGCCAGGGCCTCCCATTTATCCATAATCGCCGTTAGCTGGATGCAGGTTTGAAGAGTTTCAGGTGAGTTTGACTGCTTGAGAATTGTCTCAAGCTCAGTGGCGCGAGGCCTTATCGAAAGTCTTTTCGCTAATACCATTGCCGTGCGCATCATGCCCAGGGAATCATCGAAGAATGCGGCGACAACATGCGGCTGCACCATGTCTTCGTCCAGTTTGGCAAGGCATTCCAGAGCTTCGCGGCGCACGCTGGTAAATTGTGAATCCAGCTTCGTAGTTGCGATTTCCACTGCTTTCTCATGGTGAATTTTGGTCACACCCCAGAGTGCGATTATCTGTTGTCGCGCAGTGGGTGCCTGCAGCAATTTTGTATACGCTTCGGCGACTGGGAATTCGCGTTCAAGTAGGTGCCTCACAGCGATTTCACGAACACTGGTATTGCGGTCGAACAGGAAAGGTGAAACTTCAGCGGCAGGCGGGGAGCGTTCCAGTAGTAACCTCATTGCGATTCTGCGTATGGGCGGGAACTTGTCTTGCAGAGCAACGGAGAGCGCTGGCCGTATCTCTGATTCTGTTAGTTGAGTCAGGCACTCAAGACTACTTCTCCGTATATGCCAATCGGAGCTTTCAAGTCCGATTGACAGAAGTTCCTGCGGGAGGAGAATCTGCCTGTCCAGTAGCAAATCGTAACAAGCGCGGGCGACATTGATATCGGGGCTGCCGAGCCCGGCGATCAAGTCTGTTTTACACACAGACTTGGTCAGGTGGTTTTCAACGGCGCAGATAACCGGCTGGTGATTATCCCGGCCGCGCTCGGCTAGCCGATAAATTTCTGGTAGAGCGTTTACCAGCTCCGCACAGTTTCCAGGTTTCAGCAGACGGAGGAACACTGCCTTGGCGACATTCCGTACTTCAGGAACCCAGTCATTCAGACGCTCAATCAGAGCGGACAGTATTCCGGGTGCATCCAGTGATTCGAGCCGGCGAACGGCCTCTTCGCGCCGATAGCCGTCCCAGTCTCTTGTATAGGTCAACAGTTTCTCTACCGAGGTATCATCAGGAATTCTTCGGGAAGGGGGAGGCTTATGACGATCGACAGGCTTGGAGTTTTGTTTGCGCCTTTGAATAGGCGCATTTGTGGAGGTGTTACCTGTAACTTTTCGGGACGGTGATGGTATTTTCTGATCAACAGATGTTGATTTGTGTTTGCGCTTGATTGTAAGCGTATATATAGCCGCCAGAATTCCGCCGATAAGAACTATGCCGAACACCAGCATTAGAATGAATTGAAGATTTGTAAGGATGCTATTCATCAGATCGATTTGAAGTCGCTTAACTGGTGGTGCAGGTCAAATCTTCGGTATGTATTTTTTATAGATTCAACGTCAAGTTTGTTATCTGCTCGTTTCTTCCATGCTTTTCAGCTCTTTTTGCTTTTTCTGGCATCCCTAACCAGGTACGACTTGCCCTGGCCCCGCTTCAATTCGAACAGGTCGATGGCCCGGAACAGGCTGCTCAGGTTTTTGAAGCCGTAGTTGCGGCAGTCGAAGGATGCCCTGTTGGAAATATTGGAGCCAACTGCACCGAGTTCAGCCCAGCCATCGTCGTCCTCGGTGGCCTCAATGGCTTGCCGTAGAAGGTGGATCAATTTGGTGTCCGATTTGATGTTCTTGGGCCTTTCACCGTTCTCTTCCTTGACGACGTCTGATTTGTCGAGGAACAGAAACTTCGAACAGGCGTTCACAAAGGGCATCGGCGTCTTGCGCTCGCCAAACCCGAGCACCACCTTGCCCTCGGCCAGCGCCCTGGTCACCATCGGGGTAAAGTCACAGTCCGAGGAGATAAAGCACATCACGTCGATATCCTTGGTGTACATCACATCCATTGCATCGATCACCAGCGCGATATCCGAGGCGTTTTTGCCCTTGGTCAGGTCGTACTGCTGCACCGGCTGGATCGCGTGTTCGTGCAGCAGGTCTTCCCAGCCTTTTAGGGTCGGTGATTTCCAGTTGCCATAGGCCTTGCGAATGGTCACCACGCCGTATTTGGCTACCTCGCTCAGAACATCCTCGAACTTGCCTGCCGGGGCGTTGTCCGCATCGATAAACAGGGCAATTTTCTGCTTGATTTCGTCCATTTTTTAACCTTGGCTGTCCTCGGGATAGGGCGAGATATACGTCAAAACTTTCATCTGACCCATTTATTTTCAATTATTCATTCCACAATATCCCAGCTAGGAAAGCGAAGAAATGTATATGTGTACTTTTCCTTGCCGTCTTCTGACGCTGAGCCGCCTAATGTCTTCGACAGGTAATTAGCTACCTTTTGTTTGATCTCAACCGGAACAACGTCGATTATTTCTTGCTTTGTATATGGGTTAAGAACTGAAACAACCTCAAAGTGCGAGAACTTGCCGTTTTTTGGCGTCATTCTAGAAATAAATGCGGCATGCCCAACCTGAAATAGATCCAGTGTCTTTCCTTGGAGATTTCCCTCTTCGGTTCCATCCGGATTTACTATTAGCCAATCAACAACCTTATTATTAACAACTTCTATGACATCTCCTGAATTAAAATCGACCCTTCCCATTGGCTCACTAGCTATCGTTCCTTTGTAGGCGCCATCCTTTATGTTTGATACTTTTACATAAACCTGTTCGTAGAATTCACCTTGATGCAACCGCGTTACCACATAAAACGTACGTCCCTCCCTATTTTCAAGTTCGCCGTTAAAGTAAGGCAGTTCACTACGGGACTTCTCTTCATGCTTATCTAGGATTCGACGAACACTCTGATCGATTCCGGTCGGCATATCCCCATAATTTGTCTCACCTGCCAACGAAAGAGTAGATGAGAGTAGAAAAAAGATGATCGGTAATAGTTTATTCATGGCTTCTTATGTTCTGAGGTAAGATTCATAAAGCCGCGAGCAGCAGCATCTTAATTTAGGCGCTTTGTGAACGTAAAAGGAGGCGGCCTACGAATAAAGCTCACAAGGTAAGCTGTCCGGTGAGGATCAACGTCGGGCTGCCGTACCTTGTTATGCTGTGAAGTTCCAAAACCAATTTAGAAGCCTAAGCATCAGGATTGTCCCTTGCCATTGCTGGGCCAGACCCTGTGAAAGTTTGTGCTGGTTTTGGCTTTGGTTTTTGTTTAGATTCTTCATTACTTCCTTCGCGCTTCTGCGAGGAATCAATTTGTTTTGTATCAGAGCTACTCAGCTTTGGAAAATCTTTAGCATCCTGAATAGAAGGGGCTATCAATGAAGTCCCTGTTTCCTTTTCATGCTTATTCACATCAGTTTGCGCATATACGATTGAGGAAAATAAAAACATTAGGACCGGAATCATAGTGATTATCTTTGCGTATGGCTTCATTTTTATTGATCATTGGAAAACGAATGGATGGTTGGCAGCGTAGCGCCCGCGTAAGGCGCGACTAGCGGCGCGTCGATTTTTTGTTAAATTGTGAGCGCGGCGAACAAAAAGCGAAGCAAAGCTTACGGAGTCGTTCTTCACGCGCTTGTTACATGTTTTACAGCAGCTAAAGCTTTGCGCCTACTAGAAAGTATCTACCCCAAGAAAAAATCAAACATACAGCCGATACAAGAGTGGTTGTCTGCAGGAGCAGCCACTCAGAACCAGGTTCCGCTTGGCCGACGACGATGAAAGCCCTATAGAGGGCTTCCATGAAAACTCCTACGAGTAATATTGAAAATGCTTGCGGGCAAATAATCAATGAAATCGTGAAAAATCGCTTTAATCCGGAAATCATTTTGATGGCCATGTAACGCCGCCGGCAGGGGCAGCTTACCTTGTGCGCGTTTTACGCAAAAATGGGAGCGAAGCGACCTGCGCAAAACGTGCACAAGGTAAGCTGTCCCGCGGAGGGCCGTAGGCCCGGAGTCAATTGCCCGGCCTTGTTATATTTTCCAGGCGGAGTTCATAGGGGATATCAAAGTACAACGTTCCTTTTTCATCTTCTATGTAATACGGCTGACTATTCGGAATTTCGCTTGCCTCAATATACACATTTTCCGGCATCAAATATTTATTTAAGTTACTAAGCTTTGTAGTTCCGATAACCATTTGATTGCAGTAAGGAATTAAAACTCGCACAACGCTTCCATTAGAAGCCAACAACTCGACGGGGCGAGGATCATTTAACTGACGCATACTCCATCCATTTCCTTTCGTACTGCATTGCGCATCATAAAATTCTTGGCAGATAAGAGTTCTTGAAACTTCAGCTTCAGCGTGAATATTTTTAAAACTCACACGGTATTCGACTGGCTCTGACGGCGCTTCGCGAGGTATCTTTGCATCAATGCAATTTACTGCGTAAGGAATCGCCGTGCAGCCTGTGACCGAAAATAAGATTCCTATTATTAGCAGATACGAAGGCACGATTTCTCCTGAAATATAACGCCCAGTTTTGCGGCGGTTACGGCGAACGAGTTTTGTGCTATCCAAGCGCAAAACTAGGACGCGGTGAAGCGTCCACAACAACGCCTTGTTAGGCATCGCCCGCTTGCCAAATATCATTCGATTTATATGCATATAAATAAAGAGCTATATATTGAGGCAAAAACATTAAAAGTGAAACCGCCTGCCCTATTAAGTAGTATGTCCACGGAATATCCTGCCGATAGTCAATGTGGGTTAAATAAGGGTACGCGAACACAAATGCTATCGAAAAGCAAAAATATGCCTTCCAGTGAACTCTTTGAAATAATTTCTTTTTCAAGAGAAAACCGACTATCCCTAATATGGTGATTGGTATGCTAACAATGCTCAAGTACTCAGCGAGTCCGAGCTGCGGCTGCTGGATTAGAGAGTAATTACCCCATATCGTTAAACATGCCCAAAATACGAAATATAAAAACCACCATTTTGATCTCCTATTTTCCTTTTGGCTTCTTGTTTCGAGAACGGTTTGTGGTGTCAGAATATATTTCTGATTTCATAAAAATGCCTAACGCCGCGCTCAGCCGCGGCTAACTTTGGGCGCTTTATGCGCAAAAATGGGAGCGAAGCGACCTGCGCATAATGTGCGCAAAGTAAGCTGTCCGGTGGAGGCCCTCAGGGCCGTAACGAATTGCCTCGCCTTGTTATATTTTACTGCAGTCTCGGGCCGCTCTCTGTTTTTTAAAATGCAAAGATAGAACCACAAGCATCATGCCGACGCCCGCGGCACCGATAAAACCGGCCCAATAATCTGAGCTCAAACCAAACAAGAAATCGCTACTATTGCTCCTGGCTACTATCGGTGCAATGACCGTTGGAATAAGACCAATGATTGGCACAAGGGCAGCTAGTGAAAAATTTCTCATACCTTATTTATCCTCAATCCTTAAGGTTAACGAAAATATAACGCCGCCGGCAGGGGCAGCTTACCTTGTGCGCGTTTTGCGCGAAAATGGGAGCGCAGCGACCCGCGCAAAAGGTGCACAAGGTAAGCTGTCCCGCGGAGGGCCTCCGGCCCGGAGCAAATTGCCCGGCCTTGTTAACTGTTTTCGAGGCACTGGTACACACCTGAAACTGACGCTGGGAATTTTGGGGCCTCATACTTCCCGGTTGCTGGATTCAGTGAAAGCGCATCTCCATACATCTCATGCCGCTCCGCATAGCGAATAATCTTAAATTCTTTAAAGTTACATTTTTCTTGTACTCGCTGAAGCCAAAGCGCCCTCACATTTGAAAAACTTTCACCATCCGGAACCGGGATAGAGAGATTTTCCTTTACCCCTGGAACCTCTTTTTCCCTGGGAATTGCGGCATTGACATTAGCGAAAAACAGCATCATTAAAAGAGCAATTATATATTTGTTCATTCTGGCTACTTTACAGTTAACGCCGCCAGCAGGGGCAGCTTACCTTGTGCGCTTTTTGCGCAAAAATGGGAGCGTAGCGACCCGCGCAAAACGTGCACAAGGTAAGCTGTCCCGCGGAGGGCCGAAGGCCCGGAGCATCCTGCCTGGCCTTGTTAGCAATTGGATATCTGTACATAGGCTGGCGCTTACATTTCAGCTGCTTTAGAGCCCCGACGGACCTCTGATACAAGCAAAGAAACCGCGAAGATTACGCTACACAAAATACCCAATAAAAGTAGGTAGTTTTCCTCGAACACTTGGGGATTCCCAAGCCCCCTGCCCAACTCAAAGCCCAAGATATAGATCCCGGCAAGGCAAAATATAGTTAGCGTAGTGATTTTAAATAATTTGAACATCCTTGCTCTCTAAAGATTGCTAACGCCCGCAACAGGGGCGACCAATGCTATGCACATTTTGTGCGAAACTGGGAGCGCAGCGACCTGCACAAAATGTGCATGGCGTTGGGCGTCCTGCGGAGGCCCGAAGGGCCGTAGCATACTGCTTGCGCTTGTTAGGTTTTACGCGCCGCGCCCAATGAATGATGTCCTCGGCACTCATGATAAAGATCAGAAACATTCCGTAATTTATATTTTTTCCAATGGCTATCAGGTAGTTTTTCCCACTCACCGCCCATTACTTGGCCGGAGGCAGAATAAAAAACGATGTGATCCATACCGTTCTTAAACTTGAAGAAGACAATATAAGGGTGACCACCCTTATAAATTTTTTCATCCTTATCCCAATCTGGGTATCGCTGAATTGCGAACCCTTCCAACCCAGGATTTTTTCATGAATATTCATAATTTCCCACCCGCAAGGTGGCGGGAGGGAAGCATTTGCTAAAGATGAAGTAACCAGAACAAAAATAGACAGAATATATTTTTTCATATGACTGATTGAAACCTAACGCCCGCAACAGGGGCGACCAATGCTGTACACGTTTTGTGCGAAACTGGGAGCGCAGCGACCCGCACAATACGTGCACAGCGTTGGGCGTCCCGCGGAGGCCCGAAGGGCCGGAGTATTCTGCTTGCGTTTGTTAGGGTTCATACCCGCTAAGCTCGATAATTTTTCTAACGTAATCCGCCTCTCGTATATCCGTTCGCTCAGACCACGCGAAACTGAAAGGCAACACCAGCGTACATAGATCCAGCTTGCTGTCGTCTAGAAAGAATATGTACTCTCCAGATAACTCAAGGGGAAGCGAGTTTGAATCGCCACTAATGATAAGACGATCATCTATTTCACCCTTAAGCTTTGCAGTAATACTCAACTCGTAGCTAAATCTTTGAGCATAAGAATTTCTCGGAGAGTACTCCCCCTTCATAACGCGTGCAACAAACACGTTTTTGCGATCACTCCAATTCTTATCTATATCTAAATAATTTTCTGGACACTCCCATCCGTACGCATTGAGAGTGAAAAGCAGCATAAGAAAATTAATGAATATTCTCATTTCTACCCGGAACCCTAACAGTGTTATTCAGAAGCGTGTCTAGATGTAGACACTTGGGTATATGCAATGGTGTCTAAATATACACACGTGTGTCTATATGTGCACATCTGCGTTCCCCTCAACGGCTTGCAAATCTGGCAAGCATAAAAAAAGCGGGCATTACGCCCGCTTCAATAACTCTCATCCTGTGAGCGACTCTTTCTTGTAGGTATTCCTTATCTACAGTCGATGTGTATTCAGTGGCTTACCACTGCAGTGCACCGCCAGTCTGGTATTCGATAACCCGCGTTTCGAAGAAGTTCTTCTCCTTGCGCAGGTCCATGATCTCGGACATCCACGGGAAGGGGTTCTGGGCGCCCGGGAACTGTTCTTTCAGGCCCAGCTGGCTCAGGCGGCGGTTGGCGATGAAGTGGAGGTATTCTTCCATCATCGCCGCGTTCATGCCGAGTACGCCGCGGGGCATGGTGTCGCGGGCGTAGGCCACTTCCAGTTCCATGCCTTCCAGGATCATCTGGGTCACTTCTTGCTTGAACTCTTCGGTCCACAGGTGCGGGTTTTCCAGTTTGATCTGGTTGATGACGTCGATACCGAAGTTCAGGTGCATGGACTCGTCGCGCAGGATGTACTGGAACTGCTCGGCAACGCCGGTCATCTTGTTGCGGCGGCCCATGGACAGGATCTGGGTGAAGCCGCAGTAGAAGAAGATGCCTTCGGTCACCGCGTAGAACGCGATCAGGTTGCGCAGCAGTTCCTGGTCGGTTTCCACGGTGCCGGTCTTGAAGTTGGGGTCGCTGATGGAGCCGGTGTGCGCGAGGCTCCAGGCGGCTTTCTTGGCGACGCTCGGTACTTCGCGGTACATGTTGAAGACTTCACCTTCGTCCATGCCCAGGGACTCTACACAGTACTGGTAGGCATGGGTGTGGATGGCTTCTTCAAACGACTGGCGCAGGATGTACTGGCGGCATTCCGGGTTGGTGATGTGGCGGTAGATGGCCAGCACCAGGTTGTTGGCTACCAGGGAGTCGGCGGTGGAGAAGTAACCCAGAGAGTATTCCACGATGCGACGCTCGTCCTCGGTCAGACCGTTGGGGTCTTTCCACATGGACACGTCTTTGTTCATGTTTACTTCCTGCGGCATCCAGTGGTTGGCACAGCCGTCGAGGTATTTCTGCCAGGCCCAGTCGTACTTGAACGGTACCAGCTGGTTGAGGTCGGCGCGGCAGTTGATGATGCGCTTTTCGTCCACCTGGATACGGGCAGCGCCCATTTCCAGTTCTTCGAGGCCCGGGGCCGGGTCCAGTTCGCTGACGGCGGCGCGTGCGGCTTCCACAGCGGAGGAGGCGCTGCCCTGGGCCGCGGTCGATGCCGGGGCACTGCTCGCGCTATCTGCCTGGTAGCTAGCGCTGGGTTCGGTGACTGCCTGCTGCTCGGATTGCAGCGCACCCGGCATCGGTTGCGGTTCGGCTTTTTTGGGTTCGGGCTTGGTATCGATATCGTCCCAGCTCAGCATGACTTCCCCTTTTATTTTCCGTGTGACCCTTGTGCGGGCATTGGTGTGCGGGCACAGGTGGTCGAAAGTGTGTGGTGTGCAGCCTGCACCCGGCCCGGACTTATTGTGTCTGGTACCGGGGCGGCGCTCATGGTCTTGGTTGCGCAGTCCCGCGATGGTTTGCGGTTCTGCGCGATGGCTCTCCCCCGAGAGACTTTTAACCTGCGCTTACTGGCAGGCTTCGCAGTCTGGATCGTCCAGGGAGCAGGCCTGCGGCACTGCGGCCGGGGCTGGCTCTGCGGCCGGTGCCGCGCTGGCTGCCGGGGCGCTGCTGCCGGAGCTTACTGCGTTCAGGGTGCCGCCGTTCACGGTGGATTTTTCCGTGCTGGTGGCGGCCAGTGCGCGCAGGTAGTAGGTGGTCTTGAGACCGCGGTACCACGCCATGCGGTAGGTCAGGTCCAGCTTCTTGCCGTTGGCGCCGGCGATGTACAGGTTCAGGGACTGGGCCTGGTCGATCCATTTCTGGCGACGGCTGGCGGCGTCCACGATCCAGCGCGGCTCCACTTCAAACGCGGTGGCGTACTTGGCTTTGAGGTCGGCCGGTACACGGTCGATCTTCTGTACCGAGCCCTCGTAGTACTTGAGGTCGTTGACCATCACCTTGTCCCACAGGCCGCGCGCTTTCAGGTCGTGTACCAGGTAGGGGTTCACTACGGTGAATTCGCCAGACAGGTTCGATTTCACGTACAGGTTCTGGTACGTCGGCTCGATGGACTGGGATACGCCGGTAATGTTGGCAATGGTCGCGGTCGGGGCGATGGCCATGACGTTGGAGTTACGCATGCCCTGGCTGGAGACCTTCTTGCGGACCACATCCCAGTCCAGTGTGCTGCTGGTGTCCTGGTCGATAAACTTGTCGCCGCGGTTCTTGGCCAGAATCTCGATGGAGTCGATCGGCAGTATGCCCTGGCTCCACAGGGAACCCTCGTAGCTGCCGTAAGAGCCGCGCTCTGCCGCCAGATCACTGGAGGTGGAGATGGCGTAGTAGCTGATCGCTTCCATGGTGGTGTCGGCGAACTGTACGGCTTCATCGCTGGAGTAGGAGATACCGGCCTTGTACAGCGCGTCCTGGAAGCCCATCAGGCCCAGGCCCACCGGGCGGTGACGCATGTTGGACTGGCGCGCGGTTTCCACGGAGTAGTAGTTGATGTCGATGACGTTATCGAGCATGCGCACGGCGGTTTTCACGGTGCTTTCCAGCTTGACGGTGTCGAGCTTGCCGTCTTCGCCGATGTGCTGGGACAGGTTTACCGAGCCCAGGTTACAGACCGCGATCTCGTCGTTCGCCTTGGTGTTCAGGGTGATCTCGGTGCACAGGTTGGAGCTGTGTACCACACCGGCGTGCTGCTGGGGGCTGCGCAGGTTACAGGCGTCCTTGAAGGTGATCCAGGGGTGGCCGGTTTCAAACAGCATGCCCAGCATCTTGCGCCACAGGTCGAGCGCGCGCACTTTTTTGTGCAGCTTCAGCTTGCCTTCGGCCGCCAGTTTTTCGTAGTGGGTGAAACGCTCTTCAAACGCATCGCCGAACAGGTCGTGCAGGTCCGGGCAGTCTGCCGGGGAGAAGAGGGTCCACTCCTTGTCTTCGAACACACGCTTCATGAACAGGTCCGGCACCCAGTTGGCGGTGTTCATGTCGTGGGTGCGGCGACGGTCGTCACCGGTGTTCTTGCGCAGCTCGAGGAATTCCTCGATGTCCAGGTGCCAGGTTTCCAGGTAGGCACACACGGCGCCTTTGCGCTTGCCGCCCTGGTTCACTGCTACCGCAGTGTCGTTGGCCACTTTCAGGAAGGGCACAACACCCTGGGATTTGCCGTTGGTGCCTTTGATGTAGGAACCGAGCGAGCGCACCGGGGTCCAGTCGTTACCCAGGCCACCGGCCCACTTGGACAGCATGGCGTTGTCCTGGATGGCACCGTAGATGCCGTGCAGGTCGTCCGGCACGGTGGTCAGGTAGCAGGAGGACAGCTGCGGGCGCAGGGTGCCGGCATTGAACAGGGTCGGGGTGGAGCTCATGTAGTCGAAGGAGCTCAGCAGGTTGTAGAACTCGATCGCGCGGGCGTTCGGGTCTTCTTCATTAATGGCGAGGCCCATGGCCACACGCATGAAGAAAATCTGCGGCAGTTCGAAACGGACTTCATCGGAGTGCAGGAAGTAGCGGTCGTACAGGGTCTGCAGGCCGAGGTAGGTGAACTGGTGATCGCACTCGGGCTTGATCGCGTCGCCCAGGCGCTCCAGGTCGAAGCTGGCCAGTGCCGGATCGAGCAGTTCCAGCTCGATACCCTTTTCTACGTAGGCGGCCAGTGCCGGCTTGTAGAAGGTTTCCATTTCTTTCTGGGTAGCGGACTCGGCAACGCCGAGGAAGCGCAGGGCTTCGGCGCGCAGCTTGTCCAGCAGCAGGAAAGCGGTTGCGTAGGTGTAGTTGGGTTCCTGTTCCACCAGGGTACGCGCGGTGATCACCAGCGCGGTATTGATGTCGGTTTCAGAAACGCCGTCGTACAGGTTGCGCAGTGCTTCGTTCAGGATCAGGGATGCGTCCACATCGGTGAGGCCTTCACAGGCTTCGCGCACGATGGTGCGCAGGCGCTCCATATCCAGTGCCACCAGCGAGCCGTCTTCCATTTTTACGCGGATGCTCGGGTGGGTGTCGGCCGCTTCTTCAGCAACCGGCTTCTGCTTGTCTTTCTCGGCGCGCAGACGGGCGTGCTCTTCGCGGTAGAGGACGTAGTCGCGAGCGATTTTGTGCTCACCGGCGCGCATCAGTTCCAGTTCAACCTGGTCCTGGATTTCTTCGATATGAATGGTGCCGCCGGAAGGCATGCGACGCTTGAAGGTGGCGCTGATGTGGCCGACCAGATCGGATACGCGCTCGTGGATGCGGCTGGAGGCGGCAGCGGTGCCGCCTTCTACAGCGAGGAACGCCTTGGTGACTGCCACGGAGATTTTGCTGTCAGCGTAGGGCACAACGGTGCCGTTGCGCTTGATGACGCGGATCTGACCGGGGGCAGTGGCAGCGAGTGAGGTATTGCTGCTGGCCTGGTCTGCTACCGAATCCTTGGTGGTGCCGTTTGGCACAGACTGGGAGCGCCCTGTCTCTGTGTGCATGAATTTCTCCGTAAAGTTTGCGCGCGTGTCTGGTCGACTTGCTTTGGTTTTTGCTTTGGTTTTTTGCGTTAAATAGCGAATAAATCGGCTTGTGGCCGAAAATCCTGTTTTCCGTACGGTTTACCTGCGTTGCAGTTCAGTAGGCACAAGCACTAGCGGCGAAGCCTGGGCTCCGCTCGGTTAACTCTTGTGGGGTACTGCTTGATACTGCGCTTGAACGTAGGTGCCGCCCTGCGGCCGGGTTGCGTCTCCATGGAGCGCGTGCGGTGGATACTTGCGCCGGCGATTGCATGTGCGCTTACTTATCCACTGGCCCGGTGCCTGTTTATAAGCAGGTTGCGGCTAGTTGGTACGGTTGCGGCCAAACACAATATGTTGTGGTCTGGAATGAGCGCTCTGCGCCGTTTTCCCCGGACTTGTCAGCGTCCCGGGTAGCCCTTTCGGGCCATCCAAACCCTATATGTTGGGGTTCGACCTCGTATGAGCAACAAGATAATGCGATTGAGGGGGTAATTCAAGGCGGATAACTTCGGGGTTACTTGTGGATAATTTGTGGGTAGTCGCTGCGACGTGGATTTTTCCTCCCGCCAGCGCCCGTAACTACTAGGTGGGGATAAAAAGTAACCAGGTACTTTCCGGGCCGGTGGTTTTTAAGAATATTTTTTAATAGTAACGGGGTCTCAAATTAAGCAGGGCAATAATAAAAAGCACTTGCTTATTCCCTGATCAAACCGGCACCGAAAGGTCAATTTTGGCGCCAGAAAGTGGTGGAATCCGCTGCCCCCGCGGTTGAAATTTATCCAGCCTCAGTTGTGGACAACTTTGCCGGTTTGCAACAAAAAGGGCGCCGAACAGGTATTCGGCGCCCTCTTTGATGTCGGATGTCGCAGTTGCCGTGCGGGTGTGGATTACTCCCGCGCGACACGGTCAGTTGCTGCTGTCCAGCAGGAACTCCATCAGTGCCTTCTGCGCGTGCAGGCGGTTTTCCGCTTCGTCCCACACCACTGAGATCTTGTCGTCTTCCAGCAGCTCACCACTCACTTCCTCACCGCGGTGGGCGGGCAGGCAGTGCATGAACACGGCGTCGCTATTGGCGTGACTCATCAGCTCGTGGTCTACCAGGAAGCCTTCAAAGGCCTTGATGCGAATCTGCTGTTCGGTTTCCTGGCCCATGGAGGCCCACACGTCGGTGGCGACCCAGTCGGATCCGCGCACCGCATCTTCCGGCTTGCGGAAAATGGAGACGCGATCGCCGGCGGCGGCGAGGATGCTCTCGTCCGGGTCATAACCCTCGGGGCAGGCGATGCGCAGCTCGAAGTCATACAGGCGGGCGGCGTTGATGTAGGAGTGGCACATGTTGTTGCCGTCACCCACCCAGGTCACCACTTTACCTTCCGGGCTGCCGCGGTGCTCTACATAGGTCTGCAGGTCCGCCAGTAGCTGGCAGGGATGGTAGCTGTCAGAGAGGGCGTTGATCACCGGTACCTTGCTGTACTCGGCAAAGCGCTCCAGCACGTTGTGGCCGAAGGTGCGGATCATCACCATGTCGACCATGCGCGAGATCACCCGCGCACTGTCTTCGATGGGCTCGCCGCGGCCGAGCTGGGTGTCGCGGGGTGACAGGAACAGCGCACTGCCGCCCATCTGCGCCATGCCGGCTTCAAATGAAACCCGGGTACGGGTCGAGGACTTCTCGAAGATCATCCCCAGCACCTTGTTGCGGAAGGGCTCGCTGGCCACCCCCTGGTTGCGCAGGGCCTTGAGCTCGATGGCGCGCTCGACGATGCCGCGCAGCTCGTCTTTGCTCAGGTCGAGGAGGGTAAGAAAATGTCTGACTGCCATGGGTTAATCCTCCGTAAATCAGGCGGCCTGTTGGGCGAAGTCGCGCACCAGGGTGGCGACAGTGGTCGCAATCAGCGTGCTTTCGGCGTCGGTCAGGGTCAGTGGTGGCAACAGGCGCACCACATTGCCGGCGGTCACGTTGATCAGCAGGCCCTGATTGCGGGCCAGCTCCACCAGTTCCCCACAGGGGCGGTCGAGCTCGATGCCGATCAGCAGGCCGAGGCCGCGGATCTCTTTTACGTGGGCACAGCCGGCCAGCTCACTGTTGAGCTGGTCCAGCAACTGGGTGCCGAGGCGCTCTGCGCGTTCGATCAGCCACTCGTTTTCGAGGGTTTCCAGAACTGCCAGGGCGGCGCGGCACGCCAGTGGGTTGCCGCCAAAGGTAGAGCCGTGGGCACCGGCGGTAAACAGTTCGGCGGCTTTGCCGCGCGCCAGGCAGGCGCCGATGGGGACACCATTGCCCAGTCCCTTGGCGGTCGTCACCACGTCCGGCAGCAGGCCATCGTGGTGCTGGTAGGCGAACAGTTTGCCGCTGCGGCCGTTGGCGGTCTGGATTTCGTCGAGCATCAGCATCCAGTCCTGTTGGTCACACAGGCTGCGCAGGCGCGGCAGGTAGTCCGCGTCCGGGATGCGGATGCCGCCCTCGCCCTGTACCGGCTCTACCAGTATGGCGACGATGTCATCGTGTTTGCCGACCAGTTTCTCGATCGCGGCAACATCGTTGTACGGCACCCGCAGGAAGCCTTCCGGCAGCGGAGCAAAGCCCTGCTGGACCTTGGGATTGCCGGTGGCGGTGAGGGTGGCGAGAGTGCGACCGTGAAACGCACCTTCGGTCACGATGATTTTCGGGCAGGCGAGGCCGCGCTCGTTACCGAGCTTGCGCGCCAGTTTGATCGCCGCCTCATTGGCCTCGGCGCCGGAATTGGAGAAAAACACGTTGTCCATGCCCGACAGGGTTACCAGCTTCTCGGCCAGTTGTTCCTGGGGCGGGATGTTGTACAGGTTGGACACGTGCAGCAGGGTGTTGGCCTGCTCCTGGATAGCCTGGGTGACTGCCGGGTGGCAGTGGCCGAGGCCGCACACGGCAATACCGGAGAGGGCGTCGAGATAACGTCGGTCGCTGTCGTCCCACAGGTAGTTGCCTTCACCTCTGACCAGGGTCAGGGTTCTGTTACCGTAGTTTTGCATCAATGCGGGACTGGCCACGTTGCTATCTCCTCTGTAAGTGGGCCGCGAAATTGGTGAAACCGCAGAAAATACGCGGGAGGCGTATTGTGGCCGCAATTTCCCCGGAAAGCCGGCAATACTAGCACAGCCGGGGCCCGGCACCAGTAGGCTGTGCGCGGGGCTGGGCGCCTGCGGGGCGAGGGCGTGCGCAGAAACGGGAATCGGGTACAATGCGCGCTTTCAAGTCGGATTGGCGCCGGGCGCCGGTGCCGGAAATTCCCCAACCCGAGGTATGCTTCCACTATGGATACTCTGGAAAACATCAAACAGCAGATCGCCGATAACGACATTCTGCTTTATATGAAGGGCAGCCCCAACGCGCCCCAGTGTGGTTTTTCCATGCGCGCTTCCCAGGCGATCATGGCCTGTGGCCAGCGCTTTGCCTATGTGGACATTCTGGCGAACCCGGATATCCGCCAGGAACTGCCGAAGTACGCGAACTGGCCGACCTTCCCGCAGCTGTGGGTGAAACAGGAGCTGGTGGGTGGTTGCGATATCATCATGGAAATGTATGAGAGCGGCGAGCTGAAAACGCTGATCGAAGAAGCTACCAAGGATGCTGGCGAGGCCGAGTAACCGGCTTCCCCGGCAAATAAAAAAACCGCGGCAAAGACCGCGGTTTTTTTATGTCTGCAAAATGCCTGGCGCTGTTTATTCTTCCGAGGCACTCGCCATTTGCGTCTGCAGGTAGTTCTGCAGGCCGACCTTGTCGATCAGGCTCAGCTGGGTTTCCAGCCAGTCCACATGTTCTTCTTCCGACTCGAGGATTTTCTCCAGTAGTTCGCGGCTGCCGTAGTCCCGCACGGACTCGCAGTACTCGATGCCGTCGCGCAAGTCGGGAATGGCCTTTTGCTCCAGTTTGAGGTCGCACTTGAGCATCTCTTCGGTGTTTTCACCGATCAGCAGTTTACCCAGGTGTTGCAGGTTGGGGATGCCTTCAAGAAACAGGATCCGCTCGATCAGCCAATCGGCGTGTTTCATCTCGTCGATGGATTCGTGGTATTCCTTGTCTGCCAGCTCTTTCAGGCCCCAGTCCTTGAACATGCGTGAATGCAGGAAGTACTGGTTGATGGCAATCAGCTCGTTACCCAGTGCTTTGTTCAGGTGTTCGATGACTTTGGGATCGCCCTTCATATTTTCTCCTTGAGCCGGATGGCTGTGCCCTGTGCGGGAAATTATTCGTTGATAAACCGTTGATCGCTGCGGCAAAGACCTGGTTCACCAGTGCCTGGCGTTATGGGAATTGTAGAGTCTGCCGCGCGAGATTGTGTGGAGTTTGCGTTGGGGAAAACTACAAGTCAAGCGGGCAATGTCGGCGAACTTGCGGTAAAAACGCGGGAAAATTAACGGGAAAAAAGCCGAAAACTACAACGAGAACGATTGCCGTTTAGATTGTTTGCGCGGGGCTTGTGGGGGGCTTGTAGTGAGGGTGGTGGATTACGCTGGAACTCAATCCAGCGTGTTGCGCATGGTGGCGAGCTGTTTTTTCAGGGTGGCGGTATCAAACCGGTCCTCGATACAGTTTTCACAATCCTCCGACAACCGCTGAAGCAGTGTGTTCATGGCATGGCGATCGGCTTTGCGGGTACAGATCTCCGCGAGTTCCTCCAGCGCGTTCAGCAGGTGGCGCATCACTACACCGCTGTCGCGTCCATATTCACGAATTTCATCCAGTGCTGCCGCCAGTACATCGGCAAAATCCAGCTCGCTGGTTACCAGCCGCAAGATGTTTTCGTCGTCGTGAAAACAATTGGGCAGGGGCGGGCGCTGCAACACGATGCCGACGCCATCAATCAATCGGTCGATACAGGTATAAGCGGTAAACGGGTCATTGATGCCGGGGGAGAGTGCGCGCACGGCAATTTGTGCCAGTTGCCGGACTGAAAAAATCACATCCTGTTCTGCCGTCGGCTGCGGGCCCAGGGTGATGGCTCCATGAATGGCATTGGCAATAGTTTGGCTGTCGATATCCCGGGGAGGATTATAGATGCGGGCCACGCAGCCCCAGTGATAGAGAAAAGCCCCCGGATGTATTTCCAGGCGGATACAGCATTGATGCTTGTGCGCCCAGTCAATCAGTAGCTGGCGGTCGATGCGTTGTATGTACCCTTCTTTGTGCGCGCGCACGCTCAGGGCGTCTTCCCCAAGGTTAAGTTCCCGCAGGTCCATTCGATAATACCGGGAATCCCGGCAGTCTTCGGTGGGGTAGATGTTTTCCAGCGCTGCGCGAAACTCGCGGTTGATGTTGAAGGTGATGTTGTCGATCTGGATCGACTGGGCCACATTGTGGATGAAGTAAATCAGGTAGGCGATACAGGCGAGCGCCATAAGCAGCGCGAAACTGACGGTAAGGGTGTGGCGGTTGTCTGACACACTGGTATCGATGCCACGCATGACCAGCAGTGCATACACAAAGGTGGCGAGAAAGATGCCCAGCGAAACCTGGGTTCGCCGGTCGCGAATAAAGTTGCGCACCAGCCGGGGGCCAAATTGATTGGAGGCGAGGGTAAGGGCAACCGTGGTGATGGAAAACACCGTGCCGGCGACAGTAATGGTGGAGCCGGCAATCGTAGAAAGCAGCGCGCGGGCGCTGTCCGGGTCGCGCAGTCTCAGCCAGCCGAATCCGGGCAGGTGCTCGATGTTCCAGTGCTGGTCGATAGCGAGAAAACCCTGCGCCAACAGGATCGCCATCGTCATCATGATCGCCGGGATCACCCAGAAACTGGCGCGCAGGCGCTCAGAAAGGTGCAGTAGCTGGTTCTTCATTGCGTCCTGATTTCAAGTGGGCGGCGTCAGGCCGTGGCATTAAAGATAGGACAGCAGGGCGGGGTTGCCAGAGATATAAATGAAGGGACGGTGAGCTGGAGCGGGCCGGAGGAGGCGAGGGGTGGGCACCGTGGATTACGGTGCCCCGCGCGGGCTGGGTGACTGACTATCAGCCCGCGGAATAGAAGAGTGCGCTATTCGCTGAGGCCATCGCGCCGGTGGTCATGGTCTCGTCGATGATCTCCTGGGTCAGTTCGGCACAGCGGCCGCACTGGGAAGATACGCCAAGGTGGCGACGCAAAGCCTTCACGGAAGTAGAGCCGTCGTACACAGCTTCTTTGATCTGACTGTCGGTAATGCCTTTACAGATACATACGTACATCGTGGTGACCCTGGCGCAAATAGGCTCGTCTATCAAACGGAGATTGGATCTTATTGGTAATGAGAATAAGTGTCAATAAGATTCTTCGACCGCTCGGTAATCATTCTAGTTGGTTGCAGAGTAGCCAGCAGTCAGATTTGTGACTGGTCGGTTTTGGTCGGGTTTCGGGCTCGGTCCAGACAGCCCCTATAAAAGGACCTCTACAAAGAGTGCCGCGTACGAAAGTGCGGCGGGGAGGTGGGCGATAAACGCGGGATGAAAAGGGCGACATCCGTGATGGAGGCGATGGTGGGAACGGGGTCACACAGGTTTTTGGTGACTGGCGCCTGCTATCGCCTTTATATAAAAATTTAATGGGACTGGCCTAGGCGCCTGTGTATCATAGCGGCCCCCTATCAAGCTTTTATTGATTTATAGCCGAAGGTTATAAATTGAACACATCCAACGTAAATTATTTAACTCATTGAGGAGGTTCTCATGGCCGTATTAGTAGGCAAGCCCGCACCGGATTTCACTGCGGCGGCAGTACTGGGTAATGGCGAGATCGTTGACGCCTTCAACCTGGCGGAAACCATCAAGGGCAAGAAAGCGGTTATCTTTTTCTACCCGCTGGACTTCACCTTTGTATGTCCTTCCGAGCTGATCGCCTTCGATCACCGTTTTGAAGAGTTCAAGAAGCGCGGTGTTGAAGTTATCGGTGTTTCCATCGATTCCCAGTTCTCCCACAACGCCTGGCGTAACACCTCCATCAATGATGGCGGCATCGGCCAGGTCAAGTACACCCTGGTTGCCGACGTGAAGCACGAGATCTGCCAGGCGTACGACGTAGAAGCTGACGCTGGCGTAGCGTTCCGCGGCTCTTTCCTGATCGACGAAGAAGGTACTGTTCGTCACCAGGTAGTCAACGATCTGCCGCTGGGCCGTAACGTTGACGAGATGCTGCGTATGGTTGACGCGCTGGCATTCCACCAGGAGCACGGCGAAGTTTGCCCGGCTGGCTGGCAGGAAGGTGACAAAGGCATGAACGCTTCTCCGGAAGGCGTTGCTGCTTACCTGAGCGAGAACTCCGACAAGCTGTAAGGTGTGTCGGGCTGGGGGCGGCGATCTCGCCCCCTACCGTTAGAAAAACCGCCGCAAGGCGGTTTTTTTATGTCCGCAGAAAGCCCGCCGGTCAGTGAGCAAGGACGTGCCGGTCACGGATTTTGTGAGGGAGTTCGGGCAAAAAATGCGCGACAGTGCGCGTTTGTGCCAGTTTTATTACAATGCCGGCGCAGCCGCTCGTCCAGGGCGGAAGGCGGGTGCTTCCCGCATCGGATTTATGGCGTTTACTGGCCCCGGAGAAAAGGCGTGATTGCCATGAATTTTTCCGCGGGCTGCTAGTCTTAATACAGGTTCCACCACAAACATTCGGCAGGACCGGCTTCGTCCACGGAGCCACCGCCGGGGTAGTCTGCAGTACGGCACATGGTGTTTATCACGGTGATTCAGGGCATCTCCAATCGTTTCCGGGGCCTCCGGAGTACATTGATACCGCTTTTGGCAATGCTGTCAGTCCTGGCTGTGGGCCAGGCAGTGGCGGACAGCGCGCGCCAGGTGAAGTCCGCGCGCACCGGCGGAAAGGCCGTGAGCAAGGACGTTGAAGCAAGCGCCAGGGAATTTGACCGCTATTTTCGCCAGTTGCTGGAGCAGCACGGTATTCCCGGTGCCGCCTACGTGATCGTCGATCACGACCAGATTGTGGCCATGAACACCTATGGTGTCCGGGTCAAGGGCAAGCACTCCAAGGTGAACACACACACGGTATTCCGCCTCGCTTCTGTCTCCAAAACCTTCGCCGCCAGTATGGCCGCGGTTCTTGAGCATGAGCAGAAGTTCAGCTGGGGCGACAAGGTAGTGCGCTATGTGCCCAAGCTCCGATTTAAGACTCCGGCGCTGTCCATGCAGCTACAGGTACAGCACCTGCTGAGTCACTCCTCCGGGCTGACCCCCAACGCCTACGACAACTACCTGGAAGACAACCGGCCCCTGTCCAAGATCCTGCCGATGTTTGCCACCATCGACCCCCACTGCAAGCCGGGCAAGTGCTACGGCTACCAGAACGTACTGTTCAGCCTGATCGAAGACGTTATCCAGAAAGCCACCGGCGTGCCCTATAGCCGCCAGCTCAAGGAGCGCTTCTTTGCCCCGCTGGAGATGGAGGATGCGTCCCTGGGCTGGGAGAGCTTTATGGCTGCCGACAACCGCGCGGCGCCCCATGTGCAGACCGGCCGCGGCTGGCGCCCGGTGAAAGTGGAAAAAGAATACTACCTGGCCGCGCCCGCGGCGGGAGTGAATGCCAGTATCACCGACATGGGGCAGTGGCTGAAGGCGCAGATGGGGTACTACCCGGATGTGCTGTCTCACGACGTGATTGATGACCTCACCACCGAGCGGGTGGAAACCCGCCGTCACCTGCGCCACCGCATCTGGCGTGACTACATAGATCATGCCGGTTACGGCCTCGGCTGGCGCCTGTACAGCGTTGGCGATGATCGCATTATCTTCCACGGCGGCTGGGTGGCCGGTTTCCGTGCCGCGGTAGCCTACTCCGAGAAGCGCAAGGTAGGGATCGCGATCCTGATGAATGCCGAGTCGCGCGTGATCTCGGATCTCACCGGCAACTTCATTGCCGATATCACCGGCCGCGGAAAGCTGGTGCAGGCGATTGCCGCCGCGAAAAAGTAGCCCCAGTCCCCCCCGGCGGAGCCTCCACTGAAAATCGGGCGTTAATCAGCGCTTGAATTGGTCGTGCGCGGCCCAATATCTGCTTCCCTGAATTTGATTTAGGGGAGAACCGATCCATGACAGTTGAGGCGCATAAAGAGAGCCACGGCTTCCAGACAGAAGCCAAGCAGCTGCTGCACCTGATGATCCACTCGCTGTACTCCAACAAGGAGATTTTCCTGCGCGAGCTGGTTTCCAACGCATCCGACGCCGCTGACAAGCTGCGTTTTGAAGCCCTCTCCAAGCCGGAACTACTGGCGGAAGACCCGGATCTGCGCATCCGTATCGAGTTCGACAAAGACGCCGGCACCCTGACCATCAGCGACAACGGCATTGGCATGAGTCGCGATGAGGTGATCGAGAACCTCGGCACCATCGCCCGCTCCGGTACCGCCAGCTTCATGCAGAACCTGACCGGCGACCAGAAGAAAGACGCCCACCTGATCGGCCAGTTCGGGGTCGGTTTCTACTCCGCGTTTATCGTTGCCGACAAGGTCGATGTGTTCACGCGCCGCGCCGGTGTGGACGCCAGCCAGGGTGTGCACTGGGAATGCAGCGGCGAAGCGGAATACGAAGTGGAAAACGTCGAGTGGCCGCAGCGCGGTACCCGTGTGGTGCTGCACCTGAAGGACGACGCCGCGGAATTCGCCGATGACTGGCGCCTGCGCTCCATCATCAAAAAGTACTCCGACCACATCGCCATTCCGGTGGAGATGCTGAAGCAGGAAGCGCCCTCTGCGGAAGAGGGCGAGGACAAAGAAGAAAAGGCGCCCGAATTCGAGGCAGTTAACGCCGCCCAGGCCCTGTGGACCCGCCCGCGCTCCGAGCTGAAATCCGAGGAGTACAAGGAGTTCTACAAGCACATCTCCCACGATTTCGACGACCCGCTCACCTGGAGCCATAACCGGGTGGAAGGCAAGCTCGATTACACCAGCCTGCTGTACATTCCGGCGCGCGCGCCGTATGACCTGTACCAGCGCGACGCCGCCCGCGGCCTCAAGCTGTACGTACAGCGCACCTTCATCATGGACGACGCCGAGCAGTTCCTGCCGTTGTACCTGCGCTTTGTAAAAGGTGTGCTGGACTCCAACGACCTGCCGCTGAACGTGTCGCGCGAGATCCTGCAGAAGGACCAGAACACCGATGCGATCAAGAGCGCGCTGACCAAGCGTGTGCTGGATATGCTGGACAAGCTGGCGAAGAAAGACGTGGATCAGTACCAGAAGTTCTGGGACCTGTTCGGCTCGGTTATGAAGGAAGGCCCGGCAGAAGATTTCTCCAACAAGGAGAAAATTGCCAAGCTGCTGCGTTTCTCCACCACCCACACCGACAGCGACAAGCAGGACCAGTCCCTGGAAGACTATGTGGGTCGTATGAAGGACGGCCAGAAGCACATCTACTACGTATGCGCGGACAACTTCGCCACCGCCAAGTCTTCCCCTTACCTGGAAGTCTTCCGCAAGAAGGGGATCGAGGTGCTGCTGCTCACCGATCAGGTGGACGAGTGGTTCGTAGGCCATATGCAGGAGTTCGACGGCAAGCAGTTCCAGGACGTGGCCAAGGGCGCGCTGGACCTGGGTGAAGCCGAGGACGAGGACGACAAGGCCGAGCGCGAAAAGGTAGAGAAAGAATCCGGTGCGCTGGTCGAGCGGGTCAAGGAAGTGCTGGAAGCGCGCGTGGAAGATGTGCGTGCGACCACGCGCCTGGTGGATTCCCCGGCGTGTCTGGTGGCCAGCGACAACGATATGGGACTGCAGATGCGCCGTATTCTGGAGCAGGCGGGCCAGTCGCTGCCGGAAGGCAAGCCCATCTTCGAACTGAACCCGAACCACCCGCTGGTGCAGCGTCTGGATCAGGAGCAGGATGAGGACCGCTTTGCCGACCTCACCAACATCCTGATGGACCAGGCCAACCTGGCAGCGGGCAACCAGCTGGCGGATCCGGCCGACTATGTGCGTCGCCTGAACGCACTGTTGCTCGAGCTCAACAGCTAATACCCGAGCACGTTCCCGGCTGGCTACGCCAGCCGGGAAATTTCCTTCTTTTTCCTATCGCAGCCGCGGACGCTCCAGTCTGGGCTATATTATTTTCTTGTCGGTTTTTTGCGCTAATTGGTCGTCAAAAGACGACATTTATTGGTGAACTTGGCAAAAGTGACCAATTTTCTAGCGGGCCGTTGGGCCTTGCCCTCTGGCTCCGTATAATCCCCTGCTGCACAGCAAATATTACAGAGCGTTATGACCCAGAGAGACGTATCCTCAAGCGCCCCTGAATCCCGTTACTCCATTGCGGTTCTCGGCGGTGGCAGCTTTGGCACCGCCATTGCCAATATTGTTGCCGGTAACGGCCACGATACCCGGCAGTGGATGCGCGACCCGGAGCGCGCGGCCGCCTGTATGGCGCAGCGGGAAAACCAGTATTACCTGCCGGGGGTTGCCCTGCACCCGGACCTCAATGTCACTGCCGACCTGGAGCAGGCCGTAAGCGGCTGCCAGATTGTGTTTGTGGCCATCCCCAGCAAGTCCTTCCGCGAGGTGGTTCACCGCGCTGCGCCGGCACTGGCGCCGGGGACCATGCTGATTTCCCTCACCAAGGGGATCGAGCACGACCAGTTCCACCTGATGAGCGACATCCTGCGGGAGGAAACCGAGGGTATGCGCGTGGGGGTGTTGAGTGGCCCCAACTTTGCCAAGGAAATCGTCGCCGCCCATTACACCGCGACCGTGGTTGCCAGTGAGGACGAGTCCCTGTGCAACACCATTCAGAAAGTGCTGCACTCCGAAACTTTCCGGGTTTACTCCAGCAACGATGTGTTCGGTGTTGAGCTGGCCGGTGCGCTTAAGAACATTTACGCTATCGTCACCGGCATGGCCGTGGCGCTTGGCCGCGGGCAGAACACCACCAGCCTGCTGATCACCCGTGCACTGGCTGAAATGATGCGCTTTGCCGAGGCCATGGGCGCGGACCCGATGACATTTATCGGTCTCGCCGGGGTGGGCGACCTGATTCTCACCTGTTCTTCAGATCTCAGCCGCAACTACCGGGTGGGCTACCTGGTGGGCAAGGGCAAGAAACTGGATGAGGCGGTGACGGAAATCGGCCAGGTGGCGGAAGGGGTGAACACCGTTCGTCTGATTAAGGCCAAAGCCGATGAATTGGGCGTCTACATGCCCTTGGTTTCTGCAATTCACGCCATATTATTTGAAGGTACCCCGATTCCCACGGTGATTCGCGAGCTGATGTCTGGCGAGCAGACGTTTGATGTGGCCTATTCCGCCAAGACCTGATGTGCCCGTGGCCCAATTCTCTACCGATAGGACGTGCAATGAATAACGAACAGCTAAAGCACAATCTGACCTCCACCGATCACTGGCTGCGGCTGCTGTTCATGGTGTTGTTTGTGATCCTGATGGAAGTGGCCGGTATGGTCATGCTGGCCACCATCGTTCTGCAGTTTCTTTTCTCGATTGTGTCTGGCACTCCGAACGACAACCTTCGCCAACTCGGCAGCCAGATTGCATCCTATATTTATCAGATCCTGCAGTTCCTGATTTACAACACTGAAGAGAAGCCATTCCCGTTTGCGGAGTGGCCGCAGCCCTGATCCTCGCCCGGCCGGCATCCGCCGGCCAAATTTTTTGTGGTGCCCAACAACGGACTGGTGATCGCCCAATGAGCAACGAAGAACTGAAACAAAACCTGACCTCCTCCAACCAGTGGCTGCGCCTGCTTTACATGGTGCTTTTTGCGGTGCTGCTGGAAATTGCCGGCTTCGTCATGCTGGCTGTCGTAATCGCCCAATTCCTGTTCGCCATTTTTACCGGCAGCGCCAACGATAACCTGCGCCGCCTCGGTGACCAGATTGCCTCGTACATCTACCAGACACTGCAGTTCCTGATTTACAACTCGGAAGAAAAACCGTTCCCGTTTTCCGAGTGGCCGGAATCCGAGGAAGAAGACCTGTCTACCTACGAAAGTGCCGAAGAGATTGATGGAGAGGTCATCAGTGCAGACGATGAGGAAGTCGTGGCCGAGTCGGCAGAGTCCGACGCGAATGATGATGCCGTAGAATCAGCGCCGAAGGCGGACGCCAGCAGTGAGAAAAAACCTGCTAAGCGCAACAAGGCTGCGCAGGCGGAGGCGGAAAAACCCGAGGAGGATTCCGTCATAGAACTGGGCGGGGATTCCGCACAAAGCACATCCGAGGCCACCGAAACCACCGCTGCCGACAGTGACGACAAGCCCTCCGGTGACAAGAAATAAGCTATAACCTATTGGGCCGGCTGGAAAATATTTGACGGGAGACGGTAGTGCTGTTGTTTGTCATGCGTCACGGCCATGCTGAGCCTTTCAGCAAAAGTGACGAAACCCGGGCGCTGACCGATGAAGGGCGCGAAGAGGTGGCGGCGATCTGTAAGGAGCGCGCGTCCGAGCTGGCGCAGGTAAAAACCATCTGGGCCAGCCCCTTTGTACGTACCCGGCAGACGGCCAAAATCGTCGCGCAGACCTTCGGGCGGGAAGTCGAGGTCCAGGAACTGCTCACCGGCGATACATCGGTCAGTGTTCTTCTCGATGCGCTGGCCGAAGTCGACGAGTCGGTATTCCCTCTTATGCTGGTCAGCCACCAGCCCCTCGTTGGCAGCCTGGTAAACGGACTCTGCGGCAGCGGGGACGAACACCCCATGGGTACCGCCAGCCTGGCCTGCCTGCGCGCAGATGTATGGGCGCGGGACTGTGCCGAGCTTGAGTGGCTGCAGCACAAGCCGTAAATACCGGCCGGTAGCGGCAGCGGTCAACACTGGCCATTCAATCTGAACCCTGTGGCCATTGAGAGTGCAGGGCGCCGCTGTCAGCATCCGGGCTCAAGTCTGACAACACTGCAATTTCATGAGCCATTCTTCCCGCGACGTTTTCCGTGACATTACCCTCGATATCCAGGGCAATACCATTGCCGCGCGCCAATGGGGCAATCCCGACGGCGTGCCGGTACTGGCGCTGCACGGCTGGCTGGATAACTGTGCCAGCTTCGACGCCATGGCCCCGTTTCTTGCCGAGCTCAACCTGGTCGCGGTGGATCTCGCCGGGCACGGGCAGAGTTATCACCGTCATCGTGACGCCAATTACACCATATGGACGGAAATCGAGGATGTGCTGGGGATCGCTGACGCGCTGGGCTGGGAAGCCTTCTCCATACTTGCGCATTCTCGCGGGGCCGTGATTGCCACCATTACCGCGGCCACGTTTCCGGAGCGGGTGCAGCGCTTGGCGCTGATCGACGGACTGGTACCGCCGCCGGCAACCGATGCGGAAGCACCGGACACATTGCGCCGGGGGATCGAGCAGCGTGCGCGCTACCGGGCACGCGAGTCAAAGGTGTTCAGCTCGCTGGATGTGGCGACCACCGCGCGCAAGAACGGGCTGTTCAAGCTGAGTGATGATGCCGCCCGCCGGCTGGTCATGCGCGGAGTGCGTCGCTGCGAGGGTGGCTACACCTGGAGCAACGATCCACAGCTGCTGGCGAGTTCACTGGCGAAATTAAATGAAGCGCAGGTGGAGGCGTTCCTGGGCCGCGTCACCATGCCGATTCGTCTGGCACTGGGGAAGGATGGTATTCAGGGAATGATTGAGCGTATCCGCCCGGTTGCCGAGCAGCACCCGAATATCCAGCTGCGGGAATTTGCCGGGGGGCATCACCTGCACATGGAGGATGCTGCCGAGGCAATCGCCTGCTGGTTTCTGCCGTTTCTTGAAGACAGAGACTAGGCTGGGGGCCTCTGGCGAGAGTCCCGGGGAGGTGAGTGCCGGCGGGGAATGCGGTAGCGAGGGGCTAAAACGGAATGCGCTTGGAGTAGCTCGCTTTTTCCATGTCCCGGATTTCCACGGAAATCTCCGGTACTTCCGGGGCCGCTTCACACAGGTAATTGAAGATCGCTGCGCTCAGGTCTTCTTTCTGCTGCACCGTACGCCCTTCCAGGATCCGCACTTCCGCGTGAATAAACAGGTTGCTCGACCCTTCATGGTTTTTGCCGAGCACGAAGTCGCGGTAGGGCAGGGCGCGGGTTTTAATCGCGCTCGCATTGAAGAGTCCGGTATCGCTCATTGCCTGCTGGCCATTGCTGACCAGCGCGGAAATCGAAATGCTGTCTTCCAGCTTTTGCGAATACTCAATCACCAGGTGCGGCATTGTCGGACTCCCCTTGCTTCTCTAGTCGTTAACGGATCAGGGACAGGAACTCGTTGCGCGTGGCCTGCTGGCTGCGGAAAGAGCCCAGCATGGCCGAGGTTTTCATCACCGAGTTCTGCTTCTCCACACCGCGCATCATCATGCACATGTGCTTGGCTTCGATGATCACACCGACGCCGGCGGCGCCGGTTACCTGCTGGATGGTTTCCGCAACTTCCACGGTCAGTTGCTCCTGAATCTGCAAACGGCGGGCAAACATGTCTACAATGCGCGCCACCTTGGACAGGCCAAGTACCTTGCCATCGGGAATGTACGCCACGTGTGCCTTGCCGATAAACGGCAACAGGTGGTGCTCACACAGGGAGTACAGCTCAATATCCTTTACCAGCACCATCTCGCTGCAGGTGGAGGGGAAGAGGGCGTCGTTGACCACTTCGTCCAGCGTCTGCTGGTAGCCCTGGGTGAGGTACTGCATGGCCTTGGCGGCGCGCAGGGGCGTGTCTTTCAGGCCCGGGCGGTTCAGGTCTTCACCGATGGCTTCAATAATTTGCGCGTATTGTTCTTTCATGTCTGTCAGCTTCCAACGTCTCGCCCCGGGACTAACATAGCGTTGCCAGCTCGCCAGGCACACAGACACTGGAGATGACGGGGCGTCGATATCGCCGGTAACCCGGCGGCACAGAGGAGTCACGGAGACTCCGGAGGGTGCGCTACCCTAAGCCTTTGTGTAGCGGTAGTAAAGCGCCAAAACTCGAGGAAACAGGCTAATGATAGAGAAACGTGAGTCCAATCTGCACGAATTGCACACGGTATTGGACTATGTGCGCTGGGGGGCAAGCCGGTTTAATGAAGAAAACCTGTGGTTTGGTCACGGAACCGACAACGCCTGGGACGAAGCCGTCCTGCTGGTCACCCATGCCCTGCACCTGCCGGTAGACAGCAAGCCGGAGATCCTGCAGGCGCGGCTGACCATGGACGAGCGCCGCCGGGTGATGGAATTACTGGACAAGCGGGTCGATCAGCGGCTGCCAGCGCCTTATCTCACCAATGAGGCGTGGTTCTGCGACATGCCGTTCTATGTGGACGAGCGGGTACTGGTGCCGCGCTCGCCCATCGGCGAGCTGATCCGCCAGCACTTCGAGCCGTGGCTGCAGCAGGAGCCGCTCGCCATCCTCGACCTCTGCTGTGGCAGCGGCTGTATCGGTATCGCCTGCGCGGACACCTTCCCCGGGGCGCGCGTCGATCTCAGCGATATTTCCGCCGATGCCATAGCGGTGGCACAGATCAACATCAACCGCCACCAGCGCAACGATGAAGTGCGTGCGGTGCAGTCGGACCTGTTTGCCGGTCTCACGGGCTTCAGTTACGACCTGATTGTCAGCAACCCGCCGTACGTGGATGCGCGTGACCTGGCGGAGATGCCGGCGGAATACCACGCTGAGCCGGGCCTGGCGCTGGGCTCCGGTGATGACGGCCTCGACTTTACCCGCCGCCTGCTGCTGGAGGCGCCGGACTATCTGCAGCCCGAGGGCATTCTGGTGTGTGAGGTGGGCAATAGCTGGGAAGCGCTTGAAGAGGCTTATCCGCGGGTGCCGTTTATGTGGCCGGAGCTGGAAGATGGCGGACACGGGGTGTTTATCCTGACCCGTGAAGATCTGCTGGCCTGCCGGGAGTTTTTTGAGGATGGTGTCGCCCATTAATTATTAAATGCGACTCGGCTTTGGGCGAAGGCACCCTACCGGTGCCGCCACAGGATGCTATTTCGAAGCACGATAAAAGCGCGAAGTCAGAGATTCCTCTATAATGCGCCGCTTTCATCGAATAATTCACTGGGGTAGGGAATACCGGATATGTCGGGCAACACTTTTGGCAAGTTGTTTTGTGTCACCACCTTTGGCGAGAGCCACGGCCATGCGCTGGGTTGTATCGTCGATGGCTGCCCTCCGGGACTGGAAATCACCGCCGAGGAAATCCAGCTGGAACTGGATCGCCGCAAACCCGGCACCTCCCGCTATACCACCCAGCGCCGCGAAGCGGACGAAGTGAAAATTCTCTCCGGCGTGTTTGAAGGCAAGACCACCGGAACGCCGATTGGCCTGCTGATCGAAAACACCGACCAGCGCTCCAAAGACTACGCCAATATCGCCGAGCAGATCCGCCCGGCCCACGCCGACTACACCTACTGGGCAAAATACGGCCTGCGCGACTACCGCGGTGGTGGTCGTTCGTCCGCGCGCGAGACCGCCATGCGGGTCGCCGCGGGCGCTATCGCCAAGAAATGGCTGAAGCAGCAATTTGGCATCGAGGTGCGCGGCTACCTGTCCCAGCTCGGTCCGATCAAAGTGGGCAAGCTCGACTGGTCCCAGGTGGATCAGAACCCGTTCTTCTGCCCGGATGCGGACAAGGTGCCGGAGATGGAAGAGTACATGCAGGCACTGATCAAGGAAGGTAACTCCATCGGTGCACGCATTTCCGTGCACGCCAGCGGTGTGCCCGCAGGTCTCGGCGAGCCCATCTTCGACCGCCTGGACGCCGACCTGGCGCACGCATTGATGAGTATCAATGCGGTAAAGGGCGTGGAGATCGGAGCGGGTTTCGCCTCGGTAGAACAGAAGGGCACCGAGCACCGGGATGAGATTACCCAAGACGGTTTCCAGTCCAACAACGCCGGTGGCGTGCTGGGTGGTATTTCCAGTGGGCAGGAGCTGATCGCACATATCGCGCTCAAGCCGACCTCCAGCCTGCGCATTCCG
Source organism: Microbulbifer hydrolyticus (assembly GCF_009931115.1). NCBI lineage: Bacteria > Pseudomonadati > Pseudomonadota > Gammaproteobacteria > Cellvibrionales > Microbulbiferaceae > Microbulbifer > Microbulbifer hydrolyticus. The sequence continues at coordinate 2,798,754 of NZ_CP047491.1, read as the reverse complement.
GGCAACAGCCTGGATACCAACGGCAACCCGATTGAAGTGGTGACCAAAGGGCGTCACGACCCATGCGTTGGCATACGCGCTACGCCGATTGCCGAGGCGATGATGGCGCTGGTGCTGGTGGACCACGTGCTGCGCCAGCGGGGGCAGAATGCCGATGTGGAATTCGGGTTGAAGATTCCCGCCGGCGTGTCTGAATAAAGCGCCGAATTGCCGTCACAAAAACGGCAGGCACAAAAAAGGCGGAGCGCCAAAAGCACTCCGCCTTTTTTGTGCCTGCGTGTAATCCGCGGATTACAGGTGCAGGTTCAGGCCGAGGTAGGGGCCTTTGATTTCCAGGTCGCTCTGCAGGGCGTCCAGCTCTTTCACGTCCAGGGACATGGCGCGGTAACCGGCCTCAATGGCGAAGTCCAGTGCCGGTACGAAGTCCCAGCGGATCTTGGCGGAGAGATCGGTGTGGCTGTCGCCGTTGTAGCTGGTGCCGTTGCCCTGGGCAATGATGGACCAGCCGGTAAACGGCAGGTCGAAGCGGGCTACGCCGTAGACCATGGGCAGTACGCCGGAGAGTTCGATGTTTTCAGACTGGAAGTCGCTGGTCGCGGACAGTTCACCGCTGTACTGACGCGCGGTCACACCCAGGTCCAGGTTCACCCAGTTATCCAGAATTTCGTAGTACAGGGTGGCGTCGGTGTGGGTCAGATTCATGTCTGCCGTCACATCGGAGCCGATCAGGAAGGTTTCGTCGGCGAAGGTGACGCTGTCGCTCAGCATGGCAGAGCCGCTGGTTTCAATCTTGCTGTGGGCCACCAGAATGTTCGGGATCAGCGGGATTGGGTGCTCCAGCGCCGCCTGGATAAAGGTGGCGTTGTCTTCGGCGAGGGCAAACTCGTCCACATTGAAGCTGTCTACGCCCACTGCGCCGCTGTAGGCGGGTTTCCAGGCGCCCAGGGTGGCATCAAAGCCGAGGATGGTGTCGGCGCTGACGGTGGTAGAGGCCAGTGCAGCACAGATAGCCAGAGTAATTTTTTTCATTTTAGTTTCGCTCCCGTTGAATTCTGCGGCGAATTCTACAACCTTTTTATGAAATGTCCCGGAACAGTTTGGTGAATTTGAGACCTTTTCACGCGCTGGGGTGGCTATTCACAGCCCCCGGGCCTCTTTGAACAGGAGTTGCTGCAGGGCATTGGCGGCATTGCTGAGGGTACGGTTGCGGTGATAGATGATGCCGAGATTGCGCACAATGCTGAGCTGGGGCATGGGAAGCTCGGCAAGGGTCTCGTCCACCAGGGTTTTGGGCAGCACACTCCAGCCGAGACCGACGCCGGCCATCATTTTGATGGTTTCCAGAAAATTGGTGGCCAGTTTGGCGGTCAGTTTGAGTCCGTGGGCATCGAACTGGCGCTTGATCAGGCGTCCCGTATAGGTATTGAGGTCGGGCAGGATCGCCGGGTACTGCGCCAGTGCCGGCAGGTCCAGCTCCGGCATCTGTGCCAGTGGATGGTCTGGCGCGGCCACGACCACACAGGGGTCCGGCCAGATGATCTGGGCATTGAGATTGGGATAGTCCTTGAGCGCGAGGGTCACCACCGCAAGCTCGTATTCGCCCGCCATCAGGGCTTCGTAGGCCTGTTCGGAATCGAGGAAGTCGATGTCGAGGGCAACGTCCGGGTACAGGTTGCTGAATTCCCGCAACACCGGCGGCAGGTGGTGAAGGCCGACGTGGTGGCTGGTGGCAATGCGCAGGCTGCCTCCGATGGTTTCGCCGAGGCTTCTGAGTTCTCGTTCCGCATCACTCACTTCGTTCAGTATGTGGCGGGCGCGGGGGAGGAGGGCGCGGCCTGCGTTGGTGAGCTGGAGTTTGCGGCCGATCCGGTCAAACAGGGGCGCTCCCAGCTGCTGTTCGAGGGAGGCCAGGCGTTTGCTCACTGCGGGCTGGGTCAGGTGCAGTTGTTCGGCGGCTTCTGAAACGGAGCCCTGTTCGGTTACTGCGAGGAAGGCTCTGAGCCACTGGATTTCCATGGGCGAACTCTTAGTAGTGTGGCAGCGCTGCCACTCGGGTTGCGGACGCTTCGAAGGAATGGTGCCGGCAGGGCTGTTATCGGGGTAGCGCCGCTGCCATTGTTGGTATTCCAAAATCGAATGCGCCATATAATAAATATAAATTGATGTTATTCAATGCCCCCCCTAGACTCCCGCATGTTATCCATAGAGGAGATGGGGCTAATGGGCCAGCAAGAGCACAAAAAACAGACGCTTTACGACAAGCTCTGGGACGACCATTTGGTCAAGAGCCGTGATGACGGCACCGCACTGATTTATATCGACCGCCACCTGATTCACGAAGTGACCTCGCCCCAGGCCTTCGAAGGCCTGCGCCTGGCCGGTCGTAAACCCTGGCGCACGGATTCCGTGGTTGCCACACCAGATCACAATGTACCGTCCGATGCCGCTGAGCGCGCCGGCGGTATTGAGGGTATCCAGGACGAAGTGTCCCGTATCCAGGTGAGGACCCTGGATGAGAACTGCAGTGAGTTCGGTATCGTCGAGTTCGGCATCAACGATCCCGGCCAGGGCATTGTGCATGTGATCGGCCCGGAAACTGGCGTGACCCTGCCGGGCATGACCGTGGTCTGTGGTGACTCCCACACTTCCACCCACGGTGCACTGGGTGCACTGGCCCACGGTATCGGCACTTCCGAGGTCGAGCACGTGATGGCCACGCAGTGCCTGATCCAGAAGAAAATGAAGAACATGCTGGTGCGCGTGGACGGTGAACTCGGTCCGGGCGTTACCGCCAAAGATGTGGTGCTGGCGATTATCGGCAAGATCGGCACTGCCGGCGGTACCGGTTATGCCATCGAGTTCGGTGGTTCTGCGATCCGCAGTTTGTCGATGGAAGGCCGCATGACCATCTGCAACATGGCGATTGAAGCCGGCGCACGCGCGGGCATGGTGGCTGTGGATCAGGTAACCCTGGACTACGTCAAAGGCAAGCCCTATGCCCCCAAGGGGGAACAGTGGGACAAGGCGGTGGAAAACTGGAGCCGCCTGCACTCCGACGATGGCGCGCACTTTGATGCGGTGGTTGAACTGAAAGCGGAAGAAATTGAGCCTCAGGTCAGCTGGGGTACTTCTCCGGAAATGGTTGCGCCCGTCAGTGCGCTGGTGCCAGATCCCGCGGCGGAGAGCGATGCGACTAAAAAGTCCGGCATCGAGCGCGCACTGGAATATATGGGCCTGAAGGCCGGCCAGAAGATTACCGATATCAACCTGGACCGTGTATTTATCGGTTCCTGCACCAACTCGCGAATCGAAGATTTGCGTGCAGCGGCGGCGGTGGCCAAGGGGCACAAGAAGGCCGATAGCGTCAAGCAGGTGCTGGTTGTTCCGGGTTCCCAGTCGGTAAAACTGCAGGCGGAGAAAGAAGGTCTGGACAAGGTGTTTATCGAGGCGGGATTTGAGTGGCGCGAGCCATCCTGTTCCATGTGTCTGGCAATGAATGCGGACAAATTGGGCGCGGGCGAGCACTGTGCATCGACGTCCAACCGTAACTTTGAAGGCCGTCAGGGCTACGGTGGTCGCACCCATCTGGTGAGTCCGAGCATGGCCGCGGCGGCGGCCATTGCCGGTCACTTTGTGGATGTGCGTGAAATGCAGAAGGAGGCGGTCTGATGAAAGCTTTTACCCAACACAAGGGCGTGGCCGCGCCCATGGATCGCGCCAATGTGGATACCGACCTGATCATTCCCAAGCAGTTTTTAAAGTCGATCAAGCGTACCGGTTTCGGCCCGAACCTGTTTGATGAGCTGCGTTACCTCGACGAGGGGCAGCCCGGCCAGGACTGCAGTAACCGTCCGCTCAACCCGGAGTTTCCGTTGAATCACCCCCGTTATGAAGGTGCTTCGGTACTGCTGGCGCGCAAGAACTTCGGCTGTGGTTCCAGCCGCGAACACGCGCCATGGGCACTGGACGACTACGGTTTCCGCGCGGTGATTGCACCGAGTTTTGCGGATATTTTCTTTAACAACTGTTTCAAGAATGGGCTGTTGCCGATCGTTCTGGACGAAGACACCATCGAACAGCTGTTCCAGGAAATGTACGCTGAGGAAGGCTACGCGCTGACCATCGACCTGGAAAACCAGCAGGTGATCAAACCCAACGGCGAAGCCATCGCGTTTGAAGTGGATGCGTTCCGCAAGCATTGCCTGCTGAATGGCCTCGACGATATCGGGTTGACGCTGGAAGACGCGGATGCGATTCGTGTATATGAGGCCAAGCGTCGCGAACAGGCGCCGTGGCTGTTTGATGCCGTGAAGTAACCCGCGAACAGAATAATTGGAAAAACGATGAGCAAGAAAATCATGATCCTCCCGGGCGACGGTATTGGCCCGGAAATTGTCGAGCAGGCGGTCGCGGTACTGAAAACTGCCGACGAAAAATTTGGCCTGAACCTGGAATTTTCCCAGGGCCTGATCGGTGGTGCTTCCATTGATGCCCATGGCGAACCACTGACCGATGCGGAACTGGCCAAGGCCGGCGAGTGCGATGCGGTACTGCTGGGTGCCGTAGGCGGCCCGAAGTGGGATACCCTGGATCGCGCCATTCGCCCGGAAAAAGGCCTGTTGAAAATTCGCAGCGGTCTCGGCCTCTACGCCAACCTGCGTCCGGCCATTCTGTATCCGCAGCTCGCCGGCGCTTCCTCGCTGAAACCGGAAGTGGTTTCCGGTCTGGATATTCTGATCGTGCGTGAGCTCACTGGCGGCATCTACTTTGGTGAGCCTCGCGGTATCCAGACGCTGGAAAATGGCGAAAAGCAGGGCTTCAACACCTATGTGTATAAAGAGTCCGAAATCGAGCGGATTGCCCGCACTGCATTTGAAGCAGCACAGAAGCGTGGTGGCAAGCTGTGCTCCGTCGACAAGGCCAATGTGCTCGAAGTGACCGTGCTGTGGCGCGAGGTGCTGGACCGCCTGGCTCCGGAGTATCCGGATGTCGAGTTGTCCCATATGTATGTCGACAACGCTGCCATGCAATTGGTGCGTGCGCCGAAGCAGTTTGACGTTATGGTTACTGGCAACATGTTCGGTGACATTCTGTCGGATGCCGCCGCCATGCTGACTGGTTCCATCGGCATGCTGCCGTCGGCCTCCATGAACGAAACCGGTTTTGGCCTGTACGAACCCTGCCACGGTAGTGCGCCGGATATTGCAGGGCAGGGCATTGCCAACCCGCTGGCGACCATCCTGTCAGCTGCCATGATGCTGCGTTATTCCCTGGACATGGGGCAAGCCGCAGACGCTATCGAGGCGGCGGTCAGCAAGGTATTGGATCAGGGACTGCGCACCGCGGATATTTATACCGAAGGCTCGAAGAAAGTATCCACCGCGGAAATGGGCGCAGCAGTGGTGGCCGCTTTCTGATTATCCAGTGCACCACTCGTTCGTTACCCCGGTCGCTTGTCGTCAAGACGGCAACGCCGTACCGGGGCCCGGAAATTTATAGAATCGACAGGATATTGAAATGAACAAGGTAGGATTCGTAGGCTGGCGCGGTATGGTCGGCTCTGTTTTGATGGGTCGCATGCTGGAAGAAAACGACTTCGCGCATATCGCCGAGCCGGTATTTTTCTCCACTTCCAATGCTGGCGGTAAAGCGCCGGAGATTGGCAAGGACGTTGCGCCGCTGAAAGACGCCTACGACCTGGATGCGCTGGCCGAGCTGGATGCTGTCGTCAGCTGTCAGGGTGGTGATTACACCAAAGAAGTATTTGCCAAGCTGCGCGAGAAAGGCTGGCAAGGTTACTGGATCGACGCGGCTTCCAGCCTGCGTATGAATGACGATGCCATTATCGTGCTCGACCCGGTAAACCGCGACGTGATTGACCGCGGTATCGAATCCGGTGTGAAGAACTACATCGGCGGCAATTGCACCGTGAGCCTGATGCTGATGGGTCTCGGTGGCCTGTTCAAGGAAGGCCTGGTGGAGTGGATAACCGCCCAGACCTACCAGGCCGCGAGTGGTTCCGGTGCCAAGCACATGCGCGAGCTGATTGCGCAGATGGGCACTATTCGCGATGGCGTTGCCAGCGAGCTGGCGGATCCCGCCAGCGCCATACTGGAGATCGACCGCAAGGTTGCGGAAAACATGCGCAGCAGTGATTTCCCCACCGCGCAGTTCGGTGCGCCGCTGGCGGGCAGCCTGCTGCCGTGGATCGATACCCAGCTGGAATCTGGCCAGAGCCGCGAAGAGTGGAAGGCGCAGGTCGAAGCCAACAAGATTCTGTCCACCGACAGCACCGTACCCGTAGACGGTACCTGTGTGCGTATCGGTGCCATGCGCTGTCACAGCCAGGCGTTTACCGTAAAGCTGAAGAAAGATCTGCCGCTGGAAGAAATCGAGAGACTGATCGGATCCGCCAATGACTGGGTAAAAGTGGTGCCCAACGACCGCGAAGTAACCCTGAAAGAGCTGACCCCGACCGCCGTGACCGGCAAGCTGGACATTCCGGTCGGTCGCTTGCGCAAGCTGAGCATGGGGGGTGAGTACCTGAATGCATTCACCGTCGGCGACCAGCTACTGTGGGGGGCCGCTGAGCCCCTGCGTCGCGTATTGCTCATCCTGTTGGGCAAACTGTAAGTTTTTTGCCCTAATTCGCCGCCCCGGCCCCGGGGCGGCTTCCCCCCGCTCTCTCCACGAGTATAATCCCCCGCATTTTTAGGCTGTTTATTCGCCGAACTGGCGCAGAAGCAACCGAATCAGGTCGTGAGAATTCAATATGACAGAGTCCACCCGGGAACTGGTGATCGTTGGTGTTGGCAGTGCGCCGTTTGATGCGCTGCTGGAGATCCTGGAGGAGCGGAAAACAGTGACTCCGGCGGAGTTGAAGCTGCTGGCGGCAGACGAGGCGGAGGTGGATCCGCAAGTGTTCGCTAACCGCAGTGTGCCGGTACAGTCACTAAAAGAGTTTGCTTTCACCCCGGAGCAGGTTGTCTTATTACTGGCAGCGGGTGAAACCGCAACCGCCGCGCTGGCGAAGGCAGAAAGTGCCGGGGCCTGGGTGGTCGATGCGGCGGGCATCAGCCGTGGTGACGAGAGTGTGGCGCTGGTGCACCCGCTGCTCAACCCGGCCCTGTTGAATGAGCGGGACGAGCAGGACCGCAAAGTAATTGCGGTACCCGGCGCCGGTGCGGCAATGCTTGCCGAAGCCCTGTACCCACTGAAGTCCCAGCTGCAGTCGGTAGAGGTGGTGCTGAACCAGCCGGTTTCCGCACTGGGTAAACGCAGCGTGGATGCCGCTGCGGCACAGACTGCGCGCCTGTTTAACGGGCAGGAGCCGGAAGTGGATGAGACCACTGGCCAGCGCCTGGCGTTCAACCACCTGAGCTCTGCGGAAGCGCCACTGGAAAGTGGCCACAGCTTCAGCGAGCTGGCGCTGATACTGGAGTTGCGCCGCTTGCTGGGGGAAGAAGTTGCACTGGATGCCACGGTCAACACCGCATCGGTGTTTCATGGCCAGCTGGCCAACCTGAGTGTGCAGCTGAAAGACGAGCAGCCTCTGGACACCGTGCGCGGTTTGCTGGCCAATGGGGTGCGGCTGGAGATGCGCGAGCGCCCTTCGGCGCAGGATGCGGTCGGTAGTGAAAATACGCTGCTGGGAAGGTTGCGCAGCGGCCTGATCAATCCGCGGCAGGTTGTTTTTTGTGCGGCATCCGACAATTTGCGCAAAGACGTGGCAATAAACTGTGTACAGATTGTCCACTTGTTGCTAAAAACCCATTGATATTTAATACTTAGCGGCCTTTCTGAAGGTTTCTCCTTAACTTCGCCTGCACGCAGGCGGCCGCATTGCCTGGGGGGCAGTGCCGCGAAAAGTGAGAAGTCGTCGATAGGCCAAGTCTTTTTCGGGGGGCGTTTCTTTCGCTTGAGAGTTTCGCCGGAGAGTGGAGCCTGGTGTCTTAGCACTGGTTCTTTTGAGTAATTTTTGTGCAGGTCGATGGCTGCACAGACCCGGTTTCTGCCTGATTTTTGCGCAGATTCTGGTGTGATTCTAACAATAAAGGGAATCGGATATGCGTGTGCAAAAGCTGGCACTAGCGGTAGGTCTGGTCAGCGCACTGGGTGGCAATGGGGCTCTGGCGCTCGGTCTGGGTGAGATCAAATTGAACTCAACCCTGAACCAACCTCTCAATGCGGAAATCAATCTGCTTCAGACTCGCGGCCTTGGTGAAGGTGAGATCAAGGTTCGTCTGGCCAGCACGGAAGATTTCGAGCGTGCCGGTGTAGACCGCGCCTACCTGCTCGATGAGCTGCGCTTTGACGTGGACTATTCCAGTGGTCAGCCGGTTGTCCGTATTTCCAGCCGTTCCCCGATTCGCGAACCATTCCTGAATTTCCTGGTAGAGACCCGCTGGCCCAGTGGCCGCCTGTTGCGGGAATACACCCTGCTGATGGATTTGCCGGCATTCTCTACCAATACCGCCTCCCAGCCAGTGCGCGCCGCTGAACGTGAGCGCCAGCAGGTGCGCCGCGAAGCGCCGGTGCAGAAGCCGTTGCAGCCCATGGTTCAGCGCACCCCGGAGCCGGCACAGCCGCCAGTGCAGGCACCAGTCGAGCAGCCGGCCCCAGAGCCGGAATCCGAAGCGCCTCAAGAGACGGTAGCGACGGAACCTCAGCAGCCCGTCTATGAAGCGCCGGCTGAGGAGCCGATTGGCATTGAGCCTGAAACCGTTGCGGACACTGGCAGCCGAGTGTATGGCCCGGTGGAAGCCAACAAGACCCTGTGGGAAATCGCGCGTGATAGCCGCGAAACCCGCGACCTTTCCGTGCAGCAGACTATGCTGGCGATCCAGCGCCTCAACCCCGAGGCGTTTATCAACGACAATATCAACCTGCTGAAGAAGGGTGCAGTGCTGCGCCTGCCTACCGCGGAAGAGGTGCGCAACCTGTCCCTGACGGAAGCGGTGTCCCAGGTTGCCACCCAGAACGACGCCTGGCGCGAGCGCGTGGGTGAAACGGATGTAACCGGTGCGCCGCTGGACGGCCGTGCCGCAGTAGAAGAAACCGTCGAGAGCGACGTGCTGGAAGGACGTGTATCCCTTGGCGCGCCCGGGGATAACGAATCTGTCCTGTCCGGCACCGGCAGTGGTGCCGGTGAGAGTGACGCGCTCGAAGGCGAGCTGGCGGTGAGCGAGGAAGAACTCGACAAGTCCCGCCTGGAAAACGCCGAGCTGCAGGACCGCCTCGGTGAGCTGAACGAGCAAATTGACACCATGGAGCGCCTGGTCGAGGTCTCCAACGATGAGCTGCAAGCGGTACAGGCTGCTGCTGAACAGACGGCCGATGCCTCGGAAGCCGGTGATGTAGCTTCCGACCTCGTCGCGGAAGAGGAAATCGGTTCCGAAGCCGTGCTGGAAGACCTCTCTGAAGAGGGCGGCGAGCTGGCTGCAGAAGAATTCCTGATTGATGAGCCTTCCGAAGAGGCGATCGAAGCTGATGCAGCCGTAGAAGCGGTTTCTGATAGCGCCGAGCAGCCGGAAGCCGTGGTCGAAGAGGAAGATGCCTCGCGTAATCGCGTCGTGGTCCAGACCCGCTCCGAGCCGACGCTGGTTGAGCGGGTCATGGATAACCTCGTTCCGATCGGCATTGGCGCTGGCGCCATACTGGTTGGCCTGTTTGCCTTCTTCACCTGGCGCCGCCGCAAGGAAGAAGAGGAGGCTATTCGCCAGGTAGAAGCCGAAATGGCCGCTGAGCGGGCGCTGGCCGATGCTCCGGAGCTGACAGAAGAGGAAGACAACCTCGTCGCCGTCGAGGCGATGGAAGCCAATGAAACTTTCGACCTGGACCAGTTGGGCGAAGTGGAGACCGACGATCCGGTAGCGGAAGCGGAAATCCACCTGTCCCTGGATCAGTACCAGGAGGCTGAAGCCAAGTTGCTGGCAGGCTTGAAGGCGGCACCGGCAAATATTGATGCACGCTTGATGCTGCTTGAGGTTTATGCAAACCAGCAAAACGGCGAGCAGTTTGATGACCACTACCGTCAGTTGCTGGGTTACAGCGATGGCCCGGCAGCGGATCGCGCTGCGCGTCTGCGGGAAACCATTGTCGGGATTGCGCCATTTGAGGCTCCCGAGAACGATTTCTCCAGCGAGTCCCTGGAGGCTGCGCAGCTCGACGATATGGGCGCAGACTTTGATGCTGAAGCCAGCTTTGACGATCTGGACGAGTTCTCTACAAGCAAATCCAGCAGTGTCGGCGAGCGCGAAGAGGCGGACGACGACTTCGGCATGCTGGATGATCTGTCCCTGGACCTGGACGACGTTGGTGGTGCCAGCCCGGAGACCGGTGCGCAGCAGGAGAGCGACTCCGAAGAAGAGTTTTCACTGGATCTCGATCTGGGTGACGATCTTGAGGGCGATCTGGGTAGCGATTTCTCGCTGGACGCCGCCGCTGAGACGCACGGTCAACAGGGCGCCGCGGAGCAGGAGGCCTCGTTTGATCTGGAGCTGGACGCCGGCCTCGAAACCGATCTGAGCGCAGAGCCTGCGACCGGAGAGGAAGACTTCGACCTCGGCGACCTGGACCTTGATAGCCTCGACGGCCTGGACCTGGATTCCGGTTTTGATATCGAGACCAGCAGCACTGCTCAAGAAACTGAAACTGCCGCTCTGGATATGGCGCCTTCTGTGGATGCCGCTTCCCAGAGTGTTCCCGCCGAATCAGCGGAAGAGGGTGGACTGGAGTTTGATCTCGACCTGACGCCGATGGATGACGAAGGTGAGCTGGAGGGGGCTGCGGCTTCGCCGGAAGCGCAGGACGATGACCTGGAAAGCTTCGGTGACGATCTCGACGGCCTGGATCTCGACTCCATCGACCTTGGTGACCTGGATATCGAGGGCGACGATTTCTCTGCGGCGAACACTGCTACCGGCGCGAAATCCTCCGGCTTTGAGCTCGAGGGCGACGACGATATCGCGGTTGCGGAAGCCTCCAAGGCCGAGGTGCAGCCGGCCAAGCCCGCTGCAGATGATGCAGAGCTGGGTGACCTGAGCTTCAATCTGGAAAGTGACCTGGACTCTGAGCTGAACCTTCTGGAAGGCAGCGACGAAGTCAGCACCAAGCTGGAGCTGGCCCAGGCCTATCTGGATATGGGTGACAAAGACGGTGCCCGCGAAATTCTCGGCGAAGTCGTTGAAGAGGCGGCCGGAGAGCATCAGCAGCGCGCCAGGGATATGCTCGAGCGCATGGGCTGAGATCCCGATTTTTACTACGCTGTCTACAGCGACAACACTTTGACCCCGCCATGTGCGGGGTCTTTCTTTTTTGGGGCCTTTTTTTCTGCCCCGGGTGTAAAATTCCCGCACATGATGAACACGATTTACCACTACAAGCCAAACGGCGAAGTGCCTCCTGGCGAGCAGTTGCCAGAAGGGCTGCGGCGGGTCGCACTTGGGGTGGAGTACTGCGGTACCCGCCTGCGCGGCTTCCAAAAGCAGAAGCACGACTCACTCACGGTGCAGGAAACCCTGGAAAAGGCCATTTCCAGAGTTGCTGCAGAACCGGTAACCCTGGTGTGCGCCGGACGCACCGATGCCGGGGTGCACGCCACCAGCCAGGTTATCCATTTCGATACCCGCGCCCAGCGGCCCACCAAGGCCTGGATACAGGGCGTGAATACCCAGATGCCGTTTGATGTGCGGGTGCACTGGGCCCGGGAAGTGCCGGCACAGTTTCACGCGCGCTTCTCTGCGCGCAATCGCACCTATCGTTACCTGATTCACAGTGCACCCACCCGTAGCGCACAGGCCGCCAGCGAGGTGACCTGGACCGATCGCACCCTGGATATGGCGGCCATGCGTGCAGGGGCCAGGCATCTGATCGGTGAGCATGACTTCAGCAGCTTCCGTGCCGCCCAGTGCCAGGCGCGCTCGCCGGTACGCCGGCTTACGCGGCTGGATATCGGCAGGGTCGGGGAGTTGATTGTTCTGGAGGTCAGCGCTACCGCCTTCCTGCATCATATGGTGCGTAACATCGCCGGCGTGTTGATGGCAGTTGGTCGCGGCGATCGCAAGCCGGAATGGGTGCGCGAGGTGCTGGCGGCGCGGGACCGGACCGCCGCTGGTGTCACGGCGCCACCCCACGGTCTTTATCTGGTGGATGTGCAATATCCGGGGGAGTTTACGTTGCCGGAGCGCGCGCCGGGTCCTTTACTGGTGCCGCTGCCCTTGGGTGCTATTGGTGGTGATGTTCCACCAACGTGACGGCTGCGTTTCGCCAAATCCTTTGATCTGCTAGTATCGCGGGCTCTCCGATTTTTCTCTGCTGCCAGCACTCGGGACTATTTTTTGGTGGATTGAGTGGCGGTTCCCGATGGGGCCTGATCTGTCTGGCAGTCTCGGCGGTATATGGATTATGCGCGTAAAGATCTGCGGAATTACCAGTGTGGAAGACGCCCGTCTGGCAGTAGAAGCCGGCGCAGACGCGCTCGGACTGGTGTTTTACCCCCCAAGCCCACGCAATGTCTCCCCGCAACAGGCGGCGGAAATCGCGCGAGCGGTATCGCCGTTTGCGGTGCTTACCGGCCTGTTTGTGGATGCGCATCCCGCGCAGGTAGAAGCGGTGCTGGATCAGGTGCCGCTCAATCTGTTGCAGTTTCACGGCAACGAGAATGCCCCTTACTGCCGCCAGTTCCACCGCCCCTACATCAAGGCTCTGCGCATGAAGCCGGAGCTGGACCCGCTGGAAGCCATGGCGGCGTTTCCGGATGCCCGCGGAATCCTGCTGGATGCCTACCGCAAGGGTGTCCCCGGTGGCACCGGTGATACCTTTGACTGGCAGCGCGTACCCCAGGGCAGTGGCCGGCAGATTGTCCTCGCCGGGGGGCTGAATCCGCAAAACGTCGCGGCCGCGATCGCCGAGGCGCAGCCCGATGCCGTGGATGTGAGCGGTGGTGTCGAGGCCGCACCGGGGCGTAAAGATGCGGCCAAGGTACATGAATTTATTCGCGCTGCGCGCGCCGCTGAATCCAGCGGCGCGCGCAGTACAGAATTGACACAAGGAGTTTGAGCTGTGAGTAAACCCACATCCCCCATTGATTACGGGGCCTATCCCGATGCCCGTGGGCACTTCGGCGAATTTGGTGGACGCTTCGTATCGGAAACCCTGATCAGCGCTCTGGATGAGCTGCAGGAAATGTATCAGCGTCTGAAAAACGACCCCGAATTCCAGGCTGCGTTCGATTACGACCTGGCCCACTACGTCGGGCGTCCGTCCCCTCTGTACCTGGCGGAACGGCTGACCGCCGAAGCGGGTGGCGCGCGTATCTGGCTCAAGCGCGAAGACCTCAACCACACCGGTGCCCACAAGGTAAACAACACCGTGGGTCAGGCGCTGCTGGCGAAACACAGTGGTAAAAGCCGGGTGATTGCCGAGACCGGCGCCGGTCAGCACGGTGTGGCCACCGCGACAGTTGCTGCCCGTCTGGGACTCAAGTGCGCCGTTTACATGGGGGCTGAAGACGTCAAACGCCAGTCGCCCAATGTGTACCGCATGAAGCTGCTGGGGGCAGAAGTGATCCCGGTGGAGTCCGGCTCGAAGACCCTGAAAGATGCCATGAACGAAGCCATGCGCGACTGGGTAACCAACGTGGACGATACGTTTTACATCATCGGTACCGTTGCCGGCCCGCACCCCTACCCGCAGCTGGTACGTGACTTCAACTCTGTCATTGGTCGCGAAGCGCGCCGCCAGAGCCTGGAGCAGTTCGGCCAGTTGCCGGATGCACTGGTCGCCTGTGTGGGCGGCGGTTCCAACGCCATTGGCCTTTTCCACCCGTTCCTCGAAGATGAGTCGGTAAAAATGTACGGCGTTGAAGCCGGCGGCGATGGGCTGGAAACCGGTCGTCATGCGGCACCGCTGAACGATGGTGTGCCGGGTATTCTGCACGGCAACCGTACCTACCTGATGGAAGATGAAGACGGCCAGATCATCGAAACCCATTCAGTGTCTGCCGGTCTCGATTATCCCGGGGTAGGCCCGGAACACGCCTGGTTGAGAGATATCGGCCGTGTTGAGTACGTCACCGCGAATGACGAAGAAGCCCTGGCGGCTTTCCGCAAGCTGACCCGCAGTGAGGGTATTTTGCCCGCACTCGAGTCCAGCCACGCCGTCGCCTACGCTCTGAAACTGGCCGCGACCATGCGCCCGGATCAGAATATTGTCGTGAACCTGTCTGGGCGCGGCGACAAGGATATTTTCACTGTGGCCGCCATTGACGGCATTGAAGTGTAGGGAGTGACACGGTGACTGAAGAGCAGAATAGAATTGACCGCCGCTTCGCCAAGCTGCGTAGCGAAGGGCGCAAGGCGCTGGTGACATATATTGTCGCCGGCGATGGCGGGCTGGAAAATACCGTAGACCTGATGCATCAGCTGGTGGCGAGTGGCTCCGACCTGATCGAACTGGGAGTACCTTTTTCCGACCCGATGGCGGAGGGCCCGGTGATCCAGAAAGGACATGAGCGCGCGCTTGAGCACAAGGCCTCGCTGCGGAAATGCCTGGCGCTGGTGAAAGAGTTCCGCAGCGACGACGCGGACACCCCGGTGATCCTGATGGGCTACGCCAACCCTATCGAGAAAATGGGAGCCGAGCCGTTTGCCGATGGCCTGAAAGACGCCGGTGCCGATGGCGCGCTGACCGTGGATCTGCCGGCGGAAGAGGCGGGTCCGCTCAGTGAGCTGCTGAACGCGCGCAACCTGCGTAATATTTTCCTGCTGACGCCCACCACCAGTGATGCGCGTATTGCCGAGATCACCCGCCTTGCCAGTGGCTTTGTCTACTATGTATCCCTGAAAGGCGTAACTGGCGCAGGCCACCTGGACCTGGATTCCGTGCGTGAAAACCTGGCCAGGATTCGCCGCCATACCGACCTGCCGCTGTGTGTGGGCTTCGGTATCAAGGACGGTGCTTCCGCCAAAGCGGTGAGTGCCGATGGCGACGGTGCCGTGGTCGGGAGTGTGCTGGTTTCCGCGGTGGGTGAATCCACCGACAGTGCTGCGGCCAAGGATCGTGTCGGTGCGCTGGTCTCGGAGATGCGCTCGGCGTTGGACAGCTGAGGCGTCACCCGGGTGTTGGCCAGAAAGCCCGAATGCGCGGCTTATCTGGCCAAGAGCAATTTTTTTGAAAGTGGTTTAATTCGCGGTTTTAGGATTGCCAGTCATTTACGCTACGTGCTGAATGTGGGCCCCAGGCCCTGGCAACTTCAACTCTGCAAGCATCGGATTTTGGAAACAGAATGAGCTGGTTAGAAAAAATTGTTCCTTCGGTAATTCGTACCGAGCGTCGTGCCGGTTCCAGCAAGGTGCCGGAAGGGGTGTGGAAAAAGTGCGTGAAGTGCGATTCCACCCTTTACTTGCCGGAGCTTGAGCGCAACCTGGATGTGTGTCCCAAGTGTGAGCACCATTTTCGTATTGGCGCCCGCCGCCGTCTGGATATGTTCCTGGATACCGAACACCGGGAAGAGCTGGCTACCGATGTGGAGCCGGTGGATCGTCTGAAATTCAAAGACGTGAAGAAGTACAAGGATCGTCTGACCCAGGCCCAGAAAGCGACCGGTGAGAAAGACGCGCTGGTTGCGATGCAAGGCTTGCTGGAAGGTAAGCCGTTGGTAGCGGTGGCGTTTGAATTCGCATTCCACGGCGGCTCCATGGGCTACGTGGTGGGCGAGAAGTTTACCCGCGCGGCGCAGCGTGCGCTGGAGGAAAATATTCCGCTGGTGTGTTTCTCGGCTACCGGTGGCGCGCGGATGCAGGAGGCGCTGATCTCGCTGATGCAGATGGCAAAGACGTCAGCGGTGCTGGAAAAATTGCGGATGGCGGGCGTGCCCTACATCTCGATCATGACGGACCCGGTATACGGCGGTGTTTCCGCTTCCCTGGCGCTGCTCGGCGATATCAATGCGGCGGAGCCTGGAGCCCGCGCCGGTTTTGCCGGCCCGAACATCATCGAGCAGACCATTCGCCAGAAGCTGCCGAAAGGTTTCCAACGCGCGGAGTTCCTGCTGGAGCACGGCGCCATCGATATGATTATCCCCCGTGCAGAGATGCGCAATACGGTTGGTCGTTTGCTGGGTAAGCTTACCAATAACTGATCTTACATTCTTGATTTCGGGGCCCCGGCAGCAAGTTCTGTGGCGGCGCCCCGGTATCGCCGGCCTAGCATCAACTTGTGTGCTTCGTGCAAGCCGTCATTTCTCTTAGTTTTCCTGTTTCCCTTCCTCCGACTAAAATCCCCTCATCTGAATATGCACCGGTGATCCTATGCGTGACCTCCAATCCTGGCTCTCTCGCCTGGAACAGTTGCACCCCACTGAAATAGAACTCGGCCTGAAGCGGGTTGCTCTGGTTGCCAGCGCACTCGATGTGCAGACTCCCGCGCGGCGGGTGATTACGGTGGCGGGAACCAACGGCAAGGGCAGCTGTGTGCGTACCATGGAGGCGTTGCTGCGCGCCGGGGACCACTCGGTGGGGGCCTACAGTTCCCCCCATCTGTTGCGCTTTAACGAGCGTATCCGGATTGATGGGCAGGAGGTGGATGACGCGCAGCTGATTGCTGCATTCGAGGCGGTAGAGCGGGCGCGGGGTGAGACCAGCCTGACATATTTTGAGTTCACTACGCTGGCCGCACTCTGGCTGTTCAAGCAGGCGGAGGTGGAGTTTGCGCTGCTGGAAGTCGGTCTTGGCGGCCGCCTGGACGCGGTAAATATTGTGGACCCGGATATCGCCATCATTACCACAGTAGCGGTGGATCATGAGGCCTGGCTGGGCAGCGACCGGGAGGTGATCGGGCGTGAAAAGGCGGGGATACTGCGTGCAGGCAAGACGTTTGTGTGTGCGGATCCACTGCCGCCGGCTTCGGTGATCGATGTGTCCGGCAAGCTGGGGTGTGACGGGTATTTTATTGGTCGCCAGTTTTCTCTGGTGGGGGGCGAGTACCGCCTGGAGGCGGAACCTGAGTTAGTGCTCGGGTTGCCCGAGTTGCACCTGCCGCCCGCCAGTGTCGCTGCGGCGATTACGGCGCTGGCCCTGTCCGGAGAGCTTCCCGGGGCGGAAGAGGTATGCGCTGTGCTGGAAAACCTGCAGATGCCGGGGAGATGCCAGGAGCTGGAATGGAAGGGGCGCAGACTTGTGCTGGATGTGGGGCATAACCCGGCGGCCGCAGAGTATCTGGCTGAATGGCTGCGGCGCCATCCGGGGGCGGGGCGTACGCTGGCGTTGTTTGCGGTAATGGCGGACAAGGACCTGGGCGGGCTGATTGCTCCCCTCAAATCCTGTGTCGACCAGTGGTACCCGGCACTGTTGCCGGATAATCCCCGCGCGGCGAGCGCTGAACAGACCGAGGCCGGTCTGGCGGCAGCAGGCGTGACGGGGGATGCTATTTCTGCTCCCTGCATGCCAGTGGCGGCACAGCTGGAGCGGGCTGTGGGGAAATTGGACAGGGACGACAGGTTGCTTGTATTCGGTTCTTTCTTTACCGTTGCAGAAGTACTCCAGCTCACAAGAGATCAACAAGATGGCCAGCCGGGACCGTGACTCCGACTCTTATTCCCCGAAAAGCCGGCGTGGTACGCGCCGCCTGAACGATGGGGTCAAACAGCGCATTGTGGGGGCGCTGGTATTGGCGGCCCTGGCGGTGATCTTCCTGCCGACGCTGTTTGACCGCGAGGGCGCGCGCTACATTGATGTGACCAGCCAGATCCCCCCCGCGCCAGATATCAAGCCAATCACCATCGCCGAGCCGGAACCGGTCGAGGACGTAGAGCCCGCGCCGCCGGTGGACCAGGTGTTCCAGCCAGAGTATGTCGAGCAGAAGACGGCGGCGCCGGATCCTGAATCGGTCTCGCTTGAGCCGCCCCCAGAGAAGGCGAAGGCGGTAGAGCCGGAGGTCGCTGCCGCCAAGCCCGCGCAGGAAGCGGAGCCGAAATCCGCGCCCGAATCGCACGTTCAATTGCCCGCCGAGGAAACCCAGCTGGATGACAAGGGGTTGCCTGAAGGCTGGGTGGTGCAGGTGGGGGCCTATAAAGAGGCCGCCAGCGCCGAGCGAATCCGCAGTAAGTTGATGGATGCTGGGTTTCGGGCCTACACGCGCGCGGTGGATACCCCCAAGGGCCGCCTTGTACGGGTGTTTGTCGGACCCAAGTTAAGCCGTGTGGACGCCCAGTCGGACAAGCAGAAGCTGGATAAGCTGCTGCAAGCCGAGACCCTGATTCTTCGCTACCGGGCCTGATACCAGCCCGGTTGGAGCGACCCTACCATGAGTCCCTTTGCACGGGTTTTGGTGAACTGCTTCACGGGCCCCGGTCGGTAAGTTAGAATGCGCGCTCTTCGCGGCAGCCGCCGCGTAGCAGGTAGGGTTGAATGAACTGGGCTGACTGGACCATTCTGGCAATCGTCGCCATCTCCACGCTGATCGGCTTGAGCCGAGGCTTCGTGCGCGAAGTCCTGTCGCTACTCACGTGGGTGGCCGCATTCGTGGTGGCGATGATGTTTCGCGACCAGCTGGCACCACTGCTCTCAAACCTTGTCGATACACCTTCACTGCAGGCCATAGCCGCCTTTGCCATCCTGTTTATTTTCACCCTGCTGGCTGGAGCCGGCCTGAATATGACCCTGTCCGCCTTTGTGGAGGCCACCGGGCTATCGGGCACGGACCGGGTGCTGGGGATGGTTTTTGGTTTGTTTCGCGGCTGCATCATTGTGATGGCGCTGCTGATCTTCGCTCCGGCGCTGGCACCGGTGAATGAAGATGGCTGGTGGCAGGAATCGACACTGATACCGCATTTTCTCGAATTTGAGGATCGCGCGCGCGAAGCGGCAGGCGCGATCAAGGATTTCTTCGCAGGGCAAATTGAATGATCGTTGGGCTGCGGGATGCAGCGCAGGATCACCATGACCATCTCGAAATGACTGGGGTTATCTGAAGTATGTGTGGCATCGTTGGAATCGTCGGTAAGAGTGACGTCAATCTGCAGTTGTACGACGCGCTCACCCTGTTGCAGCACCGGGGCCAGGACGCCGCGGGTATCGTCACCTGTGATGGTGACCGCCTGAATCAGCAGAAAGCCAATGGCCTGGTACGGGACGTGTTCCGCGCTCGCCATATGCAGCGCCTGACAGGCAATTTCGGTATAGGCCATGTGCGTTACCCCACCGCCGGCAGCTCTGGCCCCGCACTTGCCCAGCCGTTTTACGTAAACTCGCCCTACGGCATCGCCATGGCTCACAATGGCAACCTGACCAACGTGAGTGAAGTGAAGGAAGAGATCTATCAGCAGGATCTGCGCCACATTAACACCGACTCCGATTCCGAAGTATTGCTGAATGTTTTCGCCCACGAGTTGCTGGAGCAGCGCAAGCTGCAGCCGAAGGCGGAAGATATCTTTACCGCAATGCGCGCGGTGCATAAACGTGTGCGTGGCGGTTATGCCTGTGTGGCGCTGCTCGTTGGTTACGGTATCGTCGCCTTCCGCGACCCCAATGGCATTCGCCCGCTGGTCTACGGCAAGCGCGACACCGATAAAGGCACCGAGTACATGGTGGCCTCTGAATCCGTGGCGTTGGACGTGGGTGGGTATACGTTGGTGCGCGATGTGGCGCCCGGTGAGTGTATTTACATCGAGCTGGACGGCACCGTGCATTCACAGCAGTGCGCGGAAAACCCGTCGCTGAACCCGTGTATTTTTGAGCATGTCTATTTTGCCCGTCCGGATTCCATTATGGATGGCGTTTCTGTGCACAAAGCGCGCTTGCGTCAGGGTGAACACCTGGCGGAAAAGATCCTGCGCGAGCGTCCGGATCACGATATTGATGTGGTTATCCCGATCCCGGACTCCTCCCGTTCTGCGGGCCAGATGGTGGCGCATCGTTTGGGGGTTAAGTTCCGTGAGGGTATGGTGAAGAACCGTTATATCGGCCGCACGTTCATCATGCCGGGGCAGAAGCAGCGTAAAAAGTCGGTGCGTCAGAAGCTGAACCCGATCGAACTGGAGTTTCGCGGCAAGAATGTACTGCTGGTGGACGACTCCATCGTGCGCGGCACTACGTGCAAGCAGATAATCCAGATGGCGCGCGAAGCGGGTGCGAGCAAGGTGTACTTCGCTTCTGCGGCGCCGGCGGTCAAGTATCCGAATGTGTACGGTATCGATATGCCTTCGGCCACGGAGCTGGTTGCGCACGGTCGCACTACGGAAGAGGTCTGTGAGGAAATTGGTGCGGACTGGCTGATTTATCAGGAGCTGGAAGATCTCGTGGAATCCTCCGCTGAGGGTAACAGTGAAATCAAGGAGTTCGATTGCGCGGTATTCAATGGCAAGTACATCACGGGTGATGTGACCGAGGAATACCTGGAAAGCTTGCATGCGGCGCGCAATGACAGTGCCAAGTCCAGTAAGGGCAACGACAGTTCGCTGTAACCTCCCACTGTCTGGACCAGTCCAAATATCATTTCGGCCCACCTTTTGGTGGGCCGAATTGTTTTCGCCCCGCTGACCTTTCTGCGTTTGCGCGTGTCTTGGGTTAAGATTGCCGGTTCCAATTATTTCTAACCGGGACGGTTAACCCATGTTTGAAGACGACGGCTACGCACTGGAAACGCTGGCAGTACGTGCAGGCCAGAGCCGGTCGGCAGAAGGCGAGCACTCCGAGTCCATCTACGCCACTTCCAGTTACGTGTTTCCCTCTGCGGCAGAAGCCGCGGCGCGTTTCTCCGGGGAATCCCCCGGCAATGTCTACTCGCGCTATACCAACCCGACCGTTCGCATGTTCGAGCAGCGGATTGCCGCCATGGAAGGAGGGGAGGCCGCGGTTGCTACGTCCAGTGGTATGGCTGCCATATTGAGCCTGTGCATGGCGCTGCTGAAAAGTGGGGACAAGGTCATCTGTTCCCGCAGTGTGTTTGGTACCACGACAGCACTGTTTACCCGCTACATGATCAAGTTTGGTGTCAAGGTGACCTTTGTTGAACTCACCGACTTCCAGGCGTGGAAAGACGCTCTGGATGGCGATACCAAACTGCTGTTTATGGAAACGCCTTCCAATCCGCTTTGCGAAGTTGCCGATATCCGCGCCATGTCCGAGCTCGCTCACAGCGCTGGTGCACAACTGGTCGTGGATAACTGTTTCTGCACACCGGCTCTGCAGCGGCCGCTGGCGCTGGGTGCCGATATCGTCGTGCATTCCGCCACCAAATTCCTCGACGGCCAGGGCCGCTGTGTGGGTGGTGTAGTTGTGGGCAAGAAAGAGATGATCGACGAAATTGTCATCTTTTTGCGCACCTGTGGCCCGAGCATGAGCCCGTTCAATGCCTGGGTTTTCCTGAAAGGATTGGAGACACTCAAGCTGCGTATGCAGGCCCATTGCACCAGCGCGCTGGATGTTGCCTGGTGGCTGAGCGAGCAGCCGCAAGTGGAGAAAGTCAATTACGTGGGGCTGCCCAGCCACCCCAACCACCAGCTGGCCGCCGCCCAGCAATCGGCTTTTGGTGCGGTGTTCAGTTTCACCGTAAAAGGCGGGCGCGAGGCCGCCTGGAAAGTGATCGATACCTGCAAGATTTTTTCCGTCACCGCCAATCTCGGCGATGCAAAAAGCACCATCGTCCACCCGGCCACCACTACCCACGGCCGCCTGAGCGATGAAGACAAGGCCAGGGCGGGCATCTCGGAAAACCTGATTCGTGTCTCGGTGGGACTCGAGAACGTAGAGGACTTGAAGGCCGACCTGGCGCGCGGCTTGTCGGCGCTCTCATAAAATGGTCACAATGGCGCGAAATGTGACATGATAAATGGCCCCGCTAAATACGGGGCCTATGATTAATGGCTAGTGAACAAAAACCGAGCAGTAATGGATTTGCCGTGCAAAAAATCATCTCCGCCATTGTTGCCGATATCGGCAAAGTGCTTCTGGGTAAAGATCATCAGGTAAAACTGGCGCTTGCTTGCCTGCTGGCTCGCGGTCACCTGTTGATCGAGGACCTGCCGGGTATGGGTAAAACCACCCTGGCCCATGCCCTCGCCCAGGTCCTCGGCCTCAGCTACAAACGGGTCCAGTTCACCAGCGATATGCTTCCTGCCGACATCCTCGGTGTCAGTATCTTCGAGCGTGAATCCGGTCAGTTCCGGTTCCACGAAGGTCCGGTGTTCAGCCAGCTGCTGCTGGCCGACGAAATCAACCGCAGCTCCCCCAAAACCCAGAGCGCATTGCTGGAAGCCATGGAGGAGCGCCAGGTCAGCATCGACGGTGAGACCCGTCCGCTGCCCGAGCCTTTCTTCGTCATTGCTACCCAGAATCCGCTACAGCAGTCCGGTACCTTTGCACTGCCGGAATCCCAGCTCGACCGCTTTCTGATGCGCATCAGTCTCGGCTATCCAACACGGGAAGCCGAAAGGGCCCTGTTCCAGGGCATCGACCCGCGTGCACAGCTCGCGCAGCTCAAGCCACGTATCAACGGTGAAGGGTTGCGCAAACTGCAGTCACTGGTGGGGCAGGTGAAGGCGTCGGAGTCTTTGCTCGACTATCTCGAGCGGCTGGTACAACACAGCCGCCAAAGCCCTGATTGCGGTGTGGGCCTGTCTCCCCGCGGTGCCCTGGCGCTGCTGCACGCGGCGCGTGCCTGGGCACTGATCCACAACCGCGGCCATCTGTTGCCGGAAGACCTGCAGGCTGTCCTCCCCGCCGTGGCCGGCCACCGGTTGCAGGGGGATGGCACCGATGGCGTACAGCTGGTGGAGCGTATCATGCACCAGGTGGACATTATTGCCGCCTGAGGCCAGAGACAGACGTGTCGGTACAACCTTTCAACAGCAATACCGGGTCCGCCAGAGTGCATCAGACTGGGGCAGGCCCGATGTTTCGCGCCCGCTGGTTGCGCTGGCTCGATCGACGGCTGCCGCCCGCGCGCAGCGTTACTCTCAATCATCGCAAACTCTTTGTATTGCCCACGGCTGCGGGTGCGGGGTTGCTACTGGTAATTTTCCTGTTGTGGCTGCTCGGCACCAACTATGAAAACAACCTGGTGCTGGCGCTCGCATTTCTGTTGGTGGGGCTGCTCGTCATTCTGCCGGTACACACCTTTGCCAACCTGTCTGGTCTCAGGCTGCAGTTGCTCGATACCTATCCCGCTTTTGCCGGTGACTACGGCCAGGCAAAGCTCGCGCTGAGCAAAACCGGCAAGCGCAATCACGAGCGCATCCAGCTGGTGTGGCCACCGGAAGAGGGGGTGCTCACCGATGTGTTGACTGACGGTGAAGCCCGGGAAGTGCGTCTCGCATTGCCGCTTCTCCAGCGGGGGCGGATAAAAGCGCCCCGGATTCACGTACAGAGCCGGTTTCCACTTGGACTGTTCCGCTGCTGGAGCTGGGTGGACCTGGATGCAGAGTTTCTGGTGTACCCGCAGCCCAGGTCTGCCGGTCCGCTGCCTTATGGCGCCAGTGCGGGAGAGGGGGATCAGCAACAGAGCTTCTCCGGAGGGGGGGATGACTTTGCCGGGCTGAAAACCTATCAGCCGGGCGATTCCCTGCGCCACGTGGCCTGGAAACAGTATGCGGGTGGCCGGGATCTCTACAGCAAGGAATACGCTTCCGGTAGCGACACGCGCCTCTGGCTGGACTGGGACCTGCTTGCCGGGCGGGATGTGGAAACCCGGCTCAGCAATCTCTGTGCCTGGGTGCTGGATGCCGAGCGGGCGCAGGTGCCATACGGTATCCGTATACCGGGGCAGACCATCGCGCCCGGGCTCGGGCCGGCCCACCGGCAGACGGTATTGAGCCTGTTGGCGCTGTTTCCGGTACAGGGTGTTGCCGAGCCGATCCCCTCCGTGGAGGGCGTCGCAGGGTGAGTACCGGAGTCAGCCAGCTAAAGTCACTGTTGCCGCGGGAGAGCCTGCTGTGGATTTTTGCCGCCCAGCTGGCGGTACTGTTACCCCACACGGTGCATCTACCGGTTTGGCTGTTGGGCGCCTGGTGCATAGCCGTGTACTGGCGACTCGAGGTGTTTCGCGGTCGCCGGGAAATGCCCGGGCGCCTGGTCAAGCTGCTGGCCGTGTCATTGGCGGTGGCGGGGTTGGTCCTCACTTACCGGCGCTGGTTTGCGCTGGAGCCGATGGTGGCACTGCTGGCGGTCTCCTTCACCCTGAAGAACATCGAGCTTGTGAGCCGGCGAGATGCGCTGCTGAGCCTGATGCTGGCCTATTTTCTCGCCGCTACCCTGTTCGTTTTCGAGCAGACGATTCCCTACGCCCTGTACGGGATACTGTGTGTTGTGATCATAACCGCGGCGCTGGCGGCGCAGCAGGGGCGAGGCAGTGCCCGGCCGGCCAGGGCGCTTGGACTGGCGGCCAAGCTGCTGGCGCAAGCGGTACCGGTAATGCTGGTGCTGTTTTTGGTGATACCGCGCCTCGGGCCATTGTGGGCGGTACCGCAAAATACCAAGACAGCCTCCACGGGTATCAGTGACTCCATGAGCCCTGGGGACTTCAGTGAGTTGTCGAAATCGGATACGCCCGCGCTGCGTATTTCTTTTGACGGCGCGGTGCCCGCCCCCGAGCAACGCTATTGGCGCGGGTTGGTATACACCCACTTCGACGGTCGTCGCTGGAGCGAACCCGGGGCGGGAGAAGAGTATTCCCGCTGGGGGCGAGGGCAAAATCGCCTGCGTCAGTATGGAGAGGGTAACAGCGGCGAGAGCGCCCAACGTGCCCTGCCAGCGGTGGGTCCGCGCTACCGCTATCAGGTTATTCAGGAGGCCAGCCACAGCCCCTGGTTGTTCGCCCTTGCGCGGCCACATTCGGAAACCCGCGGGGTGCGGGAAACCGAGCACGATACACTGGTTTATCGTGCGCCCGTGGGGACGCGGCTCGCCTACGAAGTACGCTCCTGGCCACGGGACAGTGTCGGCAGTGACGAGACTCTCAGCGCGCGGGAGCAGCGCCGGCACTTGCAGTTGCCTGACGCCGGTAATCCACAGGCGCGCGCCTGGGCCAGGGAGCGGCTAAACGAGGGGTTGGGGCCGGAGGCCATCTCGGAGGCTCTGCTTTCCCTCTACAACCGCAGTTTCACCTATACCCTGAAGCCACCCGCACTGGGTGCGGACACCGTGGATGAATTCCTGTTTTCCACCCGCCAGGGGTTCTGCGAGCACTTTGCCAGTAGTTACGTGTTTACCATGCGCGCCGCCGGTGTGCCGGCCCGTGTGGTGGCAGGCTATCAGGGCGGGGAGTGGGTTGAGCAACAGGAGTATTTACTGGTGCGGCAGTACGATGCCCACGCCTGGGCGGAGGTCTGGCTACCGGGACGCGGCTGGGTCCGGGTAGACCCCACCGCCGCAGTAGCGCCGGAGCGAATTCGCGATGGATTGCAGACGGCGGCTGCAGACGAGTTTATGCAGGACACTTTTTTGCCCCTGCACAAAATTGCGTTCGTCACCCGCTTGCGCCTGCAGTGGGACATGATCAACTACCGCTGGTATCAGACCGTGGTCAGCTTCGACAGCGAGCGTCAGCAGGGAGTCCTGCGACGTTTGTTGGGGGAGATATCCCCCCTGCGAATGGCTCTGTTTATTGGCGTGCCGATGGTGCTGGCGCTGCTGCTATTGCTGGTGTGGCTGAAACTTTCCAGTCGCGGACCGGCAGTGTCGGCGGCCAGCCGCTTTTATCTGCGTTTTTGTCGCCGAATGGCACGCGCCGGAATGCCCCGCAACCCCGGAGAAACCCCGGGGGATTATGCGCGCAGAATCAAACAGGAACTGCCGCGTCTGGGACCGATGGCGGCAAGTATTACCAGCGCATACGAAAAAGCGGCTTACGCGGACGATGCGGATGCGGAGCGACAGCTGCGACGCCTGGTGCGGGGATTCTGGCCGGTGCGTCAGCTGGCCCGGACCAGTGCGCAAGTGTGACGATCAGGCTAGGTGCCTGGCCCCAAAGGTGGGCATTCTGTGGGACAATAGCGGCCCCCTGGACGGGCCTGGTCCCCGCTCCGCAAGCTGAGCCGGAAGTGACGCTGGACTGCAGTCCGCCCGCCGGCCGTAGCGCGCAAATGGTTTTCCGGATTCTGTAAATGGCATTTCCCGCACTGGCGGCACGTCTGCGAACATTTCTGCTCGGTTACAGCGGCACCTCTTTGGCCACCGGTCTACAGGTGGTTCTGTTGCCGTGGATTGCTGTGGCGCTGGTGGGTTTGCCGGCCTTGCAGCTGGGCTGGGTGCAGGCCTCTGTGCTGTTGCCCAACCTCGTGTTTCTACTTTTCGGCGGAGCCCTGGCCGATCGCTTCGATTCCGCCCGGGTTGCCGCGCTGTCCTGTATCGGCCTCGGGCTATGCCATGCCGGCCTCGCCTACTACCTGCTTTACCAGCTTCCCAGTCTTCCGCTGCTGATGTTGTACGGTATCAGCCTCGGCGTCTTTACCGCATTTCTCCAGCCCGCCCGCGAAAACCTGGTGCAGCGCTGCGCCCGCACCCCGCAAGACGGCACTGCGCGTCTGAGTGAAGCGCGGGTGCAGCATACTGTGACCTGGATGATGCTGGCCCAGTACGGAGGGCAGGCTATCGGCATGTTGCTGGCGAGTCGTTTCGACCAGTGGGGGGCCGAGCTTTTACTGTTGATTCAGGTAGTCACGCTGGTTTTGGCTGCACTGTTTTTTTTCTCCATGCGTCATCTGGGGCCGGCACCGCGCATGGCCCGCCAGAAATTACCCCTGGCGCTAATGGAAGGGTTTGCCGAAGTCCGCAAAAGCCGCGCGATCCTCGAGCTGGTGCTGTTGGTCGGGTTCAACGGGCTTGTGCATATCGGTGTATTTCTGGTGGTGCTGCCGCTGATGGCTGAAAGCTACGACCGCGGGGCCAGCTACTACGCCACTCTGCAAATTGCCTTTGTTGTGGGAACGGTGATCGCCACGGTAGCGATGCTGCGGCGCGGACAGGGCGATACCCCCGGGCGCGGTGTATTGATGTGCCTGCTCTACAGTGCCGCACTGCTGATTGCCATCAGTTTCGGCCCCACGCCATTCGGGCTGATGTTTCTGTGCGCCTGCTGGGGCGCGGTGGCTGCCGCTTCCGCCGGGCTCGGGAAATCCATTGTGCAATTGCTGGCGCCGGAGCAGGTGCGCAGCCGGATTATTTCCATTTATCAGTTGTCCCTGTTCGGGTCCGCCGCCATCGGTGCCCTGGCCGCAGGTGTGATCAGTGAATTCTCAGCACCGCTGACCACCTTATGGTGGGCGGGCATCTTCAGCCTGGTGGCATTTGTGCTGGCCTGGTTGAGCGGTGCCCTGCGCAGCCTGCGTATCGATCATTCAGAAACTTCCGATTCCTCCGAAACCTCCGAGCCTTAACGACCATGTTCTCCCAATTCAACTGGCGCCGTCCGGAAATCCTGCTGATATTACTGGCTCTGGCCATGCCGCTCTCGTTCGGCGTATGGCAGGCACTGTTGAACAACTTTGTGATCGAGCGTGCGCAATTCACCGGTGCGGAGATCGGTCTGCTACAGAGCGTACGCGAGGTCCCCGGATTTCTCGCATTTACCGTGGTGTTCGTGCTTTTCCTGATCCGCGAACAGCGCCTTGCATTTATTTCACTGATCGCTACCGGTGTGGGTGTGGCACTGACCGGATATTTTCCGTCTACCCTGGGGCTGCTGTGCACCACATTGTTGATGTCGGTCGGTTTCCACTACTACGAGGCCCTGAAGACCTCTCTGGCACTGCAGTGGTTGCCGAAAGAAACGTCGGCTATCTGGCTCGGGCGCACAATCGCCGCGGGTTCGTTCGCCTCACTGGCGGCTTACGGACTGGTGTGGTTTACCTCGGATCAGTTGCAGCTGGATTACACCTGGATCTACCTGTTGGGGGGAGGGGTTACCGTTGCCATCGTGGCTGTTCTGTGGATCGTGTTTCCCGCGTTTGAACAGCCCCATGTACAGCACCGGAAAATTATTCTGCGCAAACGGTACTGGCTCTACTATGCGCTTACATTCATGAGCGGCGCGCGTCGCCAGATTTTCGTGGTGTTCGCCGGATTTTTAATGGTGGAGAAATTTGGCTACAGCGTGGCGGAGATTGCCCAGCTGTTTATCGCCAATCACCTGCTCAACCTGTACCTGGCACCCAAGATAGGCCGGTTTATCGTGCGCTTTGGCGAGCGCCGAGCGCTGACCCTGGAGTATATCGGGCTGATCGTTGTGTTCGGTGGCTATGCCCTGGTGGAGACGGCAACCGCCGCCGCCGCCCTGTATATCGTTGACCACCTGTTTTTTTCCATGGCCATTGCGATCAAGACCTATTTCCAGAAGATTGTGGATGACCGTGACATTGCTTCCTCCGCGGCAGTGAGCTTTACCATCAACCATATTGCCGCAGTGGTGATTCCGGTGATGTTCGGGCTCATGTGGCTGGTATCGCCGGCGGCGGTGTTCTGGTGCGGCGCGGCGATGGCCGCGGGCTCCCTTTTACTTGCGCAGAATATTCCAGTGGCACCTGCGGCGGGCAATGAAGTCCGCTGGGGCCGTATGTCGACATCGGCCCCGGCGCAAGAAATATAAGCGATGTGGGAAAATTATTTGCTGTTTTTACGCGAGTTGCTTAGTTACCTCGGCATCAAAAAATTATCGGTCGAGTCGCCGCCAACCAAAGACCGCATCATTTACAAAGTTCTGGCCGGCGAAGGCGCCTGCGATACGGATATCTGCCTGTAAGCGGAGCTCCTTCCCGCTGGCTTACCAGCGGTTACTGATCCACATTGTCTGGTACGGGTCCAGGGTGACGGTCGCCAGCATGTCGTCAAAGGTGGCGTCGCTGACCAGGTCTTTCCACTGGTCGGTACCGATCAGGTTGATCGCATTCAGATGAATCGTCTGTGGCTGATCAGATATGTTGTTGAGGCAGAAAATGCTCTGTCGACGGTCCAGGCTCTGGCGCCAGAATGCGAACACCTGGTCCCCCAGATGCAGGGTAAACTGGGTTGCATTCGGGTGGAATGCCGGCTGATCCCTTCGTAACTGGATCAGTTTCCGCAACTGATGAAATACATGGTGGTGATGGCTGTCGGGGTCAGCCAGTGCTTCGTTCAGTTCCTGCTCCTGCCACTGACGGCGGTTGATGGCACGGTTGTGACCATGTTCCTTCATGCGCTCGTAGTCATTGGTTGTTCCCATCAGGCTGTGCAGGTAGAACGCCGGAATTCCCTCCAGCGCCAGCATGATTGCGTGGGCACAGATAAAGCGCCGCAGCTGCCACTCGTCTTCTCCGCAGGTGGTGCCTTTCAGCGCGTCGAAGAGTGAAATATTGATTTCATAGGGTTTGTTGCTGCCGTCATCCAGCGCCCGCCAGGAAATCTGCCCGCCAAAGTTTTCCATGCTCTGAATCAGGGCTTCCAGCTCACTGTCATCCAGCAAACCTTCTACCGGACGCAGGCCGATGCCATCGTGTGATGCGATGAAGTTGAAGTAGGTGGTGCCGTTCTGAGCCGGGGGCATGCTCATCAACCAGTTTTTCAGGTACCGGCAGTTGCCGGTAACCAGGGTGTTGACCAGCAACGGAGGCAGCGAAAAGTTGTAAATGCAGTGTGCTTCGTTCGCGTTGCCGAAGTAGGACAGGTTTTCCTGATTGGGAATGTTGGTCTCGGTGATAATCACCGCATTGGGGTTGGCGTGCTCGATCAGGGTACGCAGCAGGCGCACGATTTCGTGGGTTTCTGCCAGGTTCAGGCAGTTGGTTCCCACCTCTTTCCAGATGAATGCAACGGCATCGAGGCGAAATATCCGCACGCCCATATCGAGGTACAGGCGGATGATATCGACAATCTTTGCCAGTACCTTGGGGTTGGCGAAGTTCAGGTCCACCTGGTCATGGCCGAAAGTACACCATACATGCCTGGTTCCCCTTGGCGTCCTAGTGGCGCGCAGCAGCGGCGTTACCCTTGGGCGTACTACTTTACTGAGGTCTTCTTCCGGATCCATTTCCACAAAAAAGTCGCTGCCCGGGTCATTTCCCTCCTGGTAATTCAGGAACCAGTCGTGTTTCGCTGAACAGTGGTTGATTACCAGGTCCGCCATCAAGTGAAAATCCGTGCTGATGCGCAGGATATCGCTCCAGTCTCCCAGGGGGGGATCGACCTGCTTGTAGGCGGAAACCGCAAAACCGTCGTCACTGGTGTAGGGGAAAAACGGCAGTATATGCACCGTGTTGATCAGCATTGGGAAGTGCGCCTGCAGGAAGTGGTGCAAGGTTTTCAGCGGCGGCTGGTTGTCGCTGACAATGCTGTTTCCGTAAGTGATGACGGCAATATCGGTCTGGTCCCACAGGTTTTTGTGGGCGAGGGGGCTCTGGCAGTCATCGTCCAGCCGCATGGTGCGCACCAGCTCGTGGGCAATGGGCTCGATGTCCAGATTCGGGTAGATAAAGGCCAGGTGATCCACCACTTTCTGGTGGAGCACATCCTTGATCGGAACTTGAGAGTTGGAATGGCTCACGGCTTCCCCCCGGGTTTCCATGCGGTTGTTTTTTTGCTTCAAACTTGTGCGGGCTACTAGTCTGGTGGATTAGATGTTGTACTCTTCGTAATCCGCTTCGACGGCCTGTTGCAGCCGATTCAGGAACCCGGGCTCGGCACTGGTAATGCGGTTCCAGCTCGGGATAAACGGGGTTTCCATTGGGTTTTCCAGGAACGCCTGTCCCGCCTTCACCAGGTTGCTGGCAAAGAGTTCTACCGTCTGCTCTTCTTTATGAATATCAAAATTCAGGCCATTTATGATGGCATCGTTGCGATAGGTCTCAACAAAGTCGAGGGCTACGCGGAAATAGGTGGCTTTGATACTGCGGAAGGTCTCTGATGAGAATACCGTGCCCTGGGTGGCGAGCTTGCGAAAAAATGACTTGGCGATGTCGATAGACATTTTCGACAGCCCGCCCTGTTCATCATCGAAGGAAACATCCTGGTGCTTGTGGTCGTAGGCGTGCGCTATGTCCACCTGGCACAGGCGGTTGGTCGAGTAATTGCGGTGCATCTCCGACAGGACGCCGATTTCCAGCCCCCAGTCGCTGGGGATGCGCAGGTCATTGATGACATCCCGACGGAAAGAAAACTCCCCGGCGAGGGAATAGCGGAAACTATCCATGTATTCCAGGTAGGGGGTGTGCCCATAAATCTTTTTCAGGGTGCGCACCAGCGGCGTAACCAGCAGCCGACATACGCGGCCATTGATTTTCCCATTGGCGACACGGGAGTAAAACCCTTTGCAGAATTCGTAGCTGAAGTTGGGATTGGCAATCGGGTAAAACAGGCGCGCCAGCATCATCCGGTCGTAGGTGACGATGTCGCAGTCGTGCAGCGCAATCGCCTCACCACGGCCTGAGGCCAGGATATAACCCAGGCAATACCAGACATTGCGCCCTTTACCTGCTTCCTTGGGGGCGAGGCCGTCGCTCTTCAGCTGTGCGTCCAGCTCGCGCAGGCGTGGACCATCGTTCCACAGAACCCGGACATGCTGCGGCAGGACGCTGAACTGCTTTAACGCATCGCGGTACTGGGATTCATCCGCGCGATCCAGGCCGATCACGATTTCGGAAAGGTAGGGCACATCTGCCAGGATATCGAGGATCTTCGGCAGCGCTTCGCCTTCCAGCTCCGAATAGAGTGAAGGCAACAACAGCGACATCGGGCGGTGCTTGGAAAAACGGACCAGATCCGCTTCCATGTCTTCCAGGCTGCGGTTGGAGAGATTGTGCAGGGTCGTGATGTCGCCATTCTGAAAAAAGTCGGTCACGGTTTGCTTCCTTTATTTCGGGTCTGTTTACATTCGAATGTTCGCGGAATGCTTGGAGTCGGTAGTGAAAATCTCTTCGATGGCCTCTGCCCACCCGCGTGGGCCTGTCTCCCGGGTAACGATCAGGTGTGGGTGGTGGGGGAGGCTCGGTGGAGGGTGTGCCGGAGAGCGAACGATAACGGCAATGTCTGCCACCCTGAGCATGTCGAGATCGTTTGGGCCGTCACCGCTGGCGATCAGGCGGCATTCGCGATCGGTATAGTGCTGGTAGGCTTTCTTGAGTAATTGCGTGGCGCGCCCTTTGTCGGTCTGCCCCAGTACGTGCAGGAAGCGTCCGCCCTGAAGGGTGGCGAACCCGGAGGCGTTGGCGCGTGCAATAAAGGCGAGTTTTTCCTGTTCATCCCCCTGCCACAGCAGGGGCTCGGAGTAATTGCGCTGGTTGGCCTTTTCCGCCTCGGCACTGGTAAGCCCGGTCGCGGCGACGATTTCTGCGGTAGAGGCGGCTGCGAAGTTGAGATAGGGCGCACCGTGTTTTTCGCCATCTTGCTGCAGGAAGGCGAGAATGTCATCGCGCCGCGCACCGGGCTCGACGATCCAAAAGCCCGACTCCTCGCGCGCGAACTCTGGTCTTTGGGGGAAGTAGCCCTGCGGAATGAAAATGGCCGAGCCATTTTCCACAATAAAGGGATGTTCGTTGTTGAGCGCCCGGCGCAGCTCCAGCATCTCGTCGCGAGTTTTGCTGCTGTTGAGAATCACCGGTATACCGCTGGACTCGAGTTTTTCCAGGGTGTCGTTCGCTGGCAGGTGGGAATAGCTGAAGTGGTCCAGTAAGGTGCCGTCGAGGTCGCTGGCGACCAGCCATTGAAAATCCGAAGAGTTGTACGCCGCGCTCTTTGTTTCTGTCATTAGTTTCCGAGTTGGTCAGAACTTTATCGTTTATTTAAATGGTCGTTATTGCTTTCTCTCTATTACCTCAATCCAAAAATAGTGCCAGACGGAGAAAAGTGAGCTACGACGGTGCTTGTAGCCGGTTGATTGGCGAGTAATTCATTGTGTTGGTCAGGGACCGTGAAACGGCGGGGAATTGGTGCGTCATAATGGGGCGTTGACTCCCTGCAGGTTTTCGAGCTGAGCCATTGTGGTGCAACCTGGGCGACCGGACTGCATAGTGGCAGGGGAATAGTCTGGTAAGGCGGTGGGTGGGACACGGGGCAGGAGAAGGGCGCAGCAACGGGAGGAAAGCAATCCCCGACCGTTTTACGGCCGGAGATCGCACATTTTTTGCTGTACGAGGGCACAGCAGGAATTTATCGAATCAGGGTGCGACGCAGTGCATGCAGCGCACATAAAGGGCGCGTGGATCCTTGAAGGACTTCAGTTCCGCAAGCGGCTGCAAGGCCGGTTGCAAGCTGCTGAACCAGGCTCCGAGGGGGAGGTTCTGCTCCACACTGGCGGCAATTTTGGCATCCACATTTTCAGCCAGGGCACGCATGATCTTTTCGCTGGGCGTCAGCTCTCGCTGAATTTCAACCACGTCGTAGTTTTCCAGCTTGGCGATCTGGGCGGCGTCGGCAATGGCATCCTTGAGGTTGCCCAATTCATCCACCAGCCCCAGTTTGTGTGCGGCGCGTCCGGTCCATACCTGCCCCTGGGCAATCTTGTGGATCTCCTGAGGGGTACTGCTGCGGGCTTCCGCTACCAGCTGGAGGAACTGCGCATAGGTGTGCTCCACCCCCTGTTGCAGTATGTCCGCGGCCGCCTCCGGCAGCGCGCGGTCCAGCCGCATGGTGCCGGCCAGCTCGGTAGTGCCGACGCCGTCGTTATAGATACCCAGGTGCTCGAGGGAATCCTCAAAGGTGGGGAAGGCGCCAAATACGCCGATTGAGCCGGTGATGGTGGACGGAGAGGCCCAAATGCGGTCGCCACCGGCCGCAATCCAGTAGCCACCAGAAGCGGCGACGCTCCCCATGGAAATAACCACCGGGATACCGGCTTCACGGGTGGCGAGCAGCTCCTGGCGGATGGCTTCGGAGGCGAAAGCGGAGCCTCCGGGGCTATCGATACGCAGTACCAGGGCTTTGACTTTTTTCTCGCGTGCCTCAGCAATCAGTTTGCCCAGACTTGCGCTGCCGATCTGTCCGGGGGGGGCTTCGCCATCGATGATGGCGCCGGCGGCACTGATCAGGCCGATTTTGTCACTTTTCAAATGGGGATCGGAAAGGTCGGCCAATTTGGTATGGCGCAGGTAATCCATCGCGTTGATATGTTTGTACTGGGACTTGTCGGCATCGCTGACACCGACCAGCTCCTGCATTTCCGCCATAGCGGCGCGGCGGGTGAGGAGCTTGTCGACAAACTGGTTGGCGAGGGCGGCTTTCGCCCAGCTACCGCCTTCGGCGCGCAGGTTTTGCGGCATGTCGGCGACGTAGTTGTCCACGGCGTTGGGCGGCAGGTTGCGCAGGCCGGTGACCTGTTCGGTGTACTCGCTCCATAACTGATGCAACCAGCGCGCATTGTTTTCCCTAGAGGCGGGAGACATGTCATCGCGGGTATAGGGCTCGATAAAGTCTTTGTAATCCCCCACACGGAACACGTGGAAGTTGATTTTCAGCTTGTCGAGGGCACTTTTGTAGTAGTTGCGGTAACTGCCAAAGCCCGTGAGCAGCAGTGAACCCATCGGGTTCAGGTAGACCTTGTCGGCATGGCTGGCGAGAAAGTATTGCCCCTGGGTGAAGTTGTCACCGATGGCGTAGACCGGCTTTTCGCTGGCCTTGAAGCGCCGTACGGCTTCACCGACTTCTTCCAGTTTACTGAGACTGGCGCCTGCGAGGTAATCGAGTTCCAGTACCAGCGCAGCAATACGTTTGTCGTTGGCGGCGCGGTCGATGGCGTCCACCAGGTCTTTGACGCGAGTCTCCGGGGGTCTGGAAGGGCCGCCGAGGAATCCGGGAATGCCGCTGGGCTGGCTGACTTCATCAACCAGAAAACCGCCGGGAGCGACTTTCAGTGCAGCGCCTTGCGGTACGGTGATACGTTCTTCACCGCCGAAAATGGCGACACCGATAAACAGCAGGATCAACAGGAACAGCAGGTTGGTAAATACCCGGCGCAGCCAGGTGATGGCGCCGCCAATGGCACCGAAAAAGCGGCGGACAGGTCCGCGGTGGCGAGTTGCTTCAGTCAAACCTGAAACTCCTTGTGTCGGTCTGTTGATTCGTTAGCGTTTTGCATTCTGCAACTGCACCAGCCAGCGGCTGGTCATCATCGCAGAGATAAACAGGATAAGGCTGAGGGCGGTCAGTGCGCCATGCTGCCAGCCGCGCGTAGGCATCATTACATCGACGATTCCGGCGGTGATATACAGCAGCAGGATAAAGCACAACCATAAATAGCTGCGCTGGTGCTGTTTTAGCATGCCCGGCAATACCAGTAGCAGTGGCACCGTCTGCAGCAGCCACCATTTCACGGAGCCGCCGAGAAGCAGGTTCCATACCGCGAACAGTAGCAAAAGACCGCCATAGCAGACCCAGTTGAGCTTGTGGGCGATTTCCAGCTTGCGCGACACGCTCGCCGGGTCGATGGCTTTGGGCTTTCTAGCCATTTTGATTCCCCTGTTCTTGCCCCAGTTGCCGGGCGAGGTTGCCCACGCGCTGGCCGAGGGCGCGGCACAGGCTGGTTTCGTCTTCGCTCAGGCCACCGGCCTTGCTTCCGGACCAATGGGAGGCGCCATAGGGCGTGCCGCCGGTAGTGGTATGCATAAGGGCTGCTTCCGAATAGGGGATGCCGGCAATAAGCATGCCGTGGTGCAGCAGGGGCAGCATCATGGAAATTAGGGTGCTTTCCTGTCCGCCGTGCAGGCTGCCAGTGGAGGTGAAAACGGCCGCCGGCTTGCCGGTGAGGCTGCCATCGAGCCACATGTCACTGGTCTGGTCCAGGAAGTACCGCAGCGGTGCGGCCATATTGCCAAACCGGGTGGGGCTGCCTAACAGCAAGCCGGCGCA
Organism: Microbulbifer hydrolyticus; assembly: GCF_009931115.1. Lineage (NCBI taxonomy): Bacteria > Pseudomonadati > Pseudomonadota > Gammaproteobacteria > Cellvibrionales > Microbulbiferaceae > Microbulbifer > Microbulbifer hydrolyticus. The sequence goes on along the minus strand of NZ_CP047491.1, from coordinate 2,762,953 downwards.
ATGGCGCAGGTCGTCCGGGGTACAGTAGGGGGCGCCGCTATCAGGGACCGGTGGCAGGCTTGCTTCGGAGTCCGGCGATACCGGCGGCACCGTGCGCAGGCGAGCGCTGAGCCCGGCCTGTTCCACACCGCGGGCGAGCTCCGCTGCCATACTGGCGGTTGTACCACCGCGGCTGTAATAGAGAATCAGTACATAGGGTTCGGTGATCATCGCAGGAGGCACTAGAGGAGCTCCAGCACGTTTTCTGGCGGGCGGCCGAGTACCGCTTTTTCACCATTGACGACGATGGGCCGCTCAATCAATTTGGGATGCGTGACCATGGCCTGAATCAGGGCGTCATCGCCGAGAGTCGGATCTTTGAGGTTCAGCTCCTTGTAGGCGTCTTCGCCTTTGCGGAGCAGGTCGCGGGCACCAATACCGAGCTTTTTCAGCAGTGCGGTGAGAATGGCGGTGTCCGGTGGGGTTTCCAGGTAAAGCACCACTTCCGGTTCGATATTGTTTTCCTGAAGCAATTGCAGGGTCTGGCGGGATTTTGAACAGCGCGGGTTATGATAGATCGTCCACATCGAAGGGGTATCCTGTTAAGGTTTGGCGTATTCTAACAGGTGACTGTTGGCCGTCCATGAACCTGTGTAAAACGTGGACTACGCTGGGGTATGGCGTATTTTTTAGACAGGTTGCACGGCGTATTTGGTCGGATTCATTCGAGAATCCGGCACACATGGCTATATAACAAACTGAGAAGACCCATGACTGAAATGGTGCACCGCTGGCGTCGGTTTTTTGCCTCCCTCTGGACCGTATTCAACGAAAAGAACTGCCGCCAGAATGCCGCTGCCCTGACTTACATGACTCTGTTTGCGATTGTTCCGCTGGTGACGGTGAGCTATGCGATGCTCTCCCTGTTTCCGGATTTCGCAGGCCTCGAAAGTAAAATCCAGCAGCAGATTTTTTCTCATTTCGTGCCTGAGAGTGGGCGCGACGTGCAGGAGTACATCAACAGTTTTTCCTCACAGGCCCAGCGTCTGACCGGTGCCGGTATCGGTCTGTTGTTGCTTACTGCGGGCTTCATGCTGAAGAACATCGAAAACACGTTTAATGCCATCTGGGATATCCCCAAAGGGCGCCGTGGGGTTTCCAGCTTTCTTCTTTACTGGGCAATTCTCAGCCTGGGGCCGATTCTGCTGGGCGCCGGTATGGCGGCCACTACTTATCTGTTTTCACAGAAGGTGCTCGCCCAGAACGACAGCCTCGGGGTTCTGCCAATTGTGTTGCGGGTACTGCCGTGGATCTTCACCGCTATTGCTTTCACCCTGTTATTCGTCGCCGTTCCCAATTGTCGTGTGCCGCTACGCCACGGCCTTGCCGGTGGCGTGATTACCGCATTTGCCTTTGAGGCGGCGAAATATCTCTTCGGCGCGATTGTCGCGCGCAGTTCGGTGCAGGCGATTTACGGCGCGTTTGCGTTTGTGCCTCTGTTCCTCATCTGGATTTATCTGATGTGGATGATCGTGCTGGCCGGTTGCGTGTTGGTGCGTACGCTTTCTGCCTACCATGCGGCGGCGCAGGGGCGACGGTATTCTGACCTGGTCGCCACCCTGTCGTTGCTGTGGAAGTTTTTCTGCAACTACCAGAAGGGGGAGCCGGTGCGCGAACAGGATATCTCCCGCGCAGGCATCCGGCCTTCGCAGTGGCGGCATATCCGCGAAGTGCTGCAGTCCAACCAGGTTATTGCGCAGACCGAACGCAATGACTACGTGCTGGTGCGCGACCTGGATTCCATCTCCCTGCAGCAGATGGTGGACTGGCTGCACCCGGCACCGCTACCTGAAAGCGGACATCGTGAATTACTGCAGCGGCCCTGGTACCGGGAGGTGGATGCGCGCTTCCGCGAAGCCCGCGACTTTTCCCGCGATCATCTTTCCCAGAGTCTCGGCGACCTGTTCCGCGAGTCCATGGCGAAGGAAATGCTGGAGAAGTCGGTCGATGCCAGCGTGGAGGCCAACGCTGCGGAAGCGGCGAGTAACGATGCTCCAAACAGCACACACAAAGAGAATAAATCTTCCTCGAAAGGGAGCAGCCGCAATGCCCGTGGTGGGAAAGCATCCAGCAAAACAGCCAAGTCCTGAATCCATGCGCGCATCACTATCCGTTGTTTTATTGCTCATTGGCCTGGTGGTGGCCGGGTGTGAGCGTCATGCTGGCGGGTTGCGGTCCCTGGATGGCGAATCACTATCCGGCGATGGCAAGATCCTGCTGGTGAACTACTGGGCCGAGTGGTGCGCGCCCTGTCGCGAGGAGATCCCGGAATTGAACAGGTTCTACCGTGAGCACCGCGACCAGGTCCTGGTGCTGGGGATCAATTTCGATCAGTTACCGGCAGAGCAGGTGCGCAGGCAGGCGGACAAGTTTGGCATTGCGTTCCCGTTGTTGGCGGCCGCGCCGCAGGGACGCTGGGGGCAGCCAATGCCGCAGGTACTCCCGTCTACCCTGATCATCGATGCAAACGGCCAGTGGCGAAGAACACTGGTAGGGCCGCAATCGGCCGAATCCCTGTCCGAGGCGGTGGCCGCGATTGCCAATCGCGAGTGATTGCCCCCAGACGCTTACTGCCAAATACCGCCGGGATTCAGGAAGGATTCAGGCAGTGCCCATTAAAGTGCTCCCATCGGCCGAAAAGGTCAGTAAACAGGCGCCCAGCCCCGAAATTTAGTGTCGGGGCGGTCACAACAGGTGCTGTTTTCCGGGTCTCAGGGAGCATGGAACATGGTCAAGATACACACTTTTTTCAAGCAACTGGCGTTTGCCGGCCTGACCGCCAGCCTGGTGGGTGTCAGCGCCCATTCCAGCGCCGGTGAGAGCGGCTACTACCAGGGCCAGGATGGCTACGATTACGCGATCGTCACTGGCGTTACCCCCATCTATAACGACATTCAGGTCGTAGAGCCGCGCACCCAGTGCTGGGACCAGACCGTAACCTACCAACAACCTTCACCCGCCGGGGCACTGATCGGTGGCCTGATCGGCGCCGCTGTAGGGCGCAACGCGGTCAAGGGGTATCGCCACGGTCGTCACCATCGCAGGCATTACCACCGCGGTAACAAGGGCGCGGGTATGGTCGCCGGTGCCGCGGTGGGTGCGGCCATCGGCGGGGCCATCAGCCGGCACAATGCACCGGTGCAGGTAGGCACCGAGCAGCGCTGTCAGGTGGTGGAGCAAGTCAGCAGCCGCCGGGAATTGATAGGATATGACGTAAACTACCGTTATAACGGTCAGGAATATCTGACTCGCACTGATCGGCATCCTGGAGATAGAATCCGGGTTCGCGTAGATGTCACGCCGGTCCTTTGATGACACTGACCGGCGTTAGCAATATAACAGGAGCTGCATTGTGAAACTTCCCGCTATCCGAATGGCTGCGATGGTACTGGTGACGGGCCTGTGCGCCGCGCTGTTTGCCTCACCGCTCTATGCCGGCCAGCAGGTGGATTTGCGGGCTGCAGTTTCGCAGCCGGCACAACGCGGGCCGGGTTACCTCAAGGTGCAGCCTCTCGCCAGTATCCGTATGCAGAACCGCGGGGTTTCCCGGGATCAGGCGGCAGCCATCGTGAAGAAACGCTACGGCGGCAAGATCCTGGCGATCAGCGAAGTGCAGCGGAACGGCCGGGCGATGTACCGGGTGAAGGGACTTTCTGACAAGAGTCAGGTCTATGTGGTGTTTGTGGATAAAGCGAGCGGGCGGATTTCCCGCTGAGGGTCCCACCGATAGAGAACAGGCAGAGGAACTTATATGCGCGTATTGCTGGTGGAAGATGAATATGCCCTGCGGGAGCAACTGGCTGTTTCCCTGCGCAAAGCAGGATACACCGTGGACGAGGCGCCGGATGGCGAAGAGGCGCTCTACCTGGGCCGTGAGTACCCGTACGACGTGGCGATCATGGACCTCGGACTGCCGAAAGTAGACGGTATCCAGGTCATCGAAACCCTGCGCAAGGAGTCCCACCATTTTCCCATCCTGATTCTCACCGCGCGGGGGCACTGGCAGGAGCGGGTGCGTGGGCTGGAAGCAGGTGGTGATGACTACCTGACCAAACCTTTCCATACCGAGGAGCTGCTGGCACGACTGAACGCACTGGTGCGCCGCTCTGCCGGTTTCTCATCGCCCACAATCAATGCCGGCCCCATTGAGCTGGATACCAGCGCGCAACGGGTGAAGGTGTCCGGCGATGAGCTGGAACTCACTTCCTTCGAGTACAAGGTACTGGAATACCTGATGCTGCACCCGGACGAAGTCGTATCGAAAACCACCCTTACCGAACATATCTATGAGCAGGACTGTGATCGCGACAGCAATGTGATCGAGGTATTTATCGGTCGTTTGCGCAAGAAGCTCGATGCCGCCGGCGGTGTCAAGCCGATTGAAACCCTGCGCGGGCGCGGCTATCGATTCAGCGCTGCCGCGGGCTGAGCTCTTGCCGTCCCGCGCGCCCTCCATTTCCCGCTGGTGGCACTCGCTTTCCGGGCGGCTGTCGCTGATGGCTACCCTGGTACTGCTGGTTTTTCTGGTGGTGCTTTCCGGGGTGCTCGAACGTGCCTACCGCACCTCACTGGATGAAGCCAAAGCCCGCGAGTTGCAGATATATATCTATACGCTTCTGGCGGTGGCTGAGCTCGATGGCGATAGTCTGTACCTTCCGTTGAACCTGCCCGAGCAACGTTTCAACCAGCCGGATTCCGGCCTGATCGGCGCGGTGATGGATGCCCGGGGGCGGGTCATCTGGCGTTCCCAGTCCGCCCTCAGCCTGCCCAATTTTTCCGCTTTGCCGCTGCCGTTGCCACTGCGCCAGGGGCAGAAAGTGTTTGCCGAGGTCCAGTTGCCGGATCTGGAAACGCCCTACAGTAGTTTTCGCCAGGGTATCGCCTGGGGGCTGGATAACGAGCTGCAATTTACCTTTGTCATTCTTGAAGATGCCGCGCCGCTACACGCCCAAGTGCAGCAGTTCAGCGGCACCCTGTGGCGCTGGCTGGGTATTGGTGCGCTGGCACTGATCGCGGTGCAATTACTGGTGCTGCGCTGGGGACTTGCGCCGCTGCGCGGGGTTACCCAGGCACTAAAGAAAATGCAGCAGGGAGGGACGGATACCCTGCAGGGAAATTTTCCGCAGGAGCTGGTGCCTCTGACCGACAACCTCAATCTGCTGATCGAAAATGAACGTCGCCAGCGGGAGAAAACCCGTCATACCCTGGGTGACCTCGCCCACAGCCTGAAAACACCACTGGCGGTATTGAAAGGGCTGGATTTGGGCAAGGATCCTCAGGCGGCGCAGGAGGCGTTGGCAGAGCAGGTGCAGCGCATGGACGGCATTATCAGTTACCAGCTCAAACGAGCTGTGGCGAGTTCCCCGAAATCCATTCTTCGCGGGGTGAAGGTGCAGCCCATCGCCGAGAAAATCCTCACCGCACTGGATAAAGTGTATCGGGGCAAGCCGATGGATGCGGAGCTGCTGTGCGATGACGAGGTATTGTTTTACGGGGACGAGGGTGACCTGCTGGAAATGCTCGGAAATCTGCTGGACAACGGTTACAAGTACGGTGGCGGTAAGCTGCTGGTTAAAATTGACAATATTGAGGATCAGCGCGGGCTGGAAGTTCTGGTTTCCGACAACGGCCCGGGGCTCAGCGAGGATCAGTGGCAGCAGGTGGTCCAGCGCGGGGTGCGTGCCGATCAACAGCAGCAGGGGCAGGGAATCGGGCTTGCCGTGGTGGTGGATATCGTTGAGAGTTATCACGGTGAAATTGGCATCGTGCCTGCCGGGCAGCGCGGTGAAGAAGACCTGGGCGGGCTTACCCTGCGCGTCAGGCTCTGAAGCCGGTACCGATGTGGCGTTGCCGGCACCGGCTGGTTCTGCAAACGAAGAATAAAAAGGACATGCAATGATTGCGCGACACGTTCGGAAAATCGGCGCCAGCGGCACCTTTCTGATTTCCATTTTACTTGCGGCGGGCTCCGCAGCCACTATCGCCGCTGAGGCCGAATCTCCCTGGCCGGGCGGCGCGGAAGTGGCAGTGGTACTGACTTACGATGACGCACTGGATTCCCACCTGGATGTCGCGATTCCACAACTGGACAAACACAACTTGCCCGGCACTTTTTATATCAGCGGTGCGCGGCCCGCGGTACGCTTGCGGCTGGATGAATGGCGAAGTGCGGCCAAAAGTGGTCACGAGCTGGGCAACCATACGCTGTACCATCCATGCCGCAAATCCCTGGCCAATCGCAGCTGGGTAAAATCCTGGCAAGATCTGGACAAGTACACGCTCGACCAGTTTGTGAGTGAGGTGCAGACCACAAACAGTATGCTGGAGGCTATCGATGGAGAGAAACAGCGGACCTTTGCCTACCCTTGTGGCGACATGCTTGCCGGCGGCGAGGATGTGGTTCCGGCGCTGAAGAAGCTGGTAACCGGTGCGCGCCTGTTTACCGCCGATGGCCAGCATCAGGTAAGCGACAGTGACTTTTACCGGGTGGCATCGTTTGACGGTGCGGAAAAAAGTGGGAAAGAACTGATTGCGGTGGCGGAAGCTGCACGGGTGAACAACAGCCTGGTTGGATTTCTGTTCCACGGCGTTGGTGGTGACTACATCACCGTCTCTTCCGATGCCCACCGGCAGCTACTTGCACACCTCGCAGCGCACCCGGACCGCTACTGGGTAGCCACCATGCGCGAGGCGTTGGCGCACCTGCAAAGAGAGCAGGCGCGCTCTGCGCAATAAGCTCTGCACAATAAATAGTGTCGAGGATTTTGTTAAAACCAGTCACCCTGCATATCGAACGTCACACTGTTGCCGGATTCCAGTAGCGCGATTTGTGGGGTGATTTCCGGCAATTCCCACTCGATATAAAAACGCGCGGCCTGTAATTTTCCGCGGTAGAAATCCATATCTTCCCGAGGCAGGTTTGCGTCGCCAGTCAACTTTTCCTGTGCGATGGCTGCCTGGCGCAACCAGATCCAGCTCACCACCACCCGACCGAATACATCCAGGTAAAGGCTCGCATTAGCCAGTCCCCGATCCGCATCCGCCGACATCTGCAGCAACAGGTTTTCCGATACGCCGTTCAACTGGTTCAGGGCATCTCTGAGCCCCTCCACCAGCGGTTGCAGCGTGTCGTTCCCGGTGCAGGCAGAAAGTGTTTTATGTATTTCCTTCGCCAGAATCTGGTAACCGGCCATGCCCTTGGCAGGCACCTTGCGCCCGAGCAAGTCCATTGCCTGAATACCTTCGGTGCCCTCGTGGATCGGATTCAGGCGGTTGTCCCGATACAGCTGCTCCAGTGGATACTCGCGGATATAGCCGGAGCCGCCAAGCACCTGGATCGCCAGGTCGTTGGCCTTGAGACAGTATTTTGAGGGCCAGGATTTTACGACGGGGGTGAGCAGGTCGAGCAGCTCTGAGGCGTTCTGTCGCTCGAGTTCCGAGTTTCCGCTGTGGGCGTCCTCGACCAGGGAGGACGCATACAGGCATAGCGCCAGGCCGCCTTCCACATAGCTTTTCTGCATCAGCAGCATTCGCCGGACATCAGCGTGCTGGATGATCGGCAACTGTTTGGAGTGTGGGTCCCGGTTGGAGGGCAGGCGGCCCTGTGGGCGCTCTTTGGCGTACTGCAGGGCGTGCTGGTAGCCCCGGTACCCGAGCACTGCGGCTCCGCTGCCAACCCCGATCCTGGCTTCATTCATCATCTGGAACATGTAGAACAGCCCCTGGTGTGGCTCTCCTACAAGGTAGCCAATCGCACCACCATCTTCACCCCCGTCTTCGCCAAAGTTCAGTACCGTGGATGTGGTGTTGCGGTAGCCCATTTTGTGCAGCAGGCCGGCGAGCTTTACGTCATTGCGGGTGGCGGGCTGGCCATCACGTGCGGGTAGAAATTTGGGAACCAGGAACAGGGAAATCCCCTTTACCCCGGGAGGGGCGTCCTTGATACGCGCCAGCACCATATGCACGATGTTTTCCGTGATCGACTGATCGCCACCGGAGATAAACATTTTCTGGCCGCGCAGCCGGTAGCTTCCATCCGCCGCGGGGGTGGCGGTGGTGCGGATGTCGGCGAGGGCGGAGCCCTGGTCCGGCTCCGTCAGCGCCATGGTCCCGGCATAGCGGCCGTCCATCATCGGGGGCAGGTAGGTCTCGCGCAGGGTCTCACTGGCGAAACTGCGCACCAGGTTGGCGGCACCGAGGGTCAGGAACGGATAGGCCGCGGAGCCCACGTTGGCGGCATTGATATAGGCCATGGCGCAACGCAGGATCACCTCTGGCAGTTGCAGCCCCCCTTCATCGAAATCGTAGGGGGCGGCGAGGAAACCGGCCTCGGCAAAGGCATGCCACGCGGCCTGTGTTTCTTCAATCAGGGTGACTTTTTCACCGTCGAACGAAGGTTCGTTGGCATCGCCCTTGGTGTAATGATCGGCGAAATATTTGTCGGCGATGGTCCTGGCCGTTGCCAGGGTCGCATTGAATACCTCGCGGGAGTGCTCACTGTAGCGGGGGCGCTGTAACAGCGCCTCGGTGTCGAGAAATTCGTACAGCAGAAATTCTATATCCCGGTCTTTCAGCAGCTGCTCGGTCATGGTCACTACACCCTGGGCCATTTTTTATGATCGATCGGGCCAGAGTAGGGACTGAGCGTAACGGCGGCAATGACATTTCAGGTAATGGCTGCTGGCCTTAGCAGCATCCACTCGTCTGCGGGCGGCTCGCGCGGGCGTGCGGACTGGATTCAGGTGCCTTCGCTGCCCTCGATATCCTGTATCTTGCCTTGCTCCTCGATGCCCTCCACCTGCTGTGTGGCTGGGGTATTTCTGGTGAGTGGTGCGGTAGCGGCGCTGCCGGGAATAACCGCTTCCCACAGACTGTCGGCAAGCTCCTGAGGGCTGGTGCGCTGCCCTTTGGCTATCCAGTGGACGATCGCCCCGGCCACATCCGGCCAGCCGATACGCACTCCCCCGGGTTTCTCCTGCAGCCAGTGGCCGATGGTGATCGCGTCGAATTGCTCGACGACCCGGGCCAATTGCAGTTCTTTCAGCGCCAGCGCATTGGCTTCCTGTTCAAACTGACCTTTCAACGGGCGGGTCAGGATCGGCTTGCCGAGAGTGAGGGTTTCCGCGATCAGTTCAAAGCCACTGTTGCAGATAACCCCCTGCGCGGTGGCGACATCGTGGCGGAAGCCTTTTACAGAGGGGGCTTTCAGGGTGATGTGGTCGGCTTTCGGGAGGTGCGTGGGCAGGCCGTACACAACGAACTTCTGTGGCAGCTGTGCCAGCTGTTGCAGTAGCGGCAGATGATTCTCAAACGGCAGGTATACCAGCACATGGTCCCCCACGTCCCTGCCGTCGACCGCCGGTTCCTCGTGTGCCTGGGCAATGGGGGGCAGGATCGGGTGGCCAAAGTGATACCAATGCATCCCCAGGCTGACCTGCGCCGGGGCAAAGACCTTCATGATCGCGCGCGCCATCCAGCCGAACGCAGGGGTGGGAATGGGAAAGCGAAACGCGTACTGGTGCCCGAGGCCGAGACTCGGTCGCTTGCGGTTTCTTGCAGCCCAGGCGGTAACCGGCTCAAAATCGCTGATCACCAGGTCGAACTGCTGAACCGGCAGGTCACGGATATCTTTGAGCAGGCGTGACAGATTGAGCTGCCGGGCGGTGGCGATCTGGTCGACCTTTCCTTCCTTGGGCACGAAGGTCAGGCCCTCGCGCCACCAGTAATCACCAAACGCCTCCATGGCGAAGAATTTTTCCGGCGAACGGCCGCTGAACAGCCACTGGACGTCCAGCTCGGGGAACTGGCGGAATGCCTCGGCCATGGCCCGTGCGCGGGAAAGGTGGCCGTTGCCGGTACCCTGAACGCCGTAAAGTATTTTCAAAGTGCTTCTCCGGTTGAGCTGACGGATAAATACGCGCGTTTACAGCAGCGCGCCGCAGACCGCGAAGCCCACACAGGTGCCGAGGAGTGCGCCAGCGCAGACATCGCTGGGAAAGTGAACGCCGAGCCCCACCCGGGATGTGCCAACGCCTGCAGCCCAGAAGTAGCCGAACGCCCACAACGGGTTCAGGCAAAGACTCAGTATGGTGACGAACAGGAAGGCGCCGGATGTGTGGCCAGACGGCAGACTGAAGCGGTCATTCGCCACGATGACCGCGCGCAAGCCCGGAATGGCTTCCGGGGGGCGGTTGCGTCGGATGGTGTTCTTGATGGTCCAGTACAGCGAGCGCTCTATCGCGTAGGCGGCGCTGCAAGTATAGAGGAACGGTAGCGCGGCACCGGTGTTGGCCAGCCCGACCAGCAGGGGCGACAGCAGGTAGAGCCAGCCATCCGCAGATCGTGACAGCAGCAGGTAGTTCCTGCGCAAGGCTGGCCGCGTGGCCCGTTGCGCCATGCGCAGGACCAGGGAGACATCGACCGTTTTCAGAGTGACAGGTAAGCTTCGCATGCGTTAAAAGTACGAAGCATTTGTTGCGTGGAATTGAACAAATTATGTCAGGTCTGTGAAACCTGATTTCCGGCTTGATTGGCGGGTATGGGTTCTCGGGATGATGGCGCGGAGAGACGCGGCGAACTGCTGTGGCAGGACTTCGCCGCGGATACGGGCATTTCTGTGGCGTGTTAGTCGATGCCGATTTCGATGGAACCGGAACCGGGCAGCTTTTCGACCAGTTCGGCGCCGCACAGTCTGGAGGGCGTGAAGTAGCCGCCTTCGCCATGGTAGCCCAGCAGGTGCTGTACAACCGCCAGAGAGCCGTGCACCGTCACATCGTAGCCGTTGGCGGTAACTACCCGGCCCACGCGACGTTCACCGCGCCGGTCGTTGCGCACTTCACCCCAGACCCAGGTCTTCTGTTCTGCACGCTGGTTTTCCGAGGGGCCACGCACGGTTTTTTCCACTTTGCCCTTGAGCCAGTTCTGTACCCACTGCATGCCCAATAGCCAGCGGAATGCATTCATCCGCTGCATTTTCTTTGCGCGCCGCGGGCTCATGGGGATGTACACCTCGATATTGGGAATCTCGGTGGTGTAGTACGCCGTGGCTACATCTCCCCAGGGGATTGCCACCGCGAACTTCTCTCCGCGGCCAAAATTGATCTTGCGGGTCAGTTCCGCGTGTGGGGTCACCTCAATCTTGCCGTTGCGTCTCACCGCGCTGCCTACGCCGAGGCTCTCGATGGAGGTTTTGGCCGTTCCAGGGCTGAAACCCGAGTCGGAATCAAAGCCCAGGGTCAGGTGCGTGGCACTGGTCATGGTCTTGTGCAGGGCGGCGGCCAGGCAGTCGGTGGGGATCACGTCAAAGCCTGTGCCGGGGCAGAGCACCACGCCGGCGGCGCGGGCCTCCGCGTCCAGTGCATGAGCCTGCTGGTAGACGGCCATCTCACCGGTAATGTCCTGGTAGTGGGCACCGCTGGCAATACAGGCATGCATCATCGGTTCTGCAGTCGCGGAGAAAGGGCCGGCGCAATGAATGACTGCCGCCACACCCTGGAGGGTGCGCACCAGCGTTTCTTTGTCATCGAGGCTTACGGCAATGGCGGGCAGCCCGAGCTCATTGGCCAGTGGCTGCAGTTTGGCGGCGCTGCGGCCAGACAGGATAGGCTTCAGGCCCTGAGCCACTGCCTGGCGCGCAATCAGTTCGCCGGTATAGCCATAGGCGCCGTAAATCAGGATCTGCTTGTTGTTCACCGAGTATCCTTATTGTGTTCGACCTTGAGGGTCGTATTTTTTCGTAAAATTCGGCATCCGGTAGCCGGTCAGTCCAGGGCTTTTTCCAGGGCGAAGCGCGGGATTGTCTGGCCATCCCTCTCCACGGTTTCTGCAAACATGGCCAGGGGGCGCGCCCACACGCCATAGTCATCATACAGAGCCCGGTAAATCGCCAATTGTTCCCCGGTCTCACTGTGAGTGGCGATATCCATCAAATGGTAAAGGTTACCCTTGTAGTGGCGGTAGATGCCTTTCTGCATAGTGTTGCGCTCATCGGTATTGGCTGTCGCGGGGAGGGTTCAGCTCATGTGGAAGGGGGAGAGCTGTATCTGGCTGACACGCTGCCCGTGCAGTACCGCGATTCCGCTGTAGCGGCGCTCCCCGGTCGAGGTGAATTCAAATTCGTATTTGCGTTGCAGGCGCACCTGCCCGCTGCGGTCTCGCCTCACGCGGGTGCGGACAAGCATGACGGTATCATCCAGCAGTTGCACACCGGTATCCGCACAATGCCGCTTTACGATACGTCGTACCCGTTCTTTGGCAGCCATACCAGCCCAGAAATACCAGGCGGCCAGCCCCAACAGGAATATCCAGAAAAGGTCGCCGAGGGAGTAATACATACGTTATTTGATTGCACTATCATCTGATGGCGCAAGAATACCACCAGAGGAGGGACTATGCCCGGCACGATTCTCATCACCGGCTGCAATCGCGGTATCGGCCTTGAAATGACCCGACAGTTTGCCGAAGACGGCTGGCATGTGATCGCCACCTGTCGCAACCCTTCGGCTGCCTGGGAGCTTGGTGAGCTGGCCGCAGCCAACCAAAACATTGAAATCCACAGCCTGGACGTCACCGACTACGAGCAGATGGCGGAGTTGGCCAGTGACCTGAAGGGGCGCCCGCTGGATATCCTGCTCAGCAATGCCGGCTACTATGGCCCGAAAGGCGTTGCCCTGGGGAACGTGGACGTAGAAGAGTGGCGCAAGGTGCTGGAAGCGAACACGATCGCGCCCTACAAACTGGTGGAGACGTTTTATCCGCAACTGGCCGCTGGTGCACGCAAGGTTGTCGGAATTCTCAGCAGCAAAGTGGGTAGTATCGACGACAACGACTCCGGCGGTGGCTATATCTACCGTTCCTCCAAGACCGCGGTAAACCAGGTGGTAAAAAGCCTCTCCATCGACCTCGCCGATCAGGGCATCAAGGTACTGGCGCTGCACCCCGGCTGGGTGCAAACCGATATGGGCGGCCCCAATGCGTTGATCTCTGCGGAGGAGAGCGTGGCGGGTCTGAAGCAGTTATTACTGAAGGCGAGCGCCGAAAACAGCGGTCACTTCTACAATTACGACGGTTCAAGCATTCCCTGGTAGTCCGGCCCCAGGTATTCCACAAGAAACGCCGGCCCGGTTGCGATCAGTTGCTCTTTTCTGCGCTTGGGCCAGCGCTTGATCTCCACTTCCAGTTTTAGTGCGTCGGATTTACTGCGCATGGCGCACTGGAAGGCGAGCTCCAGCGGCCCGCGCCCGCGCAGGGCCTTGGCCGCCCTGGGGCCACCGCTATCGTGTTCTTCAAAGCGTCGTGCCACATTCCGGGTAACCCCGGTATACAGGGTGCCTTTGTTGGTGCGAATCAGATAAACAAACCAGCCAGACAAAACAGGGTACCAAGTTAAACGTCTCGATAAAAAAGGTCGGGTCAAAAAAGCGTGTGCTGATCGCCGGATTGGGGCGGCCGCAAAAAGCGGCTGCAATCCAGGTTCAGCTTGCGCTCATTGAGACCAAGCTTGCGACAGGTTACGCGAAAGCGCTGCTGCAGCAACTGTGCAAACACGCCGGTGCCGCGCTGACGCTGGCTGAATTCACTCTGGTAGTCCCTGCCGCCGCGGCTTTGCTGCACGATGCTCATTACATGGGTTGCGCGCTCCGGGTAGTGCTCATGTAGCCACTGCCGGAACAGCGGCGCCACCTCGAACGGCAGCCGCAACAGGATATAGGCGGCGTGGATGGCCCCGGCACTCTGGGCGCTCTCGAGAATTTTTTCCAGCTCGCAATCGTTCAGTGCGGGAATGACTGGCGCGGCCATCACAGCGGTGGGGACGCCGGCATTCGCGAGAGCCTCGATCGTTCGCAGGCGTGCAGCCGGGCCCGCGGTGCGCGGTTCCAGCCTGCGTTTCAGGTCGTTGTCGAGGGTGGTCACACTGATGGCCACATGCGCGAGGTTATCCTGGGCCATTTCCGCCAGAAGCGGCAGGTCGCGCAAAATCAGCTGGCCCTTGGTGACGATGGTGACCGGGTGCTGGTAGCGCTGCAGGGTCTGGAGTATCTGCCGGGTGATCTGTTTGTCTTTTTCCAGCGGCTGGTAGGGGTCGGTATTGGTCCCGAGAGCGATGGGGCTGCACCGGTAGCTGGTTTTGCGCAGTGCCTGCTCCAGCAACTCAGCGGCGTTGGGTTTGAAAAACAGGCGGGTTTCGAAATCCAGTCCCGGCGACAGGTCCATATAGGCGTGGGCGGGGCGTGCATAGCAGTAGATACAGCCGTGTTCGCAACCGCGGTAGGGATTGATGGATTGGCTGAAAGGCAGGTCCGGTGAAGAATTGGTGGCAATGATGGTCCTGGCCTTTTCTTCGGTGGCGGTGGTGTGAATCCGCTCCAGAGCCTCCGGCTCCAACTGCCAGCCATCGCTCTTGCGGGTGCTGACCTGATCGACAAAGCGGCCCGCCAGATTACTGACGGCACCGCGGCCCTTGTGGGCCCGGGACTGGTTGGTTGGGGACTCGTTGGCCACGGCTGTCTCTGCAGGCTGTATATTTGTACAGTTTATTGCTGCAGCCGGGGCTGTGCAAGGCCGGCTGCTAGCACATACAATGACCAGATAGTATTGGTTTGCGCGCAAACATATTCAGAGCAGGGAAAAGGGAATGGATCTTCAGGCTGTTGCCGCTATTCATGATTTTGCGGTCAATATATTGCAGGCGTTCGCGATGCTGTTTGCCTTCGGGCTGGTGGTGTTCGTACTCTACGTGGTGTACCTGTACCTGTCTGACGTGAGCCAGACCAAGCAGGCCATCCGGCGCAACTTTCCCGTGCTGGGCCGTTTCCGCTATCAGTTTGAGCATCTGGGTGAGTTCTTCCGCCAGTACTTTTTCACTCTGGACCGGGAAGAGATGCCGTTCAACCGTGCCCAGCGCAGCTGGGTTTACCGCGCCGCCAAGAACGTCGATTCCACCGTTGCTTTTGGGTCCACCCGGCCACTGAATCAGCCTGGCGATATCCTGTTCCTCAATCACCCCTTTCCCACCCTGGCCAAGAACGCAGTGCCGCCGCGGGAAGTGACTGTCGGCGAAGGTGTGGCCCGCAGGCCCTATACCACCCGTTCCATTTTCAATATTTCCGGGATGAGCTTTGGCGCGCTTTCGGTACCTGCGGTAACGGCGCTTTCCAGAGGGGCCGCCAAGGCCGGTATCTGGCTAAACACGGGGGAGGGCGGCCTGTCCTCCCACCACCTCTCCGGCGGTTGTGACATCGTATTTCAGATTGGCACTGCCAAGTACGGGGTACGGGACGAGGACGGTTTGCTCTCTGACGACAAACTGAAGACGGTGGCGGCACACGAGCAGGTGAAAATGTTCGAGCTGAAGCTGTCCCAGGGCGCCAAGCCGGGCAAAGGTGGCATCCTGCCGGGCATCAAGGTCACGCCGGAAATTGCCCATGTGCGTGGAATTCCAGTGGGGATGGACTCCATCAGCCCCAACGGGCACCCGGAGTTCAGTGACGTGGACGGTCTGCTGGATATGATCAACCGCATCCGCGAGGTCACCGGCAAGCCTACTGGCTTCAAGTGTGTGATTGGCAGCAGCGACTGGTTACATGACCTGTGTGAAGCGATCCTGCAGCGTGGCCCGGAATCCGCCCCGGACTTCATCACCATCGACAGCGCCGATGGCGGCAGCGGTGCAGCCCCCCAGAGCCTGATGGATTATATGGGCCTGCCGATTAACCGCAGCCTGCCGCTGGTGGTCGACCTGCTTTCCCAGTACGGATTGCGTGAACGTATCAAAATTATTTGCGCGGGCAAATTGCTCACGCCCTCAATGGTGGCCTGGGCACTGGCCATGGGCGCCGACTTCGTGAACTGCGGGCGGGGTTTTATGTTTGCCCTGGGGTGTATCCAGGCGATGCAGTGCAACAAAAATACCTGCCCCACTGGTGTTACCACCCACAACCCGGACCTGCAGCAGGGCCTGGACCCCATGGATAAAGCGGAGCGGGTCTACCATTACGCACACAATATGGAATACGAAGTGGGTACCATTGCGCACTCCTGTGGCGTGCCGGAGCCACGGATGTTGCAGCGTTCCCATGTGGAAGTGATCAATGAGCGCGGTATGCCGGTGCCATTGTCTGAGCTTGTACCGGCGGTGGCTCCGAAATCCGTGATCGCGTCGGATCGCGGCGCACAGTAAACCAGGCAGCGGGAGCAAACCATGGAAGGGGTGATCACTCTTGTAGGTCAGGGCCTGTATATGGCTTTGGCTGCCGTAGTCGGTCTGGGCATCGCCCGGCTGCTGAAGCGGGATAATACGCTCGGCTGCCTGATCGCCGGGGTGCTTGCCGGCATGCTGTTGCCGGTGATTGATTACGATACGGGACTGCGCGCGGAGAACCTGCATCAGCTGGTGTTTTTCGTCATCCTGCCCGTACTGATTTTTGAATCCGCTTGGAGGATTGATCCAGATATTCTGTTCCGCTGGCTGGGGCCGATTTTATTACTCGCCACCATCGGTGCACTGATCTGCGCAGTGATCACCGCTGCACTGATTTACTACGGTATTTATCACCCCTCCGGTTTTCCCTGGCTTGCCGCATTTCTCACTGGAGCCATTCTGGTAGCGACGGACCCGGTATCGATTGTTGTGCGAATGCGCCAGAGTCACGCCAGTGAAGAGCTACTGACGCTGATCGAGGGCGAGAGCCTGTTCAATGACGCGGTAGCCATTGTGCTTTTTTCATTTGTGCTGGGCATCGCAACGCACAGTGTGGTGGAAGGCTCCGTGGCCACCGGCGAAACGGTGACCGGTGCAGGCAATTTTGCGGTGTATTTTTCGGCGCTGTTTTTTGGCGGGCTTGGGGTAGGCACCATCTGTGGTCTGGTCACGGCGATCGTAATCCTGTATTTACGCTCGGCCGGTGCAGCATTGATGGTTTTGGTGCTGGCGGCGTTTGGCACTTTTTACCTGGCGGAACATGTGGTCGGCGTGTCCGGTATTATTGCCGTTATGCTGTGTGCAATCGTTGCCCGCGCGTGCCTGCGGGAGCAGCAGGACACGTATCTGGCCCATGCGGCGCCTACCTGGGAATGGCTGGGATTGCTGTTCAATGCGCTGATCTTTGTAATCATGGGATTGGTGATTACTTTCGAGATGTTTGCAAATCAATGGCTGGCGATGATTGTCGCAATCGTGGCGGCAATCGGGGCGCGGGCGCTGGCCGTATTCATGGTGTCGCCGCTGGCCCGTTTTGTGGGGCCACCGATTCCACAGGGCTGGCGCTTGATTCTGAGTTGGGGTGGTTTGCGCGGGGTTATTGCTGTCGCCCTGGTGCTTTCGCTGCCCACCGAGTTGCCTTACTGGTGGACGGTGCAGTCAATGGTATTCGGTGTGGTGTTGTTTTCTCTGCTGGTGCAGGGCACCACGAGTACGCGATTGATCAGCAAACTGGAGTCTTGAATTCGTTAAATGCCAGGTGGTGCATCCAGGCTGCCTCAGTGTGGCTGGTTTCATTCTCGCTTTTGCGCTGGTAGAACAGGTGACCCGCGAGGCCGAGAAGAATCAGGGCGAATACAAGTACACCGATAACTCTGAGCATTGATCTTGCTCCTGTTGCAGGGGAGGTTGACGCTTTCAGGGAATGCTGGCGCTTGCTTTGGGCTAGAGAGGGCAGCTTGCCGTTACGCAGGCACGTCGCTTATCCAGGCTTGTTTTAGTATAGGTCCCCCGGGGCTGGTAGTAGTGGGATACCGTAGACGCATATTTTCCGACCCTTCCCAGGTTTTCAGAAAAGGGCTTGAACAACAGTTCGTCCAGGTTGAAGCTGATTCCTACGAAAAGTTCGGTTTTTCGCTCTGGAAAATAGGGTGCATCGGATGTTTTGAAACCTTGCGCCATATAACCAAGATTCAATTCCACGTACTTGAGCGGCGTATCGCGCAACGAGGGTACCCCTGCCGCTTTTACTGCAAGTAAGTAGCGCATGCCGCTGTAATCGGTTACCGGGTGAAAGCCTTTCATACCCCTGGAGGGGCGGTAGTCAAGGCGATAGTCGAGCAGGTCCTTGAGTTTGGGGTTACGGGTTCTCAAATACGAAAACGCAATTCCTGTGGAATTGAATATCACGTCTTCGTAAGAGAAGCCGTGGTCAGCGGAGTAGCCGTCGAAGACTTCAACATACAGCATCAGGCTGCTGGCCCAGAGGG
Source organism: Microbulbifer hydrolyticus (assembly GCF_009931115.1). Classification (NCBI taxonomy): domain Bacteria; kingdom Pseudomonadati; phylum Pseudomonadota; class Gammaproteobacteria; order Cellvibrionales; family Microbulbiferaceae; genus Microbulbifer; species Microbulbifer hydrolyticus. Next base: position 2,744,728 of record NZ_CP047491.1, on the reverse strand, counting down.
CGCTGTAGGTGGCTGAGAAATCTGCATCATTGTTTCTGGACAGGCCATTTCCAATTGCCTCCGCAATCAGGTAAGAGGAGTACATGTGGCCAAGCTTGTCCATGCCGCCACTGCCTGTATCCATGCCAAACCATCCTTCGTCGTTAAATTTGAACGACGCGCTTCCCCAGTTCCACTCCTTCACGCCAAGATAGGTGATGCCACCGGCGACAGCGCCGATTTCATATCTGGCATCAAAAATTGACTTTTTGGCGTCTTCCCAGTTGATGGACTCGGAAAGAACAGCGCTGGACCAAATGAATGGCAGTATGAGGACATAGCAGCGCAGGGACGCAAAGATTTGCATTAGGGGTATTCCAGCGAGGGACGGGGACTTCTACAGCGCCTGGAAGGAGCAGGACATTTGCTACTTCGAGCCTCTCGGTGGCTCATCTGGCGGCTATAGCTTTCCGGGCGGGAAAATACAGGATCATCAAATAAAGTGCAATCAAACAACTGCTGTTTTACGGCGGTGCATTTCGGATTGATCAATATGCTAGCCCACAGGCCCCACGGATATAAAGGTTGAGTTGAGTGATAACGAATCTGTTCATGACAGAGTATTTAACGTGTGTGCAAAAGTGATCGTGTTTTTCGACCAATTCGTTTCGCCTGTTTGATTGATCAATGAGCAGGCATGACCTCCCCGGACTAAGCTAGTTCAGCAATTACTCTCAGGGAGTGAGTCGTATGGCCTGTGATTGGCGAAAATGTTCGGCTTTATTACTGCAGATATTTTCGTTTACTTTGCTCGGCGTGGGGCCTGTTTCGCAGTCGATGGCGGCCGGATACGCGAGTGCAGAATCTGAAGTTCCGCAACCGGATGACGCGCAATTGTCGGGGCCGGCGTCAGTCGGTTTGCAGAACGACGATGCATCAGAGAATCATCGGGCTACAAGGCCTTTTGTAAGTGATCGTATCCAGGCAGTCCGCGATGCCGTAGAGAATCCGTTTTCCCTGGCTTCCCATAAAGAAAATTACGTTTTGCCGATAGCTTATCGGGATCTGTCTGAACAGATGTGGGTGACAGAAAGCCGTTATGGGATGGAGCAGGTTTATCCTGCGGAAGTGCAGTTTCAGCTGTCGCTTCAGGTGCCAATCTGGAGTGGTATTTGGGGCGAAGACTCATTTCTCAGTTTCGCTTACACCAATCGAAGTTTCTGGCAGGCCTATGCTAGATCGGGCCCGTTCAGGGAAACCAACCACGAAGTGGAACTTTTGGCGACCCGGGCCAGTGACTGGCAAGTATTCGGTTTTCAAAGCGTTGTTTCACAAGCTGGCATCAGCCACCAGTCGAATGGCCGCAGCGGAGCCTACTCGAGAGGCTGGAATCGTATATTCGTGGATGTCACGTTTGAAAAGGGCGGCTATTTTGTCGGTCTCAAGCCTTGGTACCGTCTATCGGCAGACTCCAATGCGGGCAGGGGGCCGGATTTAGATGCGCACTTTGGAAACTTTGAACTCTCCGGGGGGTATCGCTCAGGAGGGTACAGCTCATCAATTAAATTGCGTAATAACCTGAGTTCAGAGAACTATGGTGCGGTAGAGTTGCGCTGGAAGTTCCCTATCTCCAATCGGGTACGCGGGTTCGTAAAATACTTTGATGGCTATGGTGAAAGCCTTATCGACTATTCGGTGCGTGTGCGAACCCTGGGAGTCGGGTTTGAATTGGCACCGGGATTTTTTTAGTGGCCCGATTCAGCTCTTTTGTGGCGGCATGCGACTTGTGCATACAGGCTCAAACCGGGGGGGAGAAATAAAAGCCGGGGGTATACCACCGCCCGGCTTGAAGGGGTTACTGCCAGTTAAGAATAACCTTGCCCGATTCTCCAGACCCCATGGTATCGAAGCCTGCCTGGAACTCGTCCACAGAGAACTGATGGGTAATAATCGGGGACAGGTCCAGACCGGACTGAATCAGGCTGGCCATTTTGTACCAGGTCTCGAACATCTCCCGCCCGTAAATGCCCTTCAGGATCAGGCCTTTGAAAATGACCTGGCTCCAGTCGATGGCCATCTCGCCCGGTGGAATGCCGAGCATGGCGATCTTGCCACCGTGGTTCATTGCAGAGAGCATGTCCCGGAAAGCCACGGCGACACCGGACATCTCCAGGCCCACATCAAAGCCCTCGGTCATACCGATATCTTTCATAACATCGGGTAGCTTTTCCTTGCTGACATTCACGGTGCGCGTCGCGCCCATTTTCTTAGCCAGCTCCAGTCGGTAATCGTTGATATCCGTAATCACCACATGGCGCGCACCGACGTGGCGGGCCACTGCCGCGGCCATGATGCCGATGGGGCCGGCTCCGGTGATCAGTACATCTTCGCCAACCAGGTCAAACGAAAGCGCGGTGTGCACTGCGTTGCCGAAGGGGTCGAAAATGGAGGCCAGTTCATCGGAAATATTGTCCGGAATCTTGAACGCGTTCAGTGCTGGAATAACCAGGTACTCGGCAAATGCGCCCTGGCGATCGACGCCCACACCGTAGGTGTTGCGGCACAGGTGGCGCCGGCCCGCGCGGCAGTTGCGACAGTGGCCGCAGGTGATATGGCCTTCACCACTCACTCGATCGCCCACTTTGAATCCGGCCACTTCCTGGCCCATGCCGACGACTTCACCCACGTATTCGTGGCCCACAACCATGGGCACCGGGATGGTCTTTTGCGACCACTCGTCCCAGTTGTATATGTGCATGTCGGTGCCGCAGATCGCGGTTTTGCGAATCTTGATCAGCAGGTCGTTGTGGCCGGGCTCCGGAACCTCGACATCGGTCATCCAGATGCCGGGCTCGGACTTGAGTTTGGATAATGCTTTCATAACTGCTCAGATAATCTCGAGTTCTTTACCGACTTCAATAAACGCATCGATGCAGCGGTCAAGCTGCTCACGGGTGTGCGCGGCGGACATCTGTGTGCGGATGCGGGCCTGCCCCTTGGGCACGACGGGATAGAAGAAGCCGACCACGTAGATGCCTTTTTCCAGCATCTTGTCGGCCATTTTCTGGGCCAGTGCGGCGTCGCCAATCATCACCGGAATGATGGCGTGGTCGGCACCGGCGAGGGTGAAGCCCGCTTCGGTCATGCGCTTGCGGAAATACTCGGAATTCTCCTGCAGCTGCTCGCGCAGCTCGCCGCCCTCTACCAGCATGTCGAGCACTTTCAGAGAGGCAGTGACGATGGCCGGGGCCACGGAGTTGGAAAACAGGTAGGGGCGCGAGCGCTGGCGCAGCAGGTCGATGATTTCCTTACGACCGGAGGTGAAACCACCGGAGGCGCCACCGAGAGCCTTGCCGAGGGTGCCGGTGATGATATCGACGCGTTCGATCACGTCGCAGTATTCGTGGGTGCCACGGCCGTGCTGGCCGAGGAAACCAACGGCGTGGGAGTCGTCCACCATGACCAGTGCATTGTACTTGTCAGCCAGGTCGCAGATGCCTTTGAGGTCGGCGATGACGCCGTCCATGGAGAAAACGCCGTCGGTGGCGATCAGTTTGGTTTTTGCTCCGGCGGCGTCGGCCGCTTTCAGCTGCTCTTCAAGGTCGGCCAGGTCATTGTTGGCATAGCGGAAGCGCTTGGCTTTACACAGGCGCACGCCATCGATGATGGAGGCGTGGTTGAGGGCATCGGAGATGATCGCATCATCCGGCCCGAGCAGGGTTTCGAACAGGCCGCCGTTGGCGTCGAAACAGGAGGTGTAAAGGATGGTGTCTTCGGTCTGCAGGAATTCCGAGAGGCGGGACTCCAGTGCCTTGTGAATATCCTGGGTGCCGCAGATAAAGCGTACGGAAGCCATGCCAAAGCCGTACTGGTCGAGGCCTTCTTTGGCGGCTTCGATCAGGTCGGGGTGGTTGGCCAGCCCAAGGTAGTTGTTGGCGCAGAAGTTGAGGACCTGGTCTTCGTTGTTGACCTGGATCTCGGCGGCCTGCTGTGAGGTGATGATGCGCTCGCGCTTGTAGAGACCGTCGGCCTCAATCTGTTTCAGTTCATCACGCAGGTGCTGGAAAAATTGCTCGGGCTTGGACATGGCGTTGTTATTGGCTCCTGTAGTGCTTTTGGCAATCGGAAACTAAAGCAGGCATGAACAGCTTTGGTGGCGGTGCCGCTACCGGGTGCTTCCTTGTGAGACACGCCGTAAACCCATCCATGGGGGCTCGGCTGCGGCCGTCCTGGCCGCAGACGGTCTCACAAGGAAACACCCGGTATCGACACCTTCGCGTAAAGCTCAAAACGTTGACTCACCAACGTTGAAAATTCAGCCGTAAGTGTAGGTTGGGCTCTCTCTTATAACGAGATTACCCATTCGGCCCATCTATTTGGGTTATCCCACCAATTCACAAGCCTTGTGGGCAGTGACCGGTGCGTCGCTGGCGCGGCAGTGGGTAGCGAAGGCCAGCGCGTCTTCCGTTGTGTCGAACAGTAGTTGCCACAGCAGTTCTCGATCACTGCGTTTGACTGCCCGGACGGCCGTTCGGCTGCGCTGTGGGGCAATCTGGATTTCGATAACGTCGGTGCTGGATAGCTGTAATTCGGACATGTTCCCTCCAAAAATTATGGAGGGCTGACGGCGGAAGAGGCGATTCGTCAGTAAAAAATCGCATCCCGGTAGGATTGCAACGCTGGAACCGAGTCGGTTCAGCGAGAGCCCCATCCTCTACACAGGCCGCACATTGTACGTTCCGTGAAGAGAAACCACCTTGCCCCGGTTAGGCAGGTTGGCGTTGGCGTCAGCCACTCTCTTGATGTCGGGAGCAAAGATAGCGATGGCGGAACGGGCAGTCAACAGCGCCGCCGATGTCAGCGGCGCGTCAGGATTTTATGCGGGCAGTTGCACGGATTTCAGTTCAATAAACTCGTCCAGGCCGGCCGCACCAAATTCGCGTCCATTGCCGGAACGCTTCATGCCGCCAAACGGGGCGTCGTAATTGAATTCCCCGCCGTTGACGAAGCAAAGACCGGCTTCGATGCGGCGCACGACGGGCATCGCGGCCTCGGCATCCTTCGCCCACACGCCGCTGGAGAGGCCGTATTCTGTGTCGTTGGCGATGGCGATGGCTTCGTCCATGTCCTTGTAGGGGATCATGCAGGTGACCGGGCCGAAGATTTCTTCGCGGGCGATGGCCATGTCGTTGGTGACGTCGGCGAAGACGGTGGGTTTTACGTAGAAGCCCTGGGCGAAGCCTTCGGGAGTGTCGCTGCCGCCGGTGACCAGGCGCGCGCCTTCGGCAATGCCCTTGTCGATGCAGCCGCGCACGATATCGCGCTGGCGGGCGGAGGAGAGGGGGCCCATAAAGTCGTCTGCGCCGGTGCCGATGGCAACTTCTTCAGCCACTTTCCTGGCAATTTCGACCGCTTCCTCGTAGCGCTCTGCGGGCACCAGCATACGGGTGAGCGCGGTGCAGGTTTGCCCGCTGTTGATGAATACATCTTCACAGCCCCAGCGCACGGCGGTTTCGAGATCGGCGTCGGGAGTGATGATCAGGGGCGACTTGCCACCCAGTTCCTGGGTCACACGCTTGACCGTGGGCGCTGCGCATTTGGCGACTTCGATACCCGCGCGGGTGGAGCCGGTAAACGACACCATGTCGATATCCACGTGGCTGGAAAGCGCGGCACCCACAATCGGGCCAGCGCCGGGCACCAGGTTGAAGACGCCGGCGGGCAGGCCGGCGGCGTCGATGATTTCCGCCATGACGTAATCCTGCAGCGGTGTGATCTCCGAGGGTTTCTGGATCATGGTGCAACCGGCGGCCAGTGCCGGCGCTACCTTGCCGACGAACTGGTGCAGGGGATAGTTCCACGGGGTGATAAAACCGCACACACCCACGGGCTCTTTCAGCACTACAGAGTGGCCAGCCTGCTCGGTTTGTTCCATGACGGCGGCGCGATCGGCGTAGTAGCGCATGGCGTAGATGGGACCGTCGACATGTAACCACTCGGTGATGTGCGGCGGGCAACCCAGGGCTGCGGATACCGCGTCGATCAGATCCTGCTTGCGCGCTTCCATGCCGTCGGCAATGGCATGCATCAGTGCCTGACGCTTGGCGGCGCGGCTGTGGCGCCACTGTTTGAATGCGGCTTTTGCGGCGGCCACCGCGTCGTCCACGTCATCGAGTGTGCCCTGAATGACGTCGCACAAGGGCTCCTCGGTGGCGGGGTTGATCACCGGGTGCAGGCTGCCACCCTTGGAGTCGCGCCATTCGCCATTGATGTACAGCTGCTTTGTCTTGAGTTGCGTTAAATCCATTGCGTTAATTTCCGATGGTGATTTGTGGCTGGGCCGATGATGCGGCAAAGCGGTATCGGCCGGCAAAATAGGTTCTATTTCTGTTGTGTACTGTTGACCGTCAGGGAGCCGTAATTTCGATCAGTGTCGGCCCCTTGCGGGTAAAGGCATCGGCAATCGCTTTGCCCAGCTGCTCCGGCTGGGTGATACGGCAGCCCTCGGCGCCAAAGGCGCGGGCGAGGGCGACAAAGTCCGGTGCCTGCAGGTTTACACCCTCCTGCTCCACCGCGGCCTCGTCCATAAAATCGCGAATTTCGCCGTAACCGCTGTTGTTCCAGACCAGTATCGGCAGTGACAGTTTCTGTTCCACCGCCGCGGCCAATTCGCCCAGTGTAAACATGATACCGCCGTCGCCAATCAACCCGACCACCGGGCGCGGGCTGGCGAGGGCAGCACCGATGGCTGCGGGCAGGGCGAAACCCAGAGTGCCGTAGCCGGTGGTGCAGGTGAGGTGGCTGCGGGGCTGGTACAGGGGCAATGCGTGGTTTGTGTTGTAGGCCAGCTGGGTGGAGTCGGTAACCAGTACGCCATCGGTGGGCAGCGCATCGCGCAGTGCCTGCACCCAGGGGAAGCGCCCCTCGGAACCGGGCCACCACTCGCTGCGACAGGCGCGCAGCAGTGATTCCACCTCCTCCGCGCTGGACTGGCGACGGGGCTCGCCGGCGTCCGGTACGGCCGCCGAAAGCGCGGTCAATGTTGCCTCCGCATCGGCACAGATGGCGAGATCCGGGCGGGCATTGCACACCAGCTGGGCCGGGTCGATATCCACGCGGATCAACTTGCCACTGAAGTGGTAATTTTCACGGACCAGGTTGCGGTCGGTTTCCGCAAGTTCGGTGGCGACGGCAATCACCACATCGGCGGATTCCACCCGGTCGCGGACACACGCAAAGCTCAGGTTGGCACCACCGCAAAGGGGATGGCGTTCATCTACGATACCTTTTGCGGCGAGGGACTCGAATACCGGTGCCGCGAGTCTGTCCGCGAGCGCGGTGGCCGCCTCGCCGCAGTGCTGGGCGCCGCCACCCAAGAGGATGACGGGGCTTTTGGCCGCGGCCAGCCACTTGCTGGCGGTGCTGATGGCGTCACCCCCGGGGGCCGGCAGGCTCGGGGTCGGTGTGGCGCGGTAATCTTCCAGTTGTCCGGGCATGGGCGCGGGGAACAGGTCGATGGGGATTTCGATATGCACCGGCCCGGGCCGGCCTGCACGCATTACCTGAAATGCGCGGGCAAGGGCGTCTGGCAGCTGCTCGGCGCTGGTCAGCGCATGTTGCCAGATACAGAATGCGCGGCTCACATCTTGCTGGCGGGGCAGCTCGTGCAGGTGGCCACGCCCCATGCCCTGGTCCTCGCGACGGTTTACCGCGCTGATCACCAGCATGGGTATGGAGTCGGAGTAGGCCTGCGCCATGGCGGTGGCGGCATTGGTCACCCCGGGGCCGGTTATCAGAAAACACACACCGGGTTTGCCACTGGCGCGTGCGTAACCGTCGGCCATAAACGCGGCGCCCTGTTCGTGGCGCGGCGTGATATGGGTCAAGCCACTGCCTGGCAGGCCCCGGTACAGTTCGATGGTGTGGACACCGGGGATACCGAATACAGTGTCGACGTCATACTGGCGCAACAGGTGCATCAGCACCCTGGCGCAGGACGGGTTCTTTGGATTTTGATTTTCTGCCGTTTGCATGGGCGATACCCCGACTCACTCGCTGTGGGTTGTTATCAGATTTGCGACGGAGCGTAGCGGGCGCGAAACTGCCCTGCAAGCGTCCGCAGAGTCTGCGTTTCCGGTGGGAAATACGCTGGATAATTGAGTGTAGTCACAGCCTGTGACGGGGAAAATTGCGCAAATTGGGAATTGGCACGCAACTGCGTAAACTTGCGGTCAGATGTTCCAGGGTTTAATTGTTGAAACAGTGGTAAGGATATGACAGCGATGGAAATTGGTAAGTGGCGGCGGGAATACCTGCAGGGTGGCCTGCAGCGAAGCGAGCTGGCGGACGATCCGATCGGGCAATTTGGCGCCTGGCTGGAGGAGGTGGTAAAGGCGGAAATTTCCGACCCCAGTGCGATGTGCCTGAGCACCGCGGACGCGTCGGGCCAGCCTTCACAGCGCATCGTGCTGCTCAAGGGTTTTGATGCTCGCGGGTTTGTTTTTTACACCAACCTGAAAAGCCAGAAGGCGTGGGACATCACCGCCAACCCCAAAGTGTCACTGCTGTTCCCATGGCATTTTCTCGAGCGCCAGGTGATCGTGCGCGGATCTGTTGAGCAGGTGAGCGACGCGGAAGCAGACGAGTATTTCAGCATCCGTCCGAGGGACAGCCAGATTGCCGCCTGGGCATCCCACCAGAGCGATGCGATCGTTTCCCGGAAAGTGCTCGAGGACAATTTCGAATCCTTCCGTGCGAAATTTGATGGCCAGGATGTGCCGCGGCCGGAGTTCTGGGGAGGGTACCGGGTAGAGCCGCACGCGGTGGAATTCTGGCAGGGGCGTGCTTCCCGGTTACACGACCGCTTTATATACCGGGCTCTGGAAGGTGGAGAGTGGCAGCTGGAACGCCTCAGTCCATAGCGGCTCCTCCCGCCATTCAAAAAAGCGGCCCCACGGGGCCGCTTTTTTATTTCCGCTGTATGCCAACCCGCGTGGATTCAGGCACTGATAAATCGTTGGGTGTGGTAGTCAGTACTGCCGAACAGGTACTGAATACTGGTCAGACGCTTGAACAGGTGCGCAACGTCCAGTTCATCGGTGACGCCAATGCCGCCGTGAATCTGTACAGCTTCCTGTCCTACCTTGCGCGCGGCTTTGCCGATACGGCTTTTGGCTGCAGAAACCGCCTTGGGTGCCACGCCGTTACTCGCATCAAGTTGCATGGCCGCCATCATCAGGATGGAGCGCGCCTGCTGGCACTCGATGAACATGTCCGCCATACGGTGTTGCAGGGCCTGAAAGGTGGAAATAGACACACCGAACTGCTTGCGCGTCTTGGTGTACTCCAGGGTTTTCTCAAGGGCGCTTTCCATCGCACCCACTGCCTCGGCACAGATCGCAACGGTAGCGCGGTCAATGACTTTCTCGACAGCCGGCAGGGCCTCCCCTTCGGCCCCGAGCAGGTTTGCGCGGGGTACGCGGACGTTGTCGAAATAGACTTCGGCGGCGTTGTGGCCATCCACGGTTTTGTAGCTGTTGCGCGTTACGCCCGGGGCGTTGGCATCCACCAGAACCAGGCTGATGCCGTCGGCGCTTTGGCTATCGGTACACACGGAAACCACGAGGGTATCCGCGGCGCCGCCGTTCAGTACCACGGTTTTGTGGCCGCGCAGGAGGAAACTGTCGCCGTCCGGCTCCGCGGTGGTCGCTACATTACCAAGGTCAAAGCGGCTCTGGGGCTCGGCAAAGGCGAATGCGAGCTGCAGGTTCCCTTCCATCAGCGGAAGCAGCCAGTCGTTTTTCTGGGCCTCGCTGCCGGTTTCTGCAATCAGTCCGCCGGCGAGGATTGCGCTGGCAAGCAGGGGCTCAACCACCATGCCTTTGCCAAACTCCTCCATCACCACCATCAGGTCAACGGCCGATCCACCGAGACCGCCATCCTCTTCGGTAAACGGCACCAGTAGCCAGCCCAGTTCGGCAAAGGTCTGCCAGTATTCCCGGTTGAAGGGCGCGCTGCTGGTGACGGTTTTCTGGCGGGTCTCAAAGGCGTAATCCTGCCTGATAAACCGGGTGACACTGTCGCGCAGTAATTGCTGTTCTTCACTGAATGAAAAGTCCATATACGCTTCCTCCGGTTACAGGCCCAGTACGGCCTTGCAGATAATGTTTTTCTGGATTTCGTTACTGCCGCCATAGATGGATGACTTGCGGTTGTTGAAGTAGCGCAGCCAGCTGTTAATCGCGCTATCGCTGCCAACTTTTGCCCCTTCAAAGTCTTCGTCCAGCTGCCACGGCACATAGGGAAGGCCCCCGGTTGCCGCGATTTCTGCATGCAGCTCGTCGATGCTCTGTGCCAGTTCGGTGCCTTTGATCTTCAGGATCGAAGATTCGGGCCCCGGCGCCTGTCCGGTGCGGATTGCGTCCAGGGTGCGCAGCTCGGTGTACTCAAGAGCGAGCAGTTCGATTTCGATCTCGGCAAATTTCTGTGCGAAGGACGGTGTTTCCATCAGAGTGCTGTCGCCATCCGGCGTGGCATTGGCCAGCTCGCGTGCGCGCTGCAACTGGCAGCGGGAATGGGCAACGCGGGCGATATTGGTACGCTCGTGCGTGAGAAGAACCTTGGCGTAGGTCCAGCCTTTGCCTTCCTCGCCAATCCGGTTTTCCACCGGTACACGCACGTTGTCGAAGTGCACCTCGTTCACCTCCCGGTAGCCGTCCAGGGTGAGGATGGGCGACAGGCTGATACCCGGGGTACGCATATCAATCAGTAGAAAACTGATTGCGGTCTGATTTTTTTCCTGTGGGCCACCGGTACGCACCAGGCAAAAAATCCAGTCGGCATATTGGGCCAGTGTGGTCCAGGTTTTGGTCCCGTTGACTATGTAGTGATCGCCGTCGCGTTGAGCGGTCGTTTTCAGGGAGGCAAGGTCGGAGCCGGCATTGGGTTCTGAGTAGCCCTGGCACCACCATACATTGCTGGCCAGAATATCCGGTAGAAAGCGCTGCTTTTGCTCCTCGTTACCAAAGGTGAAAATGACCGGGGCCACCATTTTCATACCGAACGGGGTAACCTCCGGAGCGCCAGCCAGGGCGCATTCGGTTTCGAAAATGTTTTTCTGGGTGGCGGTCCAACCGGTACCACCGTACTCCTTCGGCCAGTTCACCGCGGCCCACCCCTGCTGGTACAGAATTTTTTGCCAGCGCTCACAGTCTTCTTTATCGAGGTGCATGCCTATAAGGCACTTTCGGCGGATATCCTCCGGCAGTTTTTCTTTCAGGAACTGCCGAACCTGATTTCGAAATTCTTGTTCTTCCGGTGTGTACTCGTTATTCACGTTCAGTCTACCCCTGTAATCATTCACTTTGACTGAATTACAGGGTGAACCCGGTGCTGGGGCGGCGCCACTACCGCAGGGGTAATGGCAGGATAGGGCTGAGCTGGGGAATATTCTGTTCCAGCAGTGAGGCTGAAGGCCTGTCGGCCAATACAGGGACGTTCCCGGGATGTATTACCGGAGAGGTTATGGCGTGCTGGTTTATCCCGGCACACACTTGGTACTGTCAGTCGGCTATTGGTGAGATAGATATCTGTTATTTGTCCACCTGATTTGGTACGGCTTGAGAACTGTTACCGTTGGAATCAATTTCACGGGCGCCTGCTACTTCGGCGGTGGTTTGGGAACAAAATCCAACAGATTAGAGGTGTGACGGTAGAGTCATTTTTTTATGAGTGGTTCCCGCGACCTGCGTTTTAGGGGTGCGGGAATAAGTAGGATGAATTACTCATAAAAATAAGCTTTTGTAACGGAAAAACCTCTTGTAGTCTTTCCACTGCCGGAACCGGTATACGGTTCGGCAGAAGACAGCGCGGTTGCTGATCGGGTCGCCAGGTGTAGCGGCGATAAGCGGTACCGGTCGCGGTGGTTCTGTTGCTGGAAATTACATAAAAATAACTCGGTGCAATGGAGAGAAAACATGGGAAGCCAATCTGACGCTTTCAATTCACAATTACTCACAACAAAGACAGTCAATGGCAAGGGCAGGAGCCTGATCCTGGCCTCGGCCTGCTCTTTCGCGGCCATGTCGTTGGCCTGCGGTGTGGGCAGCGCCCACGCGGCAGAGAATTCAATCAATACCCTGCTGGAAGAAGTTGAGGTTGTTGCGCGGAAACGCGGCGATGCCGAACGCCTGCAGGACGTGCCGGTTGCGGCCACCGCCTATTCTGGCGATCAGCTGGAAGCGCTGCAGACCCGCGATCTGGAAAGCCTCGCATTCAAGATGCCCAACGTACAGATGGACGATGCGGGAACCATCAAGAGTACCGCTAACTTCACCGTGCGCGGCCTTGGTGTAAACAGTTCCATTCCCTCCATTGATCCCACCGTCGGTGTCTTCGTCGATGGTATGTACATGGGCATCAACGCCGGTGTGATCCTGGACCTGTTTGACCTGGAGGGTATCGAGGTACTGCGCGGTCCCCAGGGACTGCTGTTCGGTCGCAACGTGACCGGTGGTGCGGTGGTGGTGAAAACCGCGAAGCCCACGGAAGAATTCATGAGTAAAGTGCGGTTTTCAACCACCGCACAAGAGGAAACCAACCTGGCGGCTACCGTTTCCGGCCAGATCAGCGAGTCGGTGAACGGTCGTCTCACCGCCTACTACAGCGACGACAAGGGCTGGTTTGAAAACAAGGCAAACGGCAACGATAACCTCGGCGCCTCTACCACCTGGTTTGTACGCCCGAGTTTTACCGTTGAGATGGGTGAGTCCGCAGATCTGATCGTGCGCCTGGAGTCCGGTCATGTGGACGCGGATGGACCCGTTGGGCAGAACCGCGGGGATTTCTCACCGGCAATTGCTGCCTCGGTAGGCGTGACCAACTGGGATAACAGCGACGACTCCTTTGAAGTAGCGATTGATAACGAAGGTTGGGCAGAGACCGACTGGAACCAGGCTATCGCCGAGTATAACCAGGACGTCGCTTTCGGTAACGGTACCATCACCAATATTCTCGCCTGGCGTGATTACGATACTCTGGGTGAGGGCGATATCGATTCCTTGCCGGTACACCTGTTCCATTCCTACAGCCTGATTGATCAGGAGCAGCTGAGTAACGAACTGCGCTACTCTGGCCGCTTCGGAGCCACTTCTATTACCAGTGGTGTTTACTGGTTTTCCCAGGATCTGAAATATATTGAGGAACGCAACCTGCTGGGTGGCGCACTGGTTATGGCCGGTGGTGGTGTTCAGGATCACACCGCCAAGGGAGTATTCACCCAGGCGGACATCGACCTGAATGAATCCTGGGTGCTGACCCTGGGTGGACGTTACTCCAGTGAGGAAAAAACTGCGGATATCGCCTCGATTATCCCTGGCAATGGTTGTGATCGAGAGGGTTGTGCGGTTTATGACTTCTCTGATACCGAGGAGTGGAGCGCCTTTACTCCGAAAGTGGGTATGCAGTGGCTGCTGAGCGATACAGCACAGGCCTACGCTGTGTGGACCAAGGGTTTCCGCAGCGGTGGCTACAATATGCGAAATACCGCCTTTGGTGAATCGCCGGGACCAACCGACCAGGAAGAGCAGAACAGCTTCGAGATTGGCGCCAAGTCCCAGTGGCTGGATGGGCGTGTGAAAACGAATATGGCCGTGTTCCACAATACCATCGACGACATGCAGCGGGAGGTGAATCTGCCGAGTGCGACCGCCGGGGTGGCACAGCTGATTCGCAACACCGCCAACGCCACCATTCGCGGTGCCGAATTCGAGATGATGGCCGGTTTGTCCGATTCACTGCTGATGACTATGAACCTTGGTTATGTAGATGGTGAGTACGACGATATCTGGCTGGATCTCACCGGTGATGGTGTGGTGGATGGCGCAGATTACGCGCTCGATATCCCGCGTCTCGCCCCTTGGACTTACGGCGTGGGTATGGTGCACGACCTTCAGCTGGGAAGCTGGGGAGCACTGACGTCCCGCATCAACTATAACCACCGCGACGCATCGGCCTACACCGACAACAATGCCGGTATGTTGAGCGAAGTGGAAATGGTGGATTTCAGCATTGGCTTTACTCCGGATTCGGGTAATTACCGCCTGGCCCTGTTCGGCAAGAACATGCTGGACGAGGTGAGCGAGGGTAACGATACTCAGCTGCCTGGCATGCTCGGCCCGGTTACCCTGGGGCCAAACTCCACGTTCACGCCGATCAACCGCGGCCGTATTGTAGGTATCGAGCTAAACTACGAAATCTGATTTTCATCCTCCTCCAGTCTTATCATTTGCCCGGCCTTGAGCCGGGCTTTTTTTCGTCAGCAATTTTGTCGCAGGGGTATTATCCTGTGTGTTTTCGGGCGCCCGGCCCAAGAGCCTTCGCAGGAATGGAGACGAGTAATGCGCTATATCGACTTGCCGGAACACGGCGGACCAGAAAAGATGCAGTTGAAAGAGGGCGCGCGTCCTCAGGCGGGCGACGGGGAGGTGTTGATCCGGGTGGCAGCTGCCGGGGTCAACCGCCCGGATATCGTGCAGCGTGCCGGCTTCTATCCGCCGCCGCCCGGAGCCTCCCCGATACTGGGGCTGGAGGTCGCGGGCGAAGTGATGGCGGTAGGGCCCGGCGTCGCGAATTTCAGTGTGGGCGACATGGTGTGTGCTCTGACAAATGGCGGCGGCTACGCTGAGTATGCCGTGGCGCCGGAGGGACAGTGTCTGCCGGTTCCCGACGGCTTGTCTTTAGTTGAGGCGGCCGCATTACCGGAAACGTTTTTTACCGTCTGGAGCAACCTGATACGCCGTGCAAACCTGACCGCTGGCGAGACCCTGCTGGTTCATGGTGGCTCATCCGGGATCGGTACCGCGGCGATCCAGATAGCCAATGCCATGGGGGTGAAAGTGTTCACCACCGCAGGCAGTGATGAAAAATGCCGCGCCTGTGAACAACTGGGCGCAGCACTGGCGATTAATTACCGGCAGTCGGATTTTGTCGATGCGGTACTGCAGGCGACTGACGGGGAGGGCGTCGATGTGATTCTGGATATGGTCGGTGGCGACTATGTCGACAGGAATATCCGCGCAGCGGCAAAAGACGGCCGTATCGTCAATATCGCGTTTCTCGCCGGCGCCAAGGTGCAAGTCAACATGCTGCCGGTGATGCTCAAGCGGCTGATTCTGACAGGTTCCACCCTGCGGCCGGAACCAGCGGAGGTGAAGGCGGCCATAGCCAGTGACCTGGAAAAGAGGGTTTGGCCCTTGCTGGCCGAGGGCAAGATCCGTCCATTAATAGCGGCCACTTATGCGCTGGAAGACGTGGCGGATGCACATCGGCTGATGGAGTCGAGTAATCATATTGGCAAGATCGTTTTAACGACTTAACAGATACCTGCAGATTTCCATGCTCAGCTGCGGCGCCCTTGGCAATATCACCGGTGGCCACGTTGGTGTACGCCTTATAGAGGTTGCTGATCTTGCGCACATATGCGACGGGCTCTGAGCCGCGGACATAGCCGTAGCGCGCTTTTTGAAAGTAACGTGGCTCGGAAAGCTTGAGCATCGCCACCTCCACATTACCGAACCATTTTCCTGGGTCGAGCCCGAGCTTTTCTGCAAGGCGTTGCGCATCGAACAGGTGACCGATACCGGCATTGTAGGACGCAAGTGTGAACCACAGCTGTTCACTAGCGGGCAGGGGTGCTTTAAATCGATTTCGAACCCATTCCAAATATTTGATACCCGCTTTGACGTTTTTTTCCGGGTCAAACAGGGGAGGCGGGTAGCCCATATCCTCACCCGTGCGCGGCATTACCTGCAAGAGCCCCTGGGCGCCAACCGGAGATACCGCCCTGGGGTTGAAGTTACTTTCCTGCCACATCTGAGCGACAATCAAGCGCCAGTCAAAGTTGTGCTCCAGCGCATACACCTGGACAAGGTGATCGTAAGGGGAAAGCGCCTCGCCGGGAATGACTCGTGCAGAAATTTTTTGCACCAGATGCTTATCGGGCTCGAAGTAGGCTGCCAGTAGTTTGTCGAATTCTTCACTTTTACTGAATCGCTTGAGGAATCGGTCCACCTCGCGTAAGAGGTCTTTATTCCCCCGTTTGATCATCCAGCCCTGTGATCGTCCTTCGCTGACTTGCAGGCCGATGACCAGTTCAGGGCGCAGAGCCGCCTGAATATCCGCGATATAGCCATCTTCGATGGTCGCCTCGAACTCGCCCTTGGCGACCTTGTTTAAAACCTGCTCAAATGACATGTCAGCAGGTGCTATCTGAATGTTTATATCGATACCGTGCTCGCGCAATGTACGAGCGGTTTCAATGAAAGAGGAATAGGCGCGTAGCGTGATGGTTCGCCCCTCCAGATCGGCGAGAGTTTCAATCTGGGGCAGCTGGCGGTTGCTGATGATCTTCTCGGTGGTCTCTATAAACGGGATACTGAACATTACGCCGCGGTCAATGCGTTCCTGAGTAATCGTCGTCGACGCCCCGGCAATATCGGCGCGACCGTCAGCGACCCAGTCCACAAGGTCCTCTTCATTGGGAACCACCACGACTTGCAATTGCAGTTTATGCTTGTCTGCAAAGGCTTTCGCCATATCGTAGTCAAAGCCACGCAGAACGCCTTTCCACAGGTAATAGCTGGTAGGGCCGTTGTAGGTTGCGAAGCGCAGAACGCCCGACTTCTTGATGGCATACCAGTGGGATGTACGTTCAGGTACTGCAGTGATAAGAGTCCGGGTCAGGAAGTTGTCGATGCGATTCTTTAACCGGACAGAGTCCTTGCGTATTGCCCAGGCGATGTTTTCCGGAGGACTCACGGTGACACCAATTTTTAAATCGTCGCGGTACTTGAGCGTCTCCTCGGCGAGATTTTTGTGCAGGATGGTGACCGCGTTGTTGCCGTTAGCGACCATGTCAAACAGCGTGTCCCGTTCATCGGTCAGATATACTTCGCGAACCGACAGGTTGGCCTCAGGATACTGGGCAACGATCTCATGGGCTTTTTCAGCGTAAGTGCTGCCTGCCAAAACTATCAATTCCGTGCCGGCCAGATTTTCAACACTGCTGATGTCTGGGCCATTTTTTCCGGACACCAGCACATCGGAAGTTTGCAACACGGGTATGGTGAACTCGACGATCTCCTGGCGCTGTGGTGTAATACTGATGTTTTCTGCGACCACATCCACTTCGCCATTTATTACCATCCTCAGGGCCTGTTCCGGTGTCTGGGCGACAAACCAGCGTGTGCTCA